>JBLMXB010000028.1:0-66322 GCA_050257555.1 Hyphomicrobiales bacterium | reverse complement strand
TTCGCGACCGCTTCGCCGAGAACGAAGACGGCGACGAAGTTGAAGAACGCGGCCCAGACCACGGCGAACCCCGGCGTGAGCACGCGGGTCGAGACGACGGTGGCGATGGAATTGGCCGCGTTCTTCAACTTCGTCGCCGTCTTCGTCCTCGGCGAAGCGGTCGCGAAGACGGTGGGGAAGGGGATCGTGACGGCGGACGCGGTGAACAACCACGTCCTCCTCTCGGCGCTCGTGGGCGCGATCGTCTGGAACCTGCTCACGTGGTGGCTCGGGCTCCCGACGTCGTCGTCGCACGCGCTGATCGGCGGGCTCGTCGGCGCCGCGGTCTGCTACGGAGGTCCCGGCGCCGTCGTGGTGCCCGGCCTCACGAAGATCACGATCTTCATCGTGGTGGCGCCGGTCGTCGGTCTCGTCCTCGGGTGGTTCAACATGATCGTCACGTCGTGGATCTTCCGGAAGTCGGCGCCGGCGAAGGTCGACCATCTCTTCCGGAGGCTCCAGCTCGTCTCCGCCGCCCTCTACTCCCTGGGCCACGGCGCGAACGACGCGCAGAAGACGATGGGGATCATCGCGCTCCTCCTCTTCACCACGGGGCGCATCTCGCACTTCTACATCCCCACGTGGGTCGTCATCACGTGCGGGCTCGCGATCGCCCTCGGGACGCTCTCCGGCGGATGGCGCATCGTCCACACGCTCGGGGCGCGGGTGACGAAGCTCCGCCCGTTCGGCGGATTCTGCGCGGAGACGGCGGGCGCGATCAGCCTCTTCGCGGCGACCCATCTCGGCGTCCCGGTCTCGACGACGCACACGATCACCGGCGCCATCGTCGGCGTCGGGTCGACGCGCCGTCTCTCGGCGGTCCGGTGGGGCGTGGCCGGTCGGATCGTCTGGGCCTGGGTGCTGACGATCCCGGCGGCCGCCGCGGTCGCCGCGGTGACCTACCTGCTGACCTCGAAGGTCGCCGGCTGAGGGGGCACCACGTCGCGGCCCCGGCGCGTGCGGAGCGCGCGCTTCGGGCGGCGCAGGTCCTTCGCCGCGCGGGCGAACGCACCGAGCGCGAGACGGAGCGCGCCCTCCATCGTGTCGTGGCGCTTCTCGACGCGGAAGACGCGGCCGGCCGCGTTCGCGACGATCGAGACCGTGTCGCGTTCCTTCTTCTGGTGGAGCGCGCGGGTCAGCGTCACGTGGGTGCGGAGGACCTGGGGATGCCGGTCGAGGACACCGGCGATCTCCGCCTCGATCCGCGCCCGCCAGGCGGGATCGAGGTCGACGCGCCGCGTCTGGATCTCGAGATCCCGGTAGGGCGTGATCGTGGCGGACTTCGCGGACTTCGTGCTCTTGCGGCGGCGACGCGCGGCCTTTCGGGCCGGCGCGCTCGGGGTCGATGCCTTCGCGCGCTTCCTCTCGGTCATGACGTGCCTCCCGGTTGGAGGTGGACGGTATCGCCCTGCGGTCGGGCGACCGCATCGGGAACGGTTGCAGGATGCGGGCCGCGCATGGCGCCCTTGGCGACGTGCCGGGGCGGCACGGCAATCGATTCGAAGCGCTCGGCTTCCGCGGCGCGTTCTCGCGATGCCGTCGCGCCGCCCGGCGCCCACGTCGCGCGACCTCCTGCCGTTCTGGCAGGGGCCTGCCAATTCGGGCCCGCCTCGCGGCACGTGCGGTCCGGGCGTTTGGTGTAGTCTCCGCGCGTGACGAGCCCCGAGCGGGAAGTACGGCCGCGCGACCGCGCGATCCTGTACGCCGCGGCGTTCCTCCGAGCCGTCGCGACCGGCATGATCGGCGTCCTGATCGGGATCCACCTGGCCGCATCGGGCTTCGATCCCGGGCGGATCGGGGCCGTGATCACGGCGGGCCTCGCGGGTGCCGCCGTTTCGGCGCTCCTCGTCACGCTCGGGGGCGACCACTTCGGGCGACGCCGGGCGCTCATCGTGCTCGGAATCCTCGGCGCCCTGGGCGGCGTCGCGGTCGCGCTCGCCTCCCGGTTCCTCGTGATCGGGCTCGCGGCGTTCTTCGGGATGCTGAACGGGATGGGACGCGACCGCGGGGCGTCGATGATCCTCGACCAGGTCGTGCTCCCGGCGACGGCGCCCCCCGAGCGGCGGACGGCCGTCTTCGCGTACTACAACGTGCTGCAGGACGCCGGCCACGCGCTCGGCTCGCTGGCGGCGGGCCTGCCGGCCGCCTTCCGCCTCGCGCACGCCTCGGGGCCCGAGTCGCTGCGTCTCGCGGTCCTGGTCTACGCGGGACTCCTCCTCGTCACCGCGATCCTCTACCGCGGCCTCTCGCCCGGCATCGAGCTCGCCTCGCCGGTCCGCCGACTCACGCTCTCGCCCGGGACGCGCCGGATCGTGACGCGGATCTCCGCGCTCTTCGCGCTCGACGGGCTGGGCGGCGGGTTCCTCACGACGGCCCTCCTCTCCTATTTCTTCTACGCGCGATTCGGCGTGCGGGAGGCGGGGATCGGGCTCCTCTTCTTCGCCGCGCGGCTCCTGAACGCCGCATCCCACGTCGGCGCGGCGTGGCTCGCCCGGCGGATCGGCCTGGTGAACACGATGGTCTTCACGCACATCCCGTCGAGTCTCTTCCTGCTCGCGGTGCCGTTCGCGCCCTCGTTCGGCGTCGCCGCGCTCCTTTTCCTCCTGCGCGAGGCGCTGGTGGAGATGGACGTCCCGACGCGCCAGTCGTACGTCATGGCGGTCGTGAAGCCCGAGGAGCGGACGCCGGCGTCGGGCGTCACGCACCTGGTGCGGCTCGGGTCGTGGGCGGCGGCTCCGGCGTTCGCGGGGCTCTTCATGCAGGGAGGGTCGCTCGGCGCGCCCCTCGTCATCGGCGCGGGGATGAAGATCGCGTACGACGTGCTCCTCTACGTCGCGTTCCGGGGCGTCAAGCCGCCGGAGGAGCGCGGCGGCTGAGCGCACGGCGAACGTCCCCCGCGACGCGGCGTCGCGGGGGACGCGCCTCGGCTCAGGCGGGCTGCTTCACCACGAGGACGCTGCACGGTGCGTGCGCCACGACGTGCGAGGCGACGCTCCCGAGCAGGAGCTTCTTGAATCCCGACCGCCCGTGCGATCCGACGATCACGAGATCGACCCGCTCGCGGGTCGCGGCGTCGACGATCGCCGAACGCGGGTCGCCGAGTCCGGTCATCGCCTTCGCCACGAGGCCCGAGCCGGTCAGCGACTTCGACGCCTTCTCGGCGATCGACCGGTGGTAGTCCTGCTGCTCCTGGTTGAGCTGCGCGATCGGGCCCACGGCGACCGCCTCGCCCGGTCCCACCCAGATCGGAGGGCTGGAGGAGAGCACCAGGAACTCCGTCCCCTGCGGCCAGGCCGCGCGCTTCGCGTACTCGATCGCCGCCTCCGAGAACGGCGAGTCGTCGACTCCGACGAGGACCTTCATGACGTCTCCTTTCGCCGGACGCCGCCGGCCCGAGGAATCGTCCGATCGGCGCGTCGTTCCGATCGGAGAGGAATGCCTGCCTCCACGATATACCCCTCGAGGCGCCGCGGGAATCCCCCGCGATGCGCCGGAGCGCGGCCCGGGTGGATCGGGTTCCCCTTGACCGGCACGGGGGGCGGGTGTTCGCTCAAGGAGGGATCGGGGGCGATCCCCGCGGGGGGAACCGATGAGCGGCGACTGGTGGCGTGGGCTCCATCGCCTGGCCGATCCGAAGATCACGCTCGCGTCCGCGGCCTCGATGACGATCGGCGCGGCGGCCGCCGCGCGCGACGGCCCGCTCGCCGTCGGATGGCTCCTCCTCACCATCGCCGGCATCTTCGCCATCGAGACGGCGAAGAACGCCTCGGGGGAGCTGGTCGACTTCGCGAGCGGTGCGGACGCGAACGTCCGGCCCGAGGAGCGCAGCCCCTTCTCCGGAGGCAAGCGGGTCCTCGTCGACGGGCTCCTGACCCGCGCCGAGACGGCATCGATCGCGGCGACGGCGTACGCGATCGGCATCGCCGCGGGCCTCGCGATCGTGCTGGCCCGCGAGCCGCGCGTGCTCGCGTTCGGGTTCCTGGGCGTCGCGCTCGCGTGGTTCTATCACGCGTCGCCGCTCCGTCTCTCCTACCGCGGCCTGGGCGAGCTCGCCGTGGCCGTCGTGTACGGCCCGGTCATCGCGTGCGGCACGTACCTCGTCCAGCGCGGCCGCGTCGGGAGCGACGTGCTCCTGGCGTCGGCCCCCCTCGGCCTCCTCATCGCGGCCTTCCTCTGGATCAACGAATTCCCGGACTGCCGCGCCGACGGCGAAGCGGGAAAGCGGACGCTCGTGGTCCGTCTCGGACGCCGGGCGGCGAGCCGCGTCTTCGGCTGGATCGTGGCGGCGGCATACGGAGGCCTCGTGCTCCTCGTCGCCTTCGGCGCGCCCTCCGGGCTCCTCTTCGGGCTCGCGGGGCTTCCGCACGCCGCGGCGGCCGCGCGCCGCCTCCTCGCCGACCCCGAGACCACGAGCCGGATCGTGCCGGCACAGGTCTGGACGCTCCGGTCGTTCCTGCTCTACGCCGCCGGCGCGGGGGCGGGGCTCCTCCTGGCCGGCGCCGGACGCGCCGCGGGGGTGGCGCCGTGAACCGCGAGCCGTTCCGCGATCGGGAGGAAGCCGCGCGCCTCCTGGCCCGCCGCCTCGAGCGGCTCCGGGGCGCGCGGCCGCTCGTGCTCGGCGTGCCGCGCGGGGCGGTGCCGATGGCCGCGATCGTCGCGGCCGCGCTCGAGGGGGACCTCGACGTGGTCCTGGTCCACAAGCTCGGCGCGCCGGGACAGCCGGAGCTCGCCGTCGGCGCCGTGGACGAGACGGGGCGGATGACGCTCCACGGAAACGCGGAGGAGATCGGACTCACCGAGCGGTATCTGGAGGAGGAGCGGCGGCGCCAGTGGCGCGCGCTCCTCGAGCGGCGCGAGCGCTACACGCCCGCGCGGCGCCCCCTCGACCCCGCCGGCCGCACGGTCGTGGTCGTCGACGACGGCGTGGCGACGGGCGCCACGCTCGCCGCGGCGCTCCGGCTCATCCGCGCCCAGGGGCCGGCGCTTCTGATCGCCGCCGCGGGCGTCGCGCCGCCCGAGGCCGTGCGGCGTCTCGAGCGCGAGGCGGACGAGGTCGTGGTCCTCTGGACGCCGGAGCGGTTCCTCGCCGTCGGCGCCTTCTTCGACGACTTCCGCCAGGTGAGCGACGAGGAGGTCGTGCGGCTCCTCGGCGCGGCGGCCGCACGGGCCGGGGCGCCGCGCGTCGAGACCTCCGGCGCGTCCGGGCCGCGCTGGGAGCACTTCGAGCACGGCGCCGACGTCGGCGTGCGCGGGCGGGGCGCCACGAAGGAGGCGGCGTTCGCCGGCGCCGCCCTGGCGCTGACGGCCGTGCTCGTCGACCCCGCTTCGGTCCGCGCGGAGGAGCGCGTGACGCTCCGCGTTCCGATGCCCGATCCGCCCGACGACGAGGTGCTCCTCGTCGACTGGCTGAACGCGGTGGTCTACGAGATGGCGACGCGCCGGATGCTCTTCGGCTCGTTCGACGTGACGCTCGGCGCCGAGGGGCTCGTCGGCGTCGCCGCCGGGGAGCCGGTGCGTCCGTCCGAGCACGAGCCGGCCGTGGAGGTGAAGGGGGCCACGTACACGTCGCTCCGCGTGGCGCGCGAGGCGGACGGGACGTGGCTCGCGCAGTGCGTCGTCGACGTCTGACCCCGTCGCGACGCGGGAGAGAGACGATGGACCCGACCCGATTCGAGCGGACGGCGGCGTGCGCGTGGCGGATCCCGCGCCGCGGGGCGATGCGCGTGCCGGCCGTGCTCTACGCGACGGAGGCGCTCCTCCGCGACATGGACGAGAAGGTGGCCGAGCAGGCGACGAACGTCGCGAAGCTCCCGGGCATCGAGCAGGCGGCGTACGTGATGCCGGACGCGCACTGGGGCTACGGATTCCCGATCGGCGGCGTCGCCGCGTTCGATCCGGACCGAGGCGGAGTCGTGTCCGCGGGCGGCGTCGGCTTCGACATCTCCTGCGGCGTCCGCACGCTCCTCACGGAGCGGACGGCGCACGACGTGCGCGCGCGGGTCTCCGATCTCGCCGACGCGCTCTTCGGCGCGGTCCCCGCGGGCGTCGGGAGCACGGGGACGATCCGCCTCGACGCCAGGGAGATGGAGCGGATGCTCGAGGGCGGCGCCGCGTGGGCCGTGGAGCGCGGGTGGGGTCGAGCCGAGGACCTGGGCCGGATCGAGGAGGACGGCCGGATGGAGGGCGCGCGCCCGGACGCCGTATCGGATCACGCGAAGAAGCGCCAGCGGGACGAGATGGGCACGCTCGGATCGGGGAACCACTACCTCGAGGTGCAGGAGGTCGCCGCGATCGGCGACCACGCCGCCGCCGCCGCGTTCGGCCTCGCGACCGGCGACGCGGTCGTGTCGATCCACTGCGGCTCGCGCGGGCTCGGCCACCAGATCGGCACCGACTACCTGAAGCGGATGGTCGCGGCCGCGGGCGGGCACGGCATCACGCTCCCCGACCGGGAGCTCGCGTGCGCGCCGATCCGCTCCGAGCTCGGCCAGGAGTACCTGGGCGCGATGCGCGCGGCGATCAACTGCGCGCTCGCGAACCGGGAGATCGTGACGCACCTGGCGCGCCGGGCGTTCGAGCGCGTGCTTCCCGGCACGACGCTCCCGCTCCTCTACGACGTCTCGCACAACACGTGCAAGGTCGAGGCGCACCGGGTGGACGGCGCGACGAGGCGCCTCTACGTCCATCGCAAGGGCGCGACCCGCGCCTGGGGACCCGGCCACCCCGGGCTCCGGGGCCTCTTCCGCGAGACCGGCCAGCCGGTGCTGATCGGCGGGACGATGGGGACGGCCTCCTACATCCTCGTCGGCACGAAGGAGAGCGAGGCGCTCTCGTTCGGGTCGGCCTGCCACGGGGCCGGGCGCGCGATGAGCCGCACGGCCGCGCTCAAGCGGTGGCGGGGACGGGACGTGATGGAGACGCTCCGGCTTCGCGGGATCGAGATCCGGAGCCCGTCGCCGCGCGGCGTCGCGGAGGAGGCGCCCGGCGCGTACAAGGACGTCACCGCGGTGGTCGAGGCGGCGGAGCGGGCAGGGCTCGCGCGCATCGTGGCGAAGCTCACGCCGATCCTCTGCGTGAAGGGGTGAGCGGCCGCCGGGCGCCATGCCCGGCGGCGCGTGGAGGCGCTACTTCGTCTTCGTGAACGCGAGGGCGGCGGAGTTGATGCAGTAGCGGAGCCCGGTCGGCCTCGGCCCGTCGTCGAAGACGTGTCCGAGGTGGGCGCCGCAGCGCGCGCAGCGGACCTCGTCGCGCACCATGCCGAGGCTCAGGTCGTTCTTCGTGTCGACGTTCTCCGGCGCGATCGGCTTCCAGAAGCTGGGCCATCCGGTGCCGCTGTCGAACTTCGTGTCCGACGTGAAGAGGTCGTTCCCGCAGTCGGCGCACCGGTAGATTCCGTGATCGTGGTTGTCCCAGTACTTGCCGGTGAACGCGAGCTCCGTGCCCCCCTGGCGGGTGATCCGGAAGACATCGGGTGGAAGCTCCTTCCGCCACTCGGCGTCGTTCTTCACGACCTTGTCGACCATGACGTACCCCTTTCGCTCGAAGGAATAGACGCGGAGGGCACCGGTCGCGGCGCCCGCCGCCGACCACGCCGCGAGGGCGAGGGCGGCGACGGCGCCCGCGAGCCCGATTCCGATCCACGTCCGCGTGGAGCTCATGCCGGATATTTCCCCGTGATGTAGTCGGTGAGGTACCGGATCTCGACCTGCCGGTCCTTGGCGAGTCCCTTGACGACGTCCCCGATCGAGATGACGCCCACCAGGCGGTCGTGCTCGAGGACGGGGAGGTGGCGGACCCGGCGCTCCGTCATGATGGCCATGCAGTCGTCGAGCGAGCGGTCCGGATCCACCACGATGACGGTCCGGCTCATGATCTCCCGCACCTCCGTCGCGCGGGAGGTGCGGCCCCGGAGCGCGATCTCCTTCAGGTAGTCCCGCTCCGTGACGATGCCCACCGGATCGTCGCCTTGGAGTACGACCAGGGAACCGACGTTGTGACGGACCATCTCGACGATCGCTTCGTACACCGTCTGGTCGCAGGAAATGGTATAAATGGCGGAGCCCTTGGCGCGGAGCAGGTCGGCGACTCGTCCCATGACGCACCTCCTGGGATGGTGGGCCGGGGATCGGCCCGTACCCAAGGCTAACGCCGGACGCAGCCCGTTTCCACCCGCGCCAGGAAGGAGTCGACCCGCCCCCCGATGTCCCGGACGGCCGCCCGAGCGGTGCTCGCGCTGGAAGACGGTATCGTATTCGTTGGCAAGGCGTTCGGACGCATCGGTGAGACATCGGGTGAAGTCGTCTTCAACACCGCCCTCTGCGGCTACCAGGAAGTCCTGACCGACCCCAGCTACCGCGGGCAGATCGTCACGATGACGTACCCGCACATCGGCAACTACGGGGTCAACCGCGACGACGTGGAGTCCTCCCGCCCCCAGGTGGCGGGATTCGTCGTCCGCGAGATCTCCTCCTCCGCCTCCTCGTGGCGCGCCGCCGGGGACCTCGATCGGTACCTCGAGGAGGCCGGGATCGTCGGGATCAGCGAGATCGACACGCGGATGCTGACCCGCCACCTCCGGACGCACGGCGCCAAGCGAGGCGTGATCGCCGCCTCGGGGGAGGCGCCCGAGGCGCTGATCGAGCGCGCCCGCGCGTCGGCGTCGATGATCGGCGCCGACCTCGCCCGGCAGGTGACGTGCGACCGCGCCTATGCGTACGGGGACCGCGCCTCGTCCCCGAACGGCGCGCGTCCCTACCGCGTCGTCGCGTACGACCTCGGCATCAAGGAGAACATCCTCCGGATGCTCGCCGCGATCGGCTGCGACGTGACGGTGGTCCCGGCGACCACCTCCGCCGCCGAGGCGCTGGCGCTCGATCCCGAGGGGATCTTCTTCTCGAACGGGCCGGGCGACCCCGAGGCGTGCGTCTACGCGATCGAGGCGGCGCGCGCGCTGATCGGGACCGGCCGGCCGGTCTTCGGGATCTGTCTCGGGCACCAGATCCTGGGCCTCGCCTGCGGCGGCTCCACGTTCAAGCTCAAGTACGGCCATCACGGCGGGAACCACCCGGTGAAGAACCTCGCCACCGGCCAGGTCGAGATCACGGCGCAGAACCACGGATTCGCGGTCGAGCCGTCCCTCTTCGACGGCGCCACGTACGTCCTGACCCACGTGAACCTGAACGACGGCACGGTCGAGGGATTCCGCCACCGGGACCTCCCGGTCTTCTCGGTGCAGTATCACCCCGAGGCGAGTCCCGGGCCGCACGACAGCCACTACCTCTTCCGCGAGTTCGTGGGCCGGATGGACGAGCGCCGGGCGGCCGACGCCGCCCGGGAGGGGAGCCGCTAGCGTGCCGCGCGATCCGTCCATCGAATCGGTGCTGGTGATCGGCTCCGGGCCGATCGTGATCGGGCAGGCCTGCGAGTTCGACTACTCCGGGACGCAGGCCGTGAAGGCGCTCCGCGCCGAGGGGATCCGGGTCTCCCTGGTGAACTCGAATCCCGCGACGATCATGACCGACCCCGAGTACGCCGACCGGACGTACGTCGAGCCGCTCACCCCCGAGGTGGTCGAGGCGATCCTGGAGCGCGAGCGCCCCGACGCGGTGCTGCCGACCGTGGGCGGGCAGACGGCCCTGAACCTCGCCGTCACGCTCTCCCAGCGCGGCGTCTTCGACCGCCTCGGCATCCGCCTGATCGGCGCAAGCCGCCGCGCGGTCGAGGTGGGGGAGGATCGCCGCCTCTTCAAGGAGGCGATGGGGCGGATCGGGCTCGACGTGCCGCGGAGCGGCTTCGCGCGGACGATCGAGGAGGCGCGCGCGGTGCTCGACCTGACGGGACTCCCGGTGGTGATCCGCCCGTCGTTCACGCTCGGCGGCACCGGCGGCGGCATCGCGTACAACGTCGAGGAGTTCGAAGAGGCCGCGGCGCGCGGGCTCGACCTCTCCCCCGTGCGCGAGATCCTGATCGAGGAGTCGATCCTCGGGTGGAAGGAGTACGAGCTCGAGGTCATGCGCGACCGCGCGGACAACTTCGTCGTGATCTGCTCGATCGAGAACTTCGATCCGATGGGGATCCACACCGGCGACTCCGTCACGGTGGCGCCGGCGCAGACCCTGACCGATCGCGAGTACCAGGCCATGCGGAACGCCGCCCGCGCGATCATCCGGGAGGTCGGCGTCGAGACCGGCGGCTCGAACATCCAGTTCGCCGTCGATCCCGAGACCGGGCGCCTCGTCGTGATCGAGATGAACCCGCGCGTCTCGCGGTCCTCCGCGCTCGCGAGCAAGGCGACCGGCTTCCCGATCGCGAAGATCGCGGCGCTCCTCGCGATCGGGTACCGGCTCGACGAGATCCGGAACGACATCACGCGCGTGACGCCGGCCTCGTTCGAGCCGGTGCTCGACTACGTCGTCGTGAAGATCCCGCGATGGGCGTTCGAGAAGTTCCGGGACGTGAGTCCGCGCCTCGGAACCCAAATGAAGTCGGTCGGCGAGGTCATGGCGATCGGGAGGACGTTCAAGGAAGCGCTCCAGAAGGGGCTCCGGGGCCTCGAGACCGGGAGCGACGGATTCGGCGGGCGCGACCTCGATGACGCCCGGATCGCCGAGAAGCTCCAGACGCCCGATCCCGACCGGATCCTCTACGTGAAGCGCGCGCTCGAGCTCGGGTGGGACCACGAGCGGATCCACGCGATGACCGGCATCGACCACTGGTTCCTCGACCAGATCCAGCAGATCACCGCGATGAAGGAGCGGATCGTGCCGGACCTGGACGACGACGCGCTCCGCGAGGCGAAGCGGATGGGCTTCTCCGACGCGCGGATCGGCGACCTGACCGGCCGGGGCGAGGCCGCGATCCGCGCCCGGCGCCTGGCGGCCGGGATCCGCCCGGTCTACAAGCGGGTCGACACCTGCGCCGCCGAGTTCGAGTCGCACACCCCGTACCTCTACTCGACGTACGAGACCGAGTGCGAGGCCGATCCCTCCGACCGCCGGAAGGTGATGATCCTCGGGAGCGGGCCGAACCGGATCGGGCAGGGGATCGAGTTCGACACGTGCTGCTGCCACGGCTCCTTCGCCTTCAAGGAGGAGGGGTACGAGACGATCATGGTGAACTGCAATCCCGAGACCGTCTCGACCGACTACGACACGTCCGACCGCCTCTACTTCGAGCCGCTGACGTTCGAGGACGTCATGAACGTGATCGAGCGCGAGCGGCCGGAGGGGGTCGTGATCCAGTTCGGCGGCCAGACCCCGCTCCGGCTCGCCGTCCCGCTCCACCGGGCGGGCGTGCGGATCCTCGGCACGAGTCCCGACGCGGTCGACCTGGCGGAGGACCGCCGCCGGTTCAGCGCGCTCCTCCGCGAGCTCGGGATCCCGCAGCCGGAGAGCGGCACGGCCGTGTCGCTCGAGGAGGCGAAGGTCGTCGCGGAACGGATCGGCTATCCGGTCCTGGTGCGTCCCTCGTACGTGCTCGGCGGCCGGGCGATGGCGATCGTGTACGACGACTCGCACCTCGAGGAGTACGTCCGCGAGGCGGTGAAGGCGTCGCCCGAGCATCCGATCCTCATCGACCGCTTCCTCGAGGACGCGTTCGAGGTGGACGTCGACGCGGTGGCCGACGGCGAGCGCGTCGTGATCGGCGGCATCCTGCAGCACATCGAGGAGGCCGGCATCCACAGCGGCGATTCCTCCGCGGTCCTGCCGACGTTCAAGATCGCGCCGCCGCACCTCGAAGTGATTCGCGACGCCACCCGGAAGCTCGGCCTGGCGCTCGGCGTGCGCGGCCTCATGAACGTGCAGTTCGCGATCAAGGACGACGAGGTGAACGTCCTCGAAGTGAACCCGCGCGCGTCGCGCACGGTGCCGTTCATCAGCAAGGCGACCGGCGTGCCGCTCGCGAAGGTCGCGGCGCGGGTGATGGCGGGCCGGACGCTCGCGGAGCAGGGAATCGTGGAGGACCTCACGGTCGACCGGTTCTTCATCAAGGCGTCGGTCTTCCCGTTCCTCAAGTTCCCGGGCTCCGACATCCTGCTCGGGCCGGAGATGAAGTCGACCGGCGAGGTCATGGGGATCTCGGAGCACTTCGGCATCGCGTTCGCGAAGGCGCAGGCGGGAGCGGGGGCGGTGATCCCGACGTCGGGCACGGCGTTCGTCAGCGTCCACGACCACGACAAGCGGGCGGTGCTCCCGATCGCGCGGGCGCTCCACGAGATGGGCTTCGCGATCGTGGCCACCGCGGGCACGGCGGCGTTCCTGGATTCGAACGGCGTCCCGGCGGAGCGGATCTTCAAGGTGAACGAGGGGCGCCCGAACGTGGTCGACCGGATCAAGAGCAAGGGCATCGACCTGATCGTCAACACCCCGCTCGGCGAGGCGTCGTTCTACGACGACGGCGCGATCCGCAAGAACGCGATCCTCTACGGCGTCCTCTGCGTGACCACGATGACGGCGGCGGCGGCGACGGTGGAGGCGATCCGCGCGCTACGGGAGCGGACCGCGATCGACGTCGTGAGCCTGCAGGAGATCCACGCCGCGCGCGCTCAGGAGCGTCCGCCCGTGAGCTTGCCCCCCATGTCGGCGGCGCGCCAGAGATACCAGGCGGCGACCGACCGGTAGGGCCGCCACCGCGCGCCGCGCGCGGCGAGCCACTTCGGCGCCGGCAGCTCCCGCCTCCGGAACGCGACCGCGTAGCCCTTCCGGACCCCGAAGTCGGTGACCGGCAGGACGTCCGGGCGGCCGAGCCGGAACATCAGGAACATCTCCACCGTCCAGCGTCCCACCCCGCGGATCGTCGTCAGCCGCTCGATGATCTCCTCGTCGTCGAGCCGGCGGAGGCGCGCCACGCCCGGCACGGTCCCGTCGGCGGTCTTCGCCGCGAGGTCCTTCATGGCGACGAGCTTCGCGCGCGAGAGACCGGCCGCGCGGAGCGCGTCGTCGGGCGTCGCGAGGAGCTCGGCCGGGGTGGGGAAGCGACGGGGCGCGTAGAGCGCGCGGACACGCGCGAAGATCGCCTCGGCCGCCTTGCCGTGGAGCTGCTGGTACGTGATCGACTCGGCCAGCGCGTGGAAGGGGCTCTGCGCGGGGTCGACGCGGAAGCGGCACGGCCCCACCCGCTCGATCAGGCGGCCGAGGGCGGGGTCGGCGGCGCGGAGCGTCCGGACGGCGAGGGGCACGTCGAAGTCGGGCGTCATGCGCCGCGAAGGGTAGGCGTTTCGGCCCCGCCCGACAATCCCGTATGATCCGGCCATGGCCCGCAGGCTCCGGCGTGACCTTCCGTTCCGGCGGATCGCGGTCGTGCTGTCGGGCGGCGGCGCGCTCGGCGGTTACGAGGTCGGCGTGCTGAAGGCGCTCGAGCAGCTCGGGCTCCGGCCGGCGATCGTCTCCGGCGCGTCGGCCGGCGCGCTGAACGCGGTCGCGTGGGTGGCCCAGGGCTTCCGCGCCGGCGGGCTCGAGGCGGCCTGGAAGCAGATGCGACCCGGCACGATCGGGATGCGCCTGAGCGCGCTCGCGTGGCGGGCCGTCGGCGGCTTCCTCCTGGTGCTCGGCGTGATCGAGCTGCTCGTGACGTGGATCGGCTCGGCCGAGCTGAGCGTCCCCGCGTTCTACCTCCGCCGCCCGGTGGCGCAGATCGGCGTCCCGTCGGCGATCCTCGATCTCCTCGCGTGGGCGGTCGTCGCCGGCGCCGGCCTCCTCATGCTCCGCTCCTCGCGGGGCGCCGAAGCGCTCCTGAGCCGCTTCAGCGACCCGAGGACCGGCAAGCGCGCCCGGGCCTGGGGCGCCGCCCTCCTCGCCGCGTGGGCCGCCATCCACCTGATCGCGTGGATCTTCGCCCTTCCCTGGCCGCACCGCTTCAGCGCCACGCTCCTCCTCCTCGCGCTCACGGCGTGGCTCGCGAACCGGCCCGGCCGCCTCGGCCACCTGATCCGCCGCGCGTTCCTCGGCCTCCTGCCCGAGACGAAAGCGCGGGGCATCTGGGGCGGCGCCGCGCGGCGCCGGCTGGTGCGGCGCCTCGCGGCGTCCGGCGACCCGGCGCGTCTCGTCGCGCGCGATCTCCATCTGATCGTGAGCGGGCTCGCGCTCGACAACGGGCGGATCACGTACTTCGTGAACTGGCCCGATCCGTCCCCGGCGTTCCGGGAGCGCGTCGAGTCCGTGCTCGGCGAGACGGTCCCGGTCACGTCGCCGGACGAGGTGCTCGAGGCCGCCGTCGCCTCCTCCGCCATTCCGGTGATCTTCGAGCCGGGACGGGTGAAGGACCGCGAGTACATCGATCCGCTCGCGATCTCGATGCACCCGCTCCGCGCCGCCCTCTACGACGACGCGGACGCGGTCCTCGTGATCGTCGTGGCGCCGAGCGGCGCGCCCCCGGCCGAGACCCCGACGCGCGACCCGATCGCGATCTGGGGTCGATTCCTCGATCTCGCGAACTGGCGCGACCTCCAGGAGGAGATGCGGGCGCTCCCGCCATCGTGGAAGGGGGACGCGCTGCCGCGGCGGCTCTGCATCGTCGAGCCCGACCGGGCGCTCCCCGGCGGCGTGCTCGACTACGCCCCGGCGGAGGCCGAGCGACTGATCGCGCTCGGCGAGGAGGACGCGTGGAAGGCGCTCGAGCGCGCGGGGTGGGTGGAATCCTCGACGACCGAGGGGAAATCGGCATCGGATCGCCGATCGGACGCGATGCGAGGTTGACCCGGCCGCGGCGGTGAGGTATCATGCCGCCCGTTCGTCACCCCTCGGACCCGATTGCGGCGCGTCCGGCACCCGAATCCTCAACGCGGAGGTGACCCGACCCCCCCAACCCGCTCCCGCACGTCGCACCCACCTCTGTCGCATCCCGATCGATCCACATCATCGCGCTTCCCATTGCCGCGGCCCCGCCGGTAGGCGTGGTCCCCAGCACCAAGGAGGTCCGGCATGCATTCCCAGCCGCGATGGCTTGTGCCGTCGTTCGTGTCCCTGCTGCTCGTATTCCTGCTCCTCGGTCCCCCGGTCGCCCGGGCGGCGGCCCCCGACGCCCGCACCATTCCCGGTGAAGTGATCATCAAGTTCCGTCCCGGCGCCGCGGCCTCCTCGCGCGGCCAGATCCAGCGCGACCTGCACGCCGCCGTCGCACACCGGTTCGACTTCATCGGCGCCGAGCACTGGAAGTTGAGCGGCGTCTCGGTCGAAGCGGCCATCGCCCGGTACGCCCACAACCCGAACGTCGTCTACATCGAGCCGAACTACGTCCTGACGGCCGACGTGGCGCCGAACGATCCGCGGTATCCGGAGATGTACGGTCTCCACAACACCGGCCAGACCGGCGGCACGCCCGGGGCGGACATCAGCGCCCAGCTCGCGTGGGACCAGTTCACCGGTGACCCGAACCTCAAGGTTGGCGTGATCGACACGGGCGTCGACTACAACCACCCGGACCTGTCCGCCAACATCTGGACCAACCCGGGCGAGATCCCCGGCAACGGGATCGACGACGACGGGAACGGGTACGTCGACGACGTGCACGGATACGACTTCGTGAACCACGACGGCGATCCGTTCGACGACAACGGCCACGGGACCCACACGTCGGGCACGATCGCCGCGGCGGGGAACAACAACACGGGCGTCGTCGGCGTCAACTGGCAGGCGAAGATCGTCGCGATCAAGTTCCTGAGCGCGGGGGGCAGCGGCTCGACGTCGGACGCGATCCTCGGCATCCAGTACGCGATCACGGTCGGCGTCCGCCTGACCAGCAACTCCTGGGGCGGCGGCGGTTTCTCGCAGGCGCTGCTCGACGCGATCAACGCCGCCGGCGCGGCGGGCCAGCTCTTCGTGGCCGCCGCGGGGAACTCCGGGCAGAACAGCGACATCACGCCTCAGTACCCGGCCGCGTACGACACGCCGTACATCATCTCGGTCGCCGCGACCGACAACAACGACAACCTCGCGTCGTTCTCGAACTACGGCGCGACGACGGTCGACATCGCCGCCCCGGGCGTCAGCATCCTCTCGACGCTCCCCGGGAACAGCTACGGCCTGCTCTCGGGCACGTCGATGGCGACCCCGCACGTCGCGGGCGTCGTGGCGCTGGCCATGGGGCGGTATCCAAACGTCCCGAACCTCCAGATCAAGAACCTGGTCCTGAACGCCGCGGACGTGAAGCCGTCCCTCCAGGGGAAGTGCGTCACGAACGGCCGGCTGAACGCGTTCATGACGATTGCGGAGCCCGACGACACGCCGCCGGGGACGATCGCCGATCTCATGACCAGCGACCCCGGCTCGAACACGATGCGGCTCACCTGGACCGCGACGGGCGACGACGGCAACACCGGCCGCGCGACCCGGTACGAGATCCGGTACTCGACCGCGCCGATCACGGACGCGACCTTCCCGTCGGCGACCCTGGCGGCCGGTCCCGATCCCCAGTCGGCGGGAGCCGCCGAGTCGTTCGAAGTGGGCGGCCTGGCCTTCAGCACGCCGTACTACTTCGCGATCAAGGCGTTCGACGAGTTCAACAACGCCGGCGGACTGTCGAACGTGGCGACGGGGACGACGCTCGGCGCGCCGATGATCGCGGCGTCGCCTCCCTCGTTCTCGGCCGACCTCCTGACCGGCGCGACGGCCACGCAGACCCTCACGATCCAGAACGTGGCGCAGGGGACGCTCGACTACCAGATCCCGACGCCCGAGCTCGCCTTCTCGCAGCCGGTGGTCTACGACTACCAGCCGTTCGCGAAGGGGGAGACCGACCCGCGGGTGGGGCCGGTCGCGGAGAGCAAGGGTGGTCCGGACGGGTACGGGTACCGCTGGCTCGACAGTGACGAGCCCGGCGGCCCGGCGTTCGACTGGGTCGACCTGACCGCCGTCGGCGATCTCCAGCCGCTCTCCGGAGACGACGCGACGTCTCCCGCCATCCCGATCGGCTTCGACTTCCCGTTCTACGGGGCCACGTTCACCGACGTCCGCGTCTGCACGAACGGGTGGCTCTCGTTCAGCGACGGCGCGACGTCGTACGACAACCAGCCGCTCCCGAACAGCGGCGCCCCGGCCAACCTCGTGGCGCCGATGTGGGACGACCTCGACTTCGCCGCCACCGGTCACGTCTACACGTACAACGACGGGGCGCGGTTCATCGTCGCGTGGGTCGACGTCAACCACTACCAGACGGGCGGCCCGTACACGTTCGAGGCGATCCTCTATCCGAACGGGGAGATCCGGTACCAGTACCTCTCCCTCGGCTCGCCCACGAACAGCGCGACGGCCGGGATCCAGAACGCGTCGAAGTCGGTCGGATTGACGGTCGCGTTCAACACGACGTATCTGCGGGACGGGCTCGCGGTGCGGATCGCGCCGCTCCGTCAGTGGCTCTCCGTCACCCCCACGTCGGGGCGGGTCCTGGCCGGCCAGAGCGCCACGGTCCAGGTCCGGTTCGACGCCGCGGGATTGAACGGCGGGACGTTCCAGGGGACGATCCCGATCCAAAGCAACGACCCGGCACAGCCGAACGTCTCGCTCCCCGCGTCGCTCCACGTGATCGGCGCGCCCGACATCGCCGTGAACCCGACGTCGCTCGACTACGGGACCATCTTCGTCGGCGCGACGCCGGAGAAGACCCTCCTGGTCACCAATCCGGGGACCGATGACCTGGTGGTGACCGGGATCCAGTCCAGCGACGGGACGCTGACGGCGTCGCCGACGTCGTTCACGCTCCACCCGCTCTCGGGCCAGGCGGTCACGGTCACGTACGCTCCGACCGCGCCGGCCGCCCTCGCGGCGACGCTCACGATCGAGAGCAACGACCCGGACGCCCCGTCGCTCGCGGTAGCGGTGACGGGCGCGGCCGTGCCGGCGCCGTCGTTCTCGGTGTCACCGACCGCATTCGACGTCGCTCTGCTGACGAACACCGCGACGAGCCGCCCGCTCCGGGTGTCGAACTCGGGAGGGAGCGACTTCACGTTCACGGCCGAGACCGTGACGAACGCGCCGTCGGGCTCCGTGACGGTCGGGACCGACGCGGACAACGTGCCGGTCGGCAAGGGAGAGGCGGACGTGCAGTCGGGTCCCGCCCCGCTCAAGTCCGGCGGCCCCGACGTGTTCGGCTACACGTACAAGGACAGCGACGAGCCGGACGGACCGGCGTTCTCCTGGGTCGACGTCCGGACCGTGGGGACGCAGATCCCGATGACGGGGGACGACCAGAACACCGGTCCCTATCCGATCGGGTTCTCGTTCCCGTTCTACGGGAATTCGTTCGACTCGTTCCGGATCTGCACGAACGGCTTCGTCTCGTTCACGAGCACGAAGACCACGTACACGAACACCACGATCCCGAACACCGGGAGCACGGTGCCGGAGAACCTGCTCGCGGTCTACTGGGACGACTTCAACTTCTCGACCGTCCAGCACGCGTACTACTACAACGACGGCACGAAGCTGGTCATCCAGTACCAGGACGTGACCCGCCTCAGCGATACCGGAACGAATACGTTCGAGATCGTGCTCTATCCCAACGGCACGATCCTCTACCAGTATCTGACGATGAACATGGCGCTGAAGACGAGCGGGACGATCGGCATCCAGAACCAGGATCGGAACGACGGGCTCCAGGTCGTGTTCAACGCGACGTACATCAAGAACTCCCTCGCGGTCCGCTTCCGTCCGCCGGCCCGGTTCCTCACCGTGAGCCCGGCGTCGGGGACGGTGCCTCCGGGCGGGTTCGTCGACCTGAACGTCGGCTTCAACGCGGCCGACCTGTTCGGCGGCGTCTACGAGGGCGCGGTGCGGATCCAGGGGAACGACCCGGTCCTGCCAGAGCTCGAGGTCCCGGCGCGACTGACCGTGACGGGGGTACCGGACATCGCGGCGACGCCCGATCCGGTGGAATTCGGGAACGTCTTCATCGGATTCCCCGGGATCCGGGAGCTGACGATCCAGAACCGGGGCACCGACGCGCTCGTCGTGAGCGACATCACGATGAGCGATCCCGCGTACGGCGTGGACAACCGGAGCTTCACGGTCCCGCCGCTCGCGAACGCCGTCGTCTTCGTCTCGTTCGGGCCGCCCACGGCGGGACCGAGGCCGGCGACCTTGACCATCCATTCCAACGATCCCGACACGCCGGCCTACCCGGTCGCGCTCTCCGGAGCCGGGCTGGTCGCGCCGGACATCGCCGTCTCGCCGGCGTCGCTCTCGGCGACGCTCCCGATCCCGGCTTCGTCCATGCAGACCGTGTCGGTCGAGAACCAGGGAGGGAGCGACCTGACGTTCGTCGTGGGCACGACGCTCACCGCGACGTCGGTGCCGACGTACGACGAGCTCGTCCTCGGGAAGGAGGCCGTCGATCCGCGGCAGGGGATCCGGGGGACCGGCGGGCCCGACATGTTCGGGTACACGTGGCGGGATAGCGACGATCCGAACGGGCCGGCCTTCGACTGGGTCGACCTCACCGCGATCGGAACCCCGCTGACCCTGACGGGGGACGACGCCAATCTCCAGGGCGTCCCGATCGGCTTCGACTTCCCGTTCTACGGGAACGCGTTCAACACGATCAACGTCTGCACGAACGGGTGGCTCTCGTTCACGAGCACGCTCACCGCGCTGACGAACCAGCCGCTCCCGAACAGCGGAAGCGGCGTGCCGGAGAACCTGCTCGCTCCCTTCTGGGACGATCTGAATCCCGGCTCGGTCCAGCGGCTCTACACGTACCGCGACGGCACGCGGTTCATCCTCTCGTTCGTGGCCGTGCCGCGATACTCCTCCGGCGGACCGTACACGTTCGAGGTGATCCTCTATCCGTCCGGTCGGATCATGTTCCAGTACCTGTCGATGCAGGGGACGCGGCTGAACGAGGCCACGATCGGAATCCAGAACGCGACGAAGGACGACGGCCTCACGGTCGTCTACAACGACGCGTACGTGCACGACAACCTGGCGATCGAGTTCCGCACGACCCCCGACTGGCTCGTCGCCAGCCCGTCGTCGGGCACGATTCCGCCGGGAGGCTCGCTGCCGATCCAGGTGACGTTCAACTCCGCGGACCTCTTCGGAGGCACGTACGCCGGCACGCTCCGGCTGGCGAGCAACGATCCCGACGAGGGCGTCACGAACCTGCCGGCGACGCTCGTCGCCGTCGGCACGCCGCACGTGGCGGCGACGCCCGCGGCGCTCGACTTCGGGTGGCTGTACATCGGGCAGGAACGCGAGCTGACCGTCGACATCCAGAACTCGGGCAGCGACGTGGTGGAGATCCGCTCCCTCTCGATCGTCGATCCGAGCTGGCAGCTGGTCGATCCGCCCGCGGTTCCGTTCACGCTCGGAAACCGGGCGGGGAGGGCGCTGACCGTGCGGTTCCGCCCGCCCAATCCGTGCGTCCCGCCCAACCCGTGCCTGGGACAGCTCCTGGTCGAGAGCAACGATCCGAACGGCGCCCTGTCGGTCGGCCTCACGGGCGTGGCGTACATCCCGCCCGAGGCTTCGATGGGGGCCAACTCCGTGCGCGCGGCGCTCGCCACGACGCTGGGGCCGACGGCGGAGACGAAGACCAAGATCCTCCGGATGGACAACACCGGCGGGAGCGATCTGACCTGGAGCGCGGAGGGGCTGGTGATGCTCCCCGCGGCCGTGCAGGCGCATCCGTCGGCCGAGACGGGGAAGGATCAGCCCGGCGAGCCGGGCGGACCCGCCGCCCTGGCCTCGGGCGGACCCGACGCGTACGGCTACCGGTACGCGGACAGCGACGATCCGGTGCAGGGCACGCCGTTCGACTGGGTCGACATCACGAGCACGGGGACGCACCTGCCGGTGAACGGCGACGATCAGAACGTCGGACCGTTCCCGCTGCCGTTCCCGTTCCCGTTCTACGGGAACACGTTCACCGAGTACCGCGTCTGCTCCAACGGGTGGCTCTCGTTCACGAGCAGCGCGACGTCGCTCTCGAACACGACGCTCCCGAACACGAGCACCTCCACGCCGGAGAACCTGCTCGCGCCGTTCTGGGACGACCTCGACCTGCGTAGCGCCGGGGCCGTCTACGCGCAGTACGACGGGACGCGGTTCATCGTGGAGTACGCGGGGGTGCCGCGCTACTCGAGTGGCGGTCCGTACACGTTCGAGGTGATCCTCTATCCGAGCGGGACGATCGACTTCCAATACCTGCAGATGGACGGGACCCGCCTGAACGAGGCGACCATCGGCATCCAGAACGCGACGAAGGACATCGGGCTCCAGGTCGCGTACAACCAGGCCTACGTGAAGAACAACCTGCGGCTCCGGTTCTCGCGGCTCCCGGGTTGGCTCACGGTCTCCCCGAATTCCGGCGTCGTGCCGGCCGGCGGGCACGTCGACATGAACGTGACGTTCACGGCCACCGGCCTCGCCGACGGCGACTACTCGGGGGCGCTCCGGATCCAGTGCAACGACCTGACGGACCCGCTGATCGACGTCGAGGCGAACCTGCACGTCGGCGTCGTGGGCGCGATGGTCGATCTCGATCCGAACACGCTGAACCGGGCGTCGAACGGCAACTGGGTCAGCGGGCTGGCGGAGCCGATCGCGGGCTACGAAGCCCGGGAGATCGATCCGTCGACCGTGCTCCTGAACCGGACGATCGGCGTCGTTCCGGACGCCCCGATCGGCTACGACGACAAGGACGGGAACGGACTCGAGGAGGCGGCGTTCAAGTTCCCGCGGATCCAGCTGGTCGGCATCCTGCCGACCGGGGACAACGTCGCCGTGGAGATGATCGGCGAGGTGAAGGACGCCTCGTGGTTCCAGGGGACCGACTACGTCCGCGTCCTCAAGCCGAAGATGGTGTCGTCGTCGGGGCTCGACGAGAACAAGGGAGAGGCGCGCCAGCCGAAGTCGTATCCGGCGGGAGCGCACATCAACCTGGCCTGGGACGACCCGAACGGTCACGCCGCGCTCTATTACGAGCTCTGGTATTCGTTCGACGGCGGAGAGAGCTGGCGGATGGTCGCGCCGGAGATCCAGGGGCACAACTACTCGTTCCTCGTGATCGGCCCGGAGACGACGAACGGCATCCTGGAGCTGGTGGCGGTGGACGGTCTGGGGGCGATGGGATCGTGGATCTCCGAGCCCTTCACCGTGCTCGAATCGACTCCGACGGCCGTGGAGGACGGCGAGACGGCGCTGCCGAAGGAGTTCGCGTTCCGGATCATCGGGTCGAATCCGATGTCCCAGTCCGACGTCCGGATGATGCTCGCGATCCCGCGTGACGCGCCGGTCGATCTCAAGGTCTACGACGTGCGGGGCGCCTTGGTCCGCAACGTGGCGACCCATCCGTTCACGCCGGGCTACCACTCGATCACGTGGGACGGCCGCACGTCCGCCGGGACCGCGGTGGCGTCGGGCGTCTACTTCATCCGGATGAGCGCGGCGGGGAAGACCTTCACGGGACGCGTCGCCATCATTCGCTGACCCCGCATCGCGCGGGACGCCGCCTCGAGCGGCACGCGACTCGGGCGCTCCGGACTCCGGTCCGGGGCGCCCGTTCCATGGCTCACCCCCATAGGACCGCCGCGTAGAACGCGACCTTCACGAGCTCGCTCGCGATCAAGGCCGCGCCGCGCGGCGTCCGG
Source organism: Hyphomicrobiales bacterium (assembly GCA_050257555.1). Lineage (GTDB taxonomy): Bacteria > Eisenbacteria > RBG-16-71-46 > SZUA-252 > SZUA-252 > DASQJL01. Next base: position 43,704 of record JBLMXB010000028.1, on the reverse strand, counting down.
GGCCAGGACGCGCGGCCGGCCCGATCCCGTCCACCCGGCACCGCGAGATACGTCGGCGCGATCCCCGTCCCCCGGAAGACGCGACGCGCGAGGAGGGAGACCCGCCGGAGGTGGATCGCCGAGGATAGGAGTACCACGGAGCGCCAGCCCCGCTCGACCGCGAGACGCCGGAACGCGCGCAGCTCGCGCCACGTGCCGAGCGGGCCCCGTTCGACCCGTACGATCTCCACGCGGCGGTCGCCGGCGTCGCCGGCGCCGGACGGGACGACGACGAAGAAGTGACGCCTCCGATAGGGGACCGCCTCGACCGCGCGCCCAAGCGCGTCGTCGCCCGGGAGGCCGAGCAGAGCGTACCGCCGCCACTCGAAGCGGCCGACGCTCACGACCAGGGTCGCGGCCGCGCCCGCGCGCCACCGGGCGACCGCCTCCACCTTGCGCTCCTGGCCGCCCGCGAGGACGAAGAGCGCGTCGGCCGGGTCGCCGTCCCGCGCGGCCGGCTCGGCCCGGGAGAGGAAGGCGATCGGATCGAGCACGCCGGGCGTCAGCGGAGGAAGAGGATCGCGGCCACGCCGACGGCCGCCGTCACGAGGAGCAGCGCCGGGACGAGCCACCGGAGGGCTCCGCGGCCCAGCACCGCCGCCGCCGCCCCCTTGAAGAGCGTGTTCGAGACCACGCCGACCGCGACGGCCTGCGCCGCTCCGTGCAGCGCGGCCGGATCGGACGCGCTCCGCGCCATCGAGATCGTCAATGCGTCCATGTCGGTGAGCCCGAGGATGCCGCCCGAGACCGCGAGACCGACGTCGCCCCAGGTCGTGCGCGCGGCGTGCACCGCGAAGAGGACCAGCTGGAAGAGCCCGGCGAGCTGGAGCGCCGCCTTGAGCTCGAGCGGGTTCGCCGGCCCGGGATCGGGGGGCGGTTCGGCGCGGCCCCGGCCCCGGCCGATCATCGTCACGACGACCGTCGCGAAGAACGGCGCGACGAGGTACGGGAGGAGCGCGCTCATGAGGTCGAGGTTCAGGACGGCCGTGGCGAGGAGCACGCGCGCGTACATGACGGCGCAGGCGGCGAGCACCGCGGCCGCGAGCGGCCTCGAGAGCCCGGGGTGGTCCCGGCTCGTGCGCGAGAGCGTGAACGTCACCGCCGTCGAGGAGACGAGGCCGCCGAGGAGCCCCGCGACCGTGTAGCCGCGCCGGAGCCCGATCAGCCGGCGCGCGAGGAAGCCGGCGAAGCTGATCCCGGAGAAGAAGAGGACGAGGAGCCAGAGCTGGCGCGGCCGGATGCCGCCGAGCGGCCCGAACGGTCCCTCGGGGAGGAGCGGGAGGACGACGACGGCCATCACCGCGAAGCGGATCGCGGCCCGGATCTCCGCGTCGTCCACCTTGGCGACCGCGGCGTGGAGGCGCGACTTCTCGACGAGGAGGAGGGCGGTCACGGCGATCACGCCGCTCGCGAGGGCGAGGTATCCGGCGCCGGCCAGGACGCCCGCCGCCACGACGACGAGGGCCGCGGTCTCGGTCGTGCCGAACGCCTCCCGGCGGCTCGAGGCCACGTACGACGCGATCACGAGCGCGCCCGCGAGCGCCGCGAGGACGGCCGCCAGGGCCAGGCCGCCGAGCGACCAGACCCAGCCGGCGATCCCGGCCAGGATGCCGAGGAGCGTGAAGGTGCGGATGCCGCCCAGGTGGGCGTCGGGGCCGCTCGCGTGGCCCGACCACTGCCGCTCCACGCCGATCGCGAGCCCGCCGATCGCGGCGACCGCGATGCCGGCGACGCCCTGCGCTTCCGGGGTCATGCACGGAATCTAGCGAAGGGAGGGGGCGGGGGAAAGCCCGTTCGGCCGCGGGCAGCGGCGGGGACACCGGCGTGGCCGCGGGCGTTCCGGCACGTCCCCTTGCCAGCGCGCGCCGCTTCCGCTATACCCGGTCCACCCCAACGTCCACCCCGTGCCGGCATCCGGCGCCGGCATCCACCACGGAGGCACGACCGTCATGAAGCGCCGCATCCCGTCCACCCTCGCCCTGCTTCTCGCCCTCGCCGCGCTCGCGCCGGCCGCCGCCCGGGCGGCCTGGAGCGAGATCCCGGTCGTCCGCATCACGCAGTCGGTCGACGTCGCCGCGCCTCCCGCCGCGATCTGGTCCTACCTCACGACGGGGAAGAACCTGGTCACGTGGTGCCCGATCTGGAAGAACCCGTCGAACGCGAAGGTGAACCTGACGAAGGTCGGCGACGTGCTCGACTTCACCGACGAGTGGGGGAACGGCGGCCGGTCGATCGTGACGTACGTCGCGGTGAACCGCGAGCTACGGGTCGCGCACGAGCCGACGAACGGCTCCTACATGTGCGAGGCGCGGCTCCGGCTCGAGCCGAAGGGCACGGTCACGCACGTGGTCTACACGGAGCAGTACACGGACGAGAGCAAGCCGGAGGACCGGAAGGCGACCGCGTCGAAGATGGAGTCGGAGATGGCGACGACGATGGCCGCCGTCAAGAAGGCGGTCGAGAAGAAGTAGCCGCGTCGGGCGACGCGTCGGGGGCGAGGGCCTCCGGCGGGACGGTCTCGGGCGCGACCGCCTCCGGCACCGCGGCCTCGGGGGAGCCGGTCACGGGCGGAGGCGCGCCCGTCTCGGGCACCCCCGTCCCGGGCAGGCCCGTCGGGGATAGACCCGGCGCCGCCTCACCGGGCGCCTGGAACGGCGGGGGCGTCGGATTGTCGAAGGCGTGCGGGCCGTCCCGCGCCTCCGTATCCTCGTCCAGCTTCTTCAGGTACTCGATGACGGACATCGCCTCGCGCGGCGTGAGCCCGACGTTCGCCATCTGCGCGATGTACTCCGCCTTGAGCTGGATCGAGATCGGATCCTCCACGGTCATGATGTCCGGGTGGAGGATCTGCTGCGCCATCCACTCCCCGCTCCTGAGCCGTGTGACCCCCTTCAGGTCGGGTCCCGTGAGGCGGACGCCGTACGCGTGACACGCCTTGCACCCCTTCTGCGAGAAGAGCGACTCCCCCTCGACCGCCCAGTACGGCATGTAGGGCGCGTCGCCCGCGCGGGGACCGCTGTCGTAGATCGACGTGACCGGTTCGATGGGGGGAGGCGGCTCCGGGGGGCCGAACCAGCCGCAGCCGGTGGCCGAGGCGGCCGCGAGGGCGACGAGGATGTGGAGAAGGACCCTTGGTCTCATGCGCTGCGTTTCCGTGGTCGGTCCGGCCCGAGATGCAAGGCGTACGACGCGAACGCCGAACCCTTTGACTCTAGCAAACGGCACCCCCGCGCGACCATGGTACCGGAGGAGCACATCCGCCGTGGATACGACGGGGTCCGGTGGGGCGCTCTCGAGGCGGGGGAACGGGGATGTGGCGGCGTCCGCGCCGGGTAGAGCGGTCAGCGAGTGGGCGGGTCTCCTCGCGGGCGACGAGGTGCGACCCGCGGCCAGGCGCCGGCTCCCCAGGTCGTCCATGCCGCGATCCAGGCGAGCGCGCTGGCGGAGAGGAGGGCGGCGCGCGCGTCGGGCGCGAGCTCCGCGGCCACCCGGGCGGCGAGGGCCACCCCGAGGAGCGCCACGACGCCCGCGCGGAGCACGCGCCCCTCCTCGCCGAGCGGATACCCCCCGTGCCGCACCACCACCCGCGTTCCGATCCCCGCCGTGAGGAGCGCGAAGCCTCCGATCAGGACGACGTGCGCGCCGAGGAGCGGTCGAAGGGGGAAGAGGGCCATGAGCCAGAGCCCCGCGAAGATCATCCAGCCGGCCGTCCATATCGAATAGGAGAGGAGGTCGGTACGGCCCGGGGCCCGGAAGAGCTTCCAGACGAGGAGGAGGACGAGGCTCGCCGTCGCGGCGCGTAGGAGGGCCCCGGCCGGCGCGTGCCCCGTCGCTTCGAGCGCGAGCGACGCGAGGAGGAGGAGCGCGACCCCGGCGTAGAGGCGGCGTCGCGGCGCCCGCTCGTGCGGGCGGGCGATGCCGGGAATGACGAGCGGCTCGCGCATGGCGCTGAACGTCGGGACGAGGAGCCCTCCGACGCCGAGGACCGAGGAGAGGATCATCCCGAGCCAGACGAGCCGGATGCCGAGGCGAGGCGACGGCTCCGCGGCGAGCCCGAGCGCTTCTCCCGCGATCAGGAGGGAGCCGGCCGCGGCGAGCGCGATTCCGAAGGCGACCAGGACGAACTCGACGGGGGGCGACGGCGCCCCCTGACGCCTCCGTCGGATCGCCATTCCGACGACCAGGACGAGCGTCGCCAGGTAGCAGGCTTGTGCGATCGCCGGCCACCCGGCGAGCGCCGCCACGCCGAACGCCGCCATCGCGGCCACCCCGATCGAAAGCTCCGTGCGGCCACAATGCTCCGCATGCATAAACGACGGCATGGCAGTGAGTAGGAATCCAAGAATGAAGCAATGCTGGAACCCTTGCGCCATCAGCGTCCAGTGGAGGGTCGCGGGGTAGGGGATCCAGCCGAGCGCGTGGAGGGGCCAGAGCGCGGCGCCCGTCAGGCCGTAGGCGACGCCGAGCGGAAAGAGGATGCGGTAGGGGTCGGGGACGGCCGATGTTCCGCCGGTCCCCGGCGCCGCGTCGGGCGCGGTGGTCCGCCCTGGCCGAGGCGCGGGCGCCTCCCGGAGCTCGATCTGCACGGAGCCCGGCCTACCAGTCGCGCCGGCGGAAGACGCGTCCGGCGACGAAGAGCGGGAGCGCCGTCTCCACGGCGAGCATCGTGAGCGCGAGGGTCACTCCGGCTCCACCGCCGAGCACCTTGACCAGGGTCGCCGACGTCGGACCGAAGAGCGCGCCCGAGCCGACGGCCAGCGTCACGAGGACGCGCGTCAGGTCGATCGGGTTGAGCAGGAGGGCGGGGAAGAGCACGGCCTGGAGCGGCACACCCTGGAGGAGCGCCGTGGCGCCGAGCACGGCGAGATCGTAGGCCACGACGAGCAGGAGCCAGAGGAGGAGCGCCGCGGAGAGCGACCGCACGCGGTCGGCGAGCACCGACGCGATGCCGAACGCCGCCGCGAGGGAGAGGAACCCGAGCACGAGCGAGAGCGCGGTCAGGACGGCGAAGCCCCCGATCTGGTCGGGCCCGGCGGCGAGCGCGACGACGAGTCCGCCCGCGCCGAAGCCGAGCGCCTGGGCCGCCGCGAGCGCCGTCGCGAGTCCGAGGTACTTTCCGGCGAGCACCTCGCCCCGCGAGACCGGCTGGGCGAGGAGGAGTGGCAGTGTCTCCGCGCTTCCGGTGAGGCTCGAGACGCCGAGCACGAGCCCGGTCAGCGGCACCACGAAGAGCACGAGGTTCATCAGGCTCAGCGTGACGCGCGAGAATCCCTGGAACCCGACCTCCTGGCTCTGCGCGAGTCCGAAATAGGAGAGACCCAGCACCAGCACGGCGAAGAGGGCCGTGAACGCGAAGAGCCAGCGCGTCTCGAGCGCGCGGCGATACTCCTCGCGGGCGATCACGAGGACTCGGCGGCGTCGGGCGTCGCGGAACGCGCTCATCGATGTCCCTCCACGAGGTGGGATCCGGTGACGTCGAACGTGCCGGCGGGCCGTCCGTCCACGAGCCAGGCGAAGTCGTCGCCGGGCCTGTCGGCGACGAACGTGACGCGCGCGGCCGCCCCGGGCTCGAGACGCGTCGCCGAGACGCGATCCTCGTAGCCGAGGAGCGTCACGGTCCGGACCACCCGGTCCCGGTTGGTCAGCGTGACCGTGACCTCCGCGCCCTTCGGCGTGGCCGTTCGCGCGGGGACGATCGCGCCGTCCGACACGGCGAGCGCGACGGCCGCGTCCGGGCGGGACGCCGGCGCCGGCGCCGCGGCCCGCGGCTCCGGGCGCGGCGCGCGCAGCGCGAGCGCCACGACGAGCGATCCGGCGAGGGCCGCGATCGCGAGGGCGCGGTACCTGCGGGTCATCGTGACGCCTCCGCCGCGCTGGGCGCGAGGAACGCCGCGAAGCGCGCGGTTCGCCCCGCGCGCGCCGTCGCGACGCGCTCCGCCTCGGTCCGGTCGAGGAAAGCCGCGTAACCGCCCCCCATCGGCGACGGGATGTCGCCCCGCACGACCCAGAGCGAATCGCCTTCGTGGAGCGCCGCGGTAAGGAAGTCGGCGAGGTAGACCCGCGACCCCGGGGCGCCCGCGCCGCCGTGGAGCGCGCACTCGATCGAGTCGTAGACCCGGATCTCCGATCCCGCGCGCACCGCGCAGGCGAATCGGAGGTCGCGGACCTCCATGCCGCAAGCCGAGCACGGCGTCCCCCGCGCGATGCGGGGCGGCCCCGCGTCCGGCTTCGCGCAGCCGCCGACCGCGGCGGCCGCCGCGAGCAGGAGGGCGAGCGCCGCGACGCGCGCGACGCCGCGGAGCGTCGCGTCAGCGGGCATCGAGCGCCTCCTCCCGAGCGACGGGCGTGTTCTCCCCTCGCGACGCGCGGACCACGTCGAGGAAGATCTCCTCGAGCGACGCTCTCTGGAGCTCGAACGAGCGGACCGGAACGCCGTCGCCCCGGAGCGCTTCGAGGGCGCGCACGCCACCGCCCTCGCGCCCGTCCACCGAGAGGCGGGAGCCGTCGACGCGCTCGAACCCGATGCCGCGTCTCCGGAGCGACTCGATCGCCGCCGCCTGGCTCCCGTTCGTCTCGACCGTGAGCCGTGCGCTCATCGCCTGGCGCGCGCGAAGGTCGGCCAGCGACTCGAGCGCGGCGCGTCTTCCCCCGATGAGGATCAGCACGCGGTCGGCGACCCGCTCCACCTCGCTCAGGAGGTGGGAGCAGAGGAGGATCGTCTTCCCGTCGCGGCGGAGCCGCTCGAGGAGGGTCCGGAACTCCCAGGTCGCCTCGGGATCGAGGCTTGCGGTCGGCTCGTCCAGCACCAAGAGCGTGGGGTCGGCCAGGAGCGCCTGCGCGAGGGAGAGCCGCTGCGCGTATCCCCCCGAGAGGTCGCTCGCGCGCCGATCGGCGAGCGACGCCATGCCGACGCGCTCGAGCGCGCGCGGGACCGATGCCGCGGGCAGCCCGCGGAGCGCCGCGAAGAACCCGAGCACCTGCGCCGCGGTCCTCCCCGGCGGGAACTCGACCCGCTGGGGCACGTATCCGAGATCGCGGCGCGCCTCGGGACGGTCGGGCGGCAGCCCCTCCGCGCCGATCGCGATCGATCCGGCGTCGGGGCGGACGAGGCCGAGGAGGAGCTTCAGGGTCGTCGTCTTCCCGGCGCCGTTCGGACCGATCAGCGCGAACGTCTCGCCGGGCGCGACGTCGAAGGAGAGACCGTCGACGGCGCGGACCGCGCCGAACCGCTTCACGAGGCCGGTGGCGCGGATCATGCGCTCCTCCGCGCGGCGAGGCCCGCGAGGCCCCCGGCCGCGAGCGCGAGGAACCCGGCCGCGGCGGGGAGCGAGGAGCGCCGGGCCGTGGACCCGGCGCCCGGGACATCGTCGCTCGCCGCCACGACTCGAGCGTCCCCCGCGCGCTGTCGCGCGGCGTCGGGGGGCGCCGGAATCGGGGCGGGCGCGACCAGCGGGAAGCGGTCGACGATCTCGCTCGGCCTAAGCGCGGGGATCGTCCGCTCCGCCATCGTGAGCGCGTTCGCGGCGGGGCTCTGCGCGAGGATCGCGAGGTCGGGATACTGCTTCGAGAGGAACGCGAACGCGGTCACCGGAGCGTACGGCACGTCGCTGACGCCGTCCCCGTCGAGGTCGTACGGAGCGTTCCCGCTCCAATAGTTGCCGCGCCGGCCGTCGTCGAACCGGTTGTCCGACCGGCGCATGTCGAGCGCCACCGGGTAGTCGTCGTTCAGGAAGTCGTTCTCGGCGAACTCGTTCCCGGCGCACGAGGAGAAGAGGAGGAGGCCCCAGCCGTTGTCCTGGACCAGATTCCGCCGGAAGACGTTCCGGTTCGAGCCGTCCATGAAGATCGCGATCGTGTTGTCGATCAGGCGATTCCCGGTGAACGCCCCCGACGAACAGTCGCGGAGCAGGAGCCCGTACGTCCGCGGCCCGCGATTTCGGAGGAACTCGTTCCGCTCGACCACGAGGTGGTTCGAGAACATGATCGCGCAACCGGCGAGGTTGGCGACGAACCGGTTCCCGACCAGGCGATTCTCCTGACAGTACATCGTGTGGAATCCGTACCGGCCGTTCCCCGAGAAGCGCGAATCGGCCACCTGGATCCGGTCGACGAACGAGAGATAGACGCCGTCCATGAACCGCGTCGCGCTGGAGCGGCGGACGACCGCGTCCCGGCAGTACCAGAGGTGGATGCCGTTCCCCTCGGCCTCGTTCAGATCCGCGCCCGCTTCGAGCGCGGGCCGCACGCGGCCGGCGAGGGCGCACCCGTCGATCACGATCGAGTCGGCGCGCTCGCCGGCGATGCCGTAGAGGACGTCGGAGAGCCGGAGGCCGCGCAACACGACCCCGCGGGCGCCCACCACGTGGACGCCGGCGTCGAGGGTCAGGACGTCCCGGCCGCTCCCACGGACCTCGAGCGACTCGACGCGGGCGCCGGAGGCCGTGACCGTGAGGACCGTCGCCGCGCCGCCGCCGTCGAGCACGGCGCCCGGGTCGCCGACCAGGCGGACCCGGCGGCCGACCGTGAGCGGGCCGCGATGGATCCCCGCCTCGAGCCGCACCGTGTCGCCGTCGTTCGCGACGGCGAGCGCGGCGGATACCGCGCCGTCGCGCGGGGGGACCGACCGGACCGCGCCGGTCGCCGGGGACGCCGCCGCGGCCAGGGCGGCGGCGAGGAGGAAGCCGCGCGCGCGCGCGCGTCCGGTCACGTCACGCCGCCTTCGCCTCGGCCGGCTCGCGCGCGTCGTCGCGTCGATCGAGCCAGACCGCGAGGGGGCCCAGGAGCCACGCCATGCCGAGCAGGAGCGTTCCCGGTCCAGGGAGGCTCAGCACGCGGAAGTTCGCCATCTTCGCGTACCCGATCAGGGGCGGCGTGAACGCGGGGAGCTTGAGCGCCGCGCGCGGATCGAGATCGTGGCCGTAGCGGTAGAGCCAGAGCGCGTAGTCCCGGAACATGTAGACCGCGAACGCGCTGAAGAGGACCCAGCCGAGCACGGCCAGCCAGCGGCGATTCAGGAGCGCCGCGAGGAGCGCGAGCACGCCGAACCCGGTCAGGAGCTGCGGCAGGTACTGGAACTCCTTGAAGTCCGCCGGCGTGATCTTGTGCATGCCGACGTAGTGGTTCAGCAGGTTGATCTGGTCCAGGTTGCCGCGGATCGTGTTCGAGTAGATCGTCAGGCGCAGCCCTTCGGGGTACTGCGGCGCCCAGAGGCGCATCTCCCAGACGTGGAGCACCGGCAGGAAGAAGACCGGCAGCAGCACGAGCGCCGCGAGCAGGATCAGCCTCCGTTCCTTCGCGGGGAACGCGCCGCCCAGGTAGTTCACCATTCCGTCCACCTCCTCCGGGGTTCCGGCCGGGACCGGACGCGCGCCCGGTCCCGGACCGATTCGTTCAGCGCTTCACCAGCGCGGCGACTTCCGCGACGACTTCGGGACGGGGTCGCTGCACGGCCGCGATCTTCGTCCCGGCCGGCGCCACCTCGATGTACCCCTGCATCTCCTGGTGCAGGGCACTGCAGAAGTTGGAGCAGTAGAAGGGCTGGATCCCCGCGCGCTCGGCGACCCACCGGATCGTCTTCGTCTCGCCCGGCTCGACCTGCATGTCCTTGCTGGAGTTCGTGATGCCGAATCCGTGCGTGATGTCCTCGTCCTGTTCCAGGTTCGTCACGTGGAAGTAGACGGTGTCCCCCTGCGCCACCCGGATGTTGTCCGGCGTGAAGTGCGTGCGGATCGCGATGACGTAGGCGTCCACCCGCTTCCCGTGCCGCTCGACCCGCGTCTCCTCCGGCGAGTGGACCGCGTACGGGTTCTTGTTCTCCGCGAGCGGGTAGATCTTCATCGGGTGGAGCTTGCTCGCCTCGATGATCTGGCCGTAGTGCGGCTCGGGATACGTCGGGAAGTCGTAGAGCAGCTCCATCTTCGGGCCGCGGATGTCGATCAGCTGGGCGCCTTCCGGATGCGAGGGGCCGACCGGCAGGTAGCGGTCCTTCGAGAGCTTGTCGAGGGCCAGCAGGTACTCGCCGGTCGGGTGCCGCGTGTCGCCGGCCGACGCCGCGAGATGGCCGATGGAGTAGTAGACGTCGATCTTGTCCACGACGTTCCACGGCGGGCCGACCTTCCACTTCGCGATCTGCGAATCGAGGAAGAGCGACGTGTACGCGTAGCCCTTGTTGTCGAACTGCGTATGGAGCGGGCCGAGGCCGACCGGGACCTTCGCCTCGAGCACGTCCTGGAAGCGGAGCACCGGGATTCCGTCGATGACCTTCTCGAACTTCCCGGCCGCGATCGCGGCCTGCATCTTCGCGAAGCTGTGGACGGTGACCTCCGCCTGGAGCTTCCCGGAGGCGCAGATGTACTCGCCGCTCGGCGATACGTCGACGCCGTGCGGGCTCTTCGGGGTCGGCAGGAGGTAGCAGAGACCCGGATTCTCCGAGGGGTAGAGGACCGGCGCGCCGCCGATCGTGTGGGCCTTGCCGGCGTCCACGGCCTTCTGCGCCGCACGCCAGTCGACCGCGAGGATGTAGTCCATCTCGTTCTGCGACGCGTTGACCTCGAGGTCGTCGTGCGCCTCCTCGCTGTTGTAGCACGTGAAGAACTGCCAGCCGAGGCTCGGCCCCTTCCCGGCGTCGCAGATGTCCCAGTCGAACGGCGGCGTGAGAATCTCGAACCCCAGCGACATGTGACCTTCGTTGCTGACCTTCACGCCCGCCACGATTCCCTTGAACGCCTTCTGGTAGTCGTCGATCTTGGCGATCGTTCCGATCGGCTCCGGCACGGAGAATCGGGATGCCGCGAAGACGTACTCCGTGTTCGGCGTCAGGAAGGGAGAGGCGTGCGCCGCGGAGACGTTCGGGATCGGCCCGAAGATCTCGCGGGTGGTGAAGTCGCTCAGGTCGATCCGCGCGATGCGCGCGTTCGGCATGTCGTTGATGAAGAGCCAGCGCCCGTCGTAGTCGCCGTCCGTCTCCGAGAGCGCGGGGTGATGCGCGTCGCCCCAGGTGAAGCCCTTCAGCATGGCCTTCGACTCCTCGTCCACGCCGTAGCCCTTGGCGGGCTCCGGGGTGAAGACCGGAATCGTGGTGATGTAGCGGCACGAGGGGAGCCCGTAGACGAAGACCTGGCCCGAGTGGCCGCCCGAGAGGAACGCGTAGTGCGTGTCGTGCTCGCCCGGCTTCACGTACGTCTTGAGCGCCGCGCTCGACCCGCGGCCCGCGCCGCATCCGCCCAGGGCCGCGGCGAGGATCGCGAGCGCCGCCAGGGCGAGGGTGAATCCGAACCACCGCTTCATCGTCGTGCCTCCTCCGTTCGATGGCCTCGTCATTTCGGGGCCTGGGCGAGCGTGCCCGCGTCGGTCTGCTCGTCCAGGTGCTTCAGGTACTCGACCACGGCCTTCGCCTCGTCCGGCTTGAGGCCCTGATTCGACATCTGCACGGCGTACTCGGCGAGGAGCGCCCGGGAGATCGGATCCTCCTTCGTCATGATCTCGGGATGGAGGATCTGGTGCTCCATCCAGTCGGCCGTGCGCCGGTGCGTGACGCCCTGGAGGTTCGGACCGGTCATCCGCTTGCCGTACGTATGGCAGGCGGTGCACCCCTTCGTCTTGAAGAGCGTCTCGCCCTGCGTCGCGAGGGCGGGGCTGACCGGGGAGTCGGCGGCGCGCGGGCCGACGTCGTACGGCGACGTCGCGCCGACCGCCGTGCTCGGCGGAGCGGCGGCTTTGTCCCCGCCGCAACCGGCCGCCGTGGCCGCCGCGACGAGGAGCAGGATCCAGAGAAGGCTGCGGTTCATCGTGATTCCCCCTTGCTCGGGTTCGTGGTGGACGGGGCGCCCATGAGCGGGCGCTCCGGATGGAGCCGTTCGACGATCGCTTCGAGTTCGACGGGGCCGAGGAGACGCGCCGTCACGCTGAGGACCAGCGATTCCTCCTTCCGGACGTGGATCCGGAGGAGCTCGCCTAGGTCGCCGATCTGGACGCCGAGCTGCTCGTCCCGGTCGGGACCCGGCTCCTCCGCCAGGGTCTCCGCGATCCGGTCGAGCATGAGACGGAGCTCCTCGTGCTCGCCGTAGAGCGGCGCGAGCGTCGCCCGGGCCGCGGGGACGGCCGCCTCGACGGCGGGGTAGAGCACGTCGTCCTCGGCCGCCATGTGGGTCCGGAACTCCTCGCGGAGCATCGCCACGAGCGACGCGACCTTCGCGTCCGAGCCGGGGCGCGGGGAGCCGCCCGGGCGGAAGAGCGCGGCGAGCTTCGCCACCTCGGCCCGGACGCGCCGGTGGTCCTGCTTCATCTCCTCGATCAGCCGCTTCGCTTCCATCGGGCTCCCTCTCTCGTTCGCGCCGGATCGGATCCGGCGCCCTTCACACCAAGAAGTTTCGTCGCCCGCGGCCTCGCACCGTATGACGGGGGTCACCGGCCGTTCACTTTCCGGGTGCCGGATGGCGACGGAAAGTGCTAGAAATGCTTGGAGTTAGGCGAAGGTATCCTTTGGTACCATGACGGCCGTCATACGGATGGGGAGGATGGGGATCCGATGAACGTGACGCCGGGAGCCGATCGCGTCCTCGCGGCGGTCCGCGCCGTGCCGATGTTCCGCGGCCTCGCCGCCGAGGACCAGCGCCGCCTCGCCGGCCTCGCGGCCGTGCGCGACTACGAGCGCGGCGACTTCCTCTGGCGCGCGGGCGATCCTGCCGACGCGCTGACGCTGATCGTGAAGGGGCGGGTGAAGATCGTCTCCCACGCCGAGGCGGGCGACGTGATCCTCGAGCTCTTCGAGAAGGGGGAGCCGGTCGGCGCCATCGCGGTCTACAACTACATGCCGTATCCGGCGAGCGCGATCTGCATGGAGCCGGTCGAGCTCCTGATCGTGCCGCGGCGCGACTATTTCGAGCTCCTGGACCGGAACCCCGAGTTCGCCCGCGCGATCATCCGCGAGCTGACGAAGCTGACCGTGGCGCTGACGCAGAAGCTCCAGGAGATGCGCGGGCAGCGTGTCGACGCGCGCATCGCTCAGCTCTTCCTCACGCTGCTCGACCGGATGGGGCGTCCGGCCAAGGGGGGCACCGAGATCCCGCTGCATCTATCGCGCCAGGAGATCGCCGACCTCGTCGGCACGACCGTCGAGACCGCGATCCGGATCCTCTCGGCCTGGGGCCGGGACCGCGTGGTCGTGACCGGGCGGGACCGGTTCCTCGTGCCGTCCGTGGAGCGGCTGCGCGAGATCGCGGAGGCCCACGCCGGGTGAGCCCGGAGCTGGTCTACGTCCTCCTCGTCTTCGCGCTCTTCGTGGTGCCGAAGGTGCTCCTCCGGTTCCGGATCCCGGCCGCCGTGACGGAGCTGGGCCTCGGGGCCGCGGCCGGGCTGGGCCTCGGCATGTTCCACGGCGACGCGACCATCTCCCTCCTCGCCTCCTTCGGCATCATCGCGCTCTTCCTCCTCGCGGGCCTCGAGGTCGACACCGCGGCGCTCTTCCGCGACCGCCGGGTCCTCCTCCAGCACCTCGCGATCCGGACCGTGCTGATCGCGGCCGGAACGTGGGCGGTCCAGGCCGTCACGGGGATCGGATGGCGCCCCGCGTGCCTCGTCTCCCTCGCGCTCCTGACCCCGTCGACCGGGTTCATCCTCTCCTCGCTGCGTTCGATGGAGGTGACCGACAAGGAAGCGGCGTGGATCAAGGTGAAGGCGATCTCGACCGAGCTCCTCGCGCTCCTGATCCTCTTCGCCGTCACGCAATCGACGTCGCCCGTCCGCCTCGCCGTGTCGACCGCGGGGCTCGCGGCACTGATCGTCCTCCTCCCGGTGGCGTTCCGCGTCTTCGCGTCGCGCGTCGCCCCGTTCGCGCCGAAGTCGGAGTTCGCGTTCCTCGTCATGCTCGCGATCCTCTGCGGGTACGCGACGCGCGAGCTGGGGGTCTATTACCTGGTGGGCGCGTTCGTGGTCGGGTGGGCCGCGGGCCGGTTCCGCGACCAGTATCCGGCGGTGGGGAACGACCAGATGTTCCACGCGGTCGAGGTCTTCGCGTCGTTCTTCATCCCGTTCTACTTCTTCTCCGCGGGGCTCCATCTCCTGGCCGAGGACCTGACGCTCGAGGCGCTCCTGACCGCCGCGATCTTCGTGGTCGCCGCGGTCCCGCTCCGTGCGCTCGGCGTGACCGCGCACCGGTGGGCCGCGCTCCGGGAGTCGTTCGGGCACGGGCTCCGGATCGCCCTCTCCATGACGCCGACCCTCGTCTTCAGCCTCGTGCTCGCCGAGATCGCGCGCGACCGGTTCGGGCTCCCCCCGGAGCTCTTCGGCGGCCTCGTGATCTACGCGCTCGTGACGACGCTCGCGCCGATCGTGGTGCTCGGAATCCGTCCGCCCGCGACGGAGACGCTCACGGGCGCGGGCGCGGACGTGCGGGTGGACGCGCCGGTGCCGGGAGAGCGCTAGGCGAGGTCGAACTCGGGATGGGGAATCCCGAGCAGCCGGACCCCGTTCGCGATCGTGAGCAGCGTGCTCCCCTCGTGGCAGACGACCGCGATCCAGAGGGGGAGGACCCCGACCAGGTTCGAGATCACGAGCACGCCGATCACCCCGAACGCGAGCGTGAGGCTCTGCGTGACCACGCGGCGCGACTGGCGGGCGAGCCAGAGCGAGAAGGGGATCCCGCCCAGGTCGTCGCGCATCAGCACGACGTCGGCCGTCTCGAGCGCGACGTCGGTGCCCGCGCCGCCCATCGCGATCCCGACCGTGGCGGTGGCGAGCGCCGGCGCGTCGTTCACCCCGTCGCCCACCATCGCGAGGCCGCCCCAGCGCTCGGAGAGCTCCCGGATCGCGAGCACCTTCTGGTCGGGGAGGAGCTCGGCGCGGACCTCGTCCGCCCCGATCTCGTTCCCGATCGCCCGCGCGACGCCGGCGTGGTCCCCGGTCAGGATCGCGACGTGCTCGATGCCGAGGCGCCGGCAGGCGGCCACGGCGGCGCGCGCGTGCGGGCGCACGGTGTCGGCGACGGCGATGGCCCCGCACGCGAGGTCGTTCCCGGGACCGCCGTCCGGGTGCGGCTGGCCGTTCACGGTCCGCCGCGCGACCACGAGGAGCGCGGTGCGCCCCTCGTCGCGCCACCGGCGCGCGAGCGAGAGCACCGACTCCGGGATCGACACGTCGTGCCGCGCGAAGAGCGGCTCCCGGCCGACGCCGACCCAGATCCCCTCGACGTGCGCGTGGACCCCCTCGCCCGCGTGGCTCTCGAACTCGCTCACCGGAGGAAGCGGGAGCCCGCGCCGCTCCGCCTCGGCCAGTACCGCCCGCGCCGTGTGGTGCTCGCTCCGCGCCTCGACGGCCGCGGCGAGGCGGAGCAGGTCCCGCTCGGTGCTCGCGCAGCCGGGCGCCGTCTCGACCGCCACGACGCGCGGCTTTCCGTGCGTGACCGTGCCGGTCTTGTCGAGCGCCACCGCGGAGATCTCGCCCAGCCGCTCGAGGTGGGCGCTCCCCTTGAAGAGGACGCCGTGCCGGGCCGCGTGCGTCACGGCCGAGAGCATCGCGGCCGGCGTCGCGATCACCACGGCGCACGGGGAGGCGGCGACCAGGAGCACGAGCCCCCGGTAGAACGCCTCGACGAACGGGATGTGGAGCTCGACGTAGGGAATCGCCGTCGCGAGGCCGGCGGCGCAGAAGACCGAGATCACGTAGGGGCGCTGCCACCGGTCGACGAAGCGCTCGGTGGTCGTCTTCGCCTTGTGCGCCTCCTGGACCGCCTGGACGATGCGCGAGAGCGTCGTTTCCTCCGGGCGCTTCTCGACCCGGATCACGGGCGCGCCGCGGAGGTTCAGCGTGCCTGCGAAGACCTTGTCGCCGGGCGCCTTCTCGATCGGCTCCGACTCGCCGGTCAGGGTCGCCTCGTCGGCGGACGACGTGCCCTCGAGGATCACGCCATCCACGGCGAAGTGCTCGCCCGGGAGCGCGCGCACCCGCTCGCCGACCGCGATCGATTCCACCGGGACGCGGCGCTCCGCGCCGTCCCGGAGGACGAGCGCCGTGTCGGGCCGGAGCTGGATCAGCGATTCGATCGAGCGCGCGGTGCGCTCCATGGTGATCCGCTCGAGGGCGCCGCTCAGGGAGAAGAGGAAGAGGAGGACCGCGCCCTCGCCCCAGTGGCCGAGGAGCGCGGAGCCGGCCGCCGCCACGATCATCAGGAGGTTGATGTCGAGCTGGCGGGCGAGGAGGTTCCGGATCAGCTCCCGCGTCGGCCCGAACGCGCCGGTCGCGTACGAGAAGAGATAGAGCGGCAGGCGAAGCTCGGTCTCGGGCGCCCAGCGTCCGATCGCGGCCCCGCCGAGCCCGCTCGCCGCGCACGCGGCCGTGAGCCCGAGCTGGAGTCCGCCCGAGCGGAGGAACCCGGCGATCGTCTGTCTTCGGCTCACGCGTTCCCGTCGTGGAGGAGCCGCCGGAGCACGTAGAGGAGGATGCCGCCGTGCTCGTAGTAGCGGGCCTCCTGCGGCGTGTCGATCCGGAGCACCGCGCGGAACGGCCGCGCGCCGCCGCCGGTCGGTCGCACCTCGAGCTCGGCGCCACGGCGGAAGCGGTCGCCCAGCGCGGCCGAGATCCCGGCGATCTCGAACGTCTCCTCGCCGGTCAGGCCGAGCGACGCGGCGCTCTCCCCGGCCCGGAACTGGAGCGGGAGGATCCCCATCCCGATCAGGTTGCTCCGATGGATCCGCTCGTACGACTCGGCGATCACGGCGCGCACGCCGAGGAGATTCGGCCCCTTCGCGGCCCAGTCGCGCGAGCTGCCCGAGCCGTACTCCTTGCCCGCGAGGACGATCGTCGGGACGCCCTCCGCTTCGTACCGCGTCGCGGCGTCGTAGATCGCCATCTGCTCGCCGCTCGGGAGGTGGCGCGTGAAGCCGCCCTCGACGCCGGGCACGAGCCTGTTCCGGATGCGGACGTTCGCGAACGTCCCGCGCACCATCACCTCGTCGTTCCCGCGGCGCGAGCCGTACGAGTTGAACTCGGCCGGGCCGACGCCGTGCGCCTCGAGGTACGCGCCGGCCGGGCTCTGGCGCATGATCGATCCGGCCGGTGAGATGTGGTCGGTCGTCACGCTGTCGCCGAGGAGGGCGAGCACCCGCGCGCCGCGGATGTCGCCGACCGGCTCGGGCGCGAGGCGCATGCCCTCGAAGTAGGGCGGCTGCTTCACGTACGTCGAATCCGGCTCCCACGCGTACCGGTCACCCTCCGGCACCGGTAGCGCGCGCCACGCCTCGTCGCCCGTGTAGACGTCGGCGTACGTCTTCCGGAACGTGTCCGAGCGCACGGCCTCGCGGATCGTCCCGTCGATCTCGGCGCGCGTCGGCCAGACGTCCTTCAGGAAGACCGGCTTCCCGTCGCGTCCTTCGCCGAGGGGATCCTTCGTCAGATCGACGTCGATCCTGCCGGCCAGGGCGTACGCCACCACGAGCGGGGGCGACGCGAGGTAGTTCGCGCGGACCTCCGGGTGGATCCGTCCCTCGAAGTTCCGGTTCCCGCTCAGGACCGACGCGACCACCAGCCCCTGCGCCTCGATCGCCCTCGAGACCGGCTCCGGGAGCGGGCCGCTGTTCCCGATGCACGTCGTGCAGCCGTATCCGACCGTGTTGAACCCGAGCGCCTCGAGGTGCGGCGTGAGGCCGGCGCGGTCCAGGTAGCCGGTCACGACCTTCGAGCCCGGCGCGAGGCTCGTCTTGACCCACGGCTTCGACGCGAGCCCGAGCGCGACGGCCCGCTTCGCCACGAGGCCCGCGGCGACCATCACCGAGGGGTTCGACGTGTTCGTGCAGCTCGTGATCGCGGCGATCACGACGGCGCCGTGATCGAGGGTGAACGTCTCTCCGGCGTGCGTGACGCGGGCGCGCGGCGGCGCTTCGGTCGCGACGCTGCCGTCGCCTCCTTCCGCCTCCCAGCGGCCGACCTTCCCGGACGGCGCGGCGGGCGCGCCCATCATGCCGGGGAGGAGGTCCGTGAAGTTCCGCTTCACCGACGAGAGCGGCACCCGGTCCTGCGGCCGCCGCGGTCCGGCCAGGCTCGGCTCCACGGTCCCGAGGTCGAGCGCGAGGGTGTCGCTGTAGCGCGCGTCGGGCGCGTCCGCCTCGTGGAAGAGGCCCTGCGCCCGCGCGTACGCCTCGATGACCCGCACGTGCTCCTCGCTCCGGCCGGTGAAGCGGAGGTAGCGGAGCGTCTCGGCGTCGATCGGGAAGATGCCGCACGTGGCGCCGTACTCGGGGGCCATGTTCGCGATCGTCGCGCGGTCGGCGACCGGAAGCCCCGCGAGGCCCGGCCCGTAGAACTCGACGAACTTCCCGACCACGCCCTTCTTCCGGAGCATCTCCGTGACCGTGAGCACGAGATCGGTCGCGGTCGCCCCCTCGCGCAGGGAGCCGCTCAGGCGGAACCCGACCACCTGCGGGATCAGCATCGAGACCGGCTGGCCGAGCATCGCGGCCTCGGCCTCGATGCCGCCGACGCCCCAGCCCAGGACGCCGAGGCCGTTGATCATGGTCGTGTGCGAGTCGGTGCCGATCAGGGTGTCGGGGTACGCGAGGCCCGAGCCCCCCTCGCCGGCGAAGACGACGCGCGCGAGGAACTCGAGGTTCACCTGGTGGACGATCCCGGTGGCTGGCGGCACCACCCGGAAGTTCTCGAACGCGCGCTGTCCCCAGCGGAGGAAGAGGTATCGCTCCCGGTTCCGCTCGAACTCCTTCCGCGCGTTGATCAGGAGCGCGGCCTCGGTGCCGTACTCGTCCACCTGGACCGAGTGGTCGATCACCAGCTCGACCGGCGCCTGCGGGTTGATCCGCTTCGGGTCGCCGCCGAGCGCGGCCATCGCGTCGCGCATCGCGGCGAGATCGACCACGGCGGGGACGCCGGTGAAGTCCTGGAGGAGAACGCGCGCCGGCGTGAACGAGATCTCGCGGTCGGGCTCGGCGTGGGGGTCCCACGACGCCACCGCGTCGATGTCGGCGCGCGTGACGACGCGGCCGTCCTCGTGCCGGAGCAGGTTCTCGAGCAGGATCTTGAGCGAGTAGGGGAGGGTGGCGAGCGAGCCGCCGTCGCGCTCGACGGAGGCGAGCCGGTGGATCGTGAGCTCGCGGCCGTCGACCGTGAGCGTGGCACGTGAATCGGGGGTTCGGGTCATTCGCGTTCTCCCGTGTCTATGGTGAGGCGCCGTCACCGCGGCGCGCGACGTACGGCGCGAAGCGCATGGGCCAAGGATACCCGACCGCCGCGCCCGGCGGAACGGGCCCGCTTTTCGATTCCGGATCGCGCGGTGCTGCCGTAGAGTGCCGCGCCATGGAACCGCCGCGCGCTCCTTCCTCCTCGCCCGCTCCCACGCCCGCTCCGACGCCCGGCCCGCCGCGCCGGCGAGCGCGCCCGTCCGCGGCCACGATCGTCCTCTTCCTCGCGGTGGCGGCCGCGATCGTGGCGCTCGGCTACGCCCTGGCGCCCCACGTGAGCCGGGCGCGCGTCGAGTCCTGGGTGCGCGCCGCGGGATCCTGGGGGCCGTTCGTGCTCCTGGCGGTCCAGGCGGCGCAGATCCTGATCGCGCCGATCCCGGGCGTATTCGTACCGCTTCTGGCCGGCGCGCTCTATGGTCCTGTGGTGGGCGTGGCGGTGACCACGGTCGGGACGATCCTCGGCTCGACCGGCGCCTACTGGATCGGCCGGGGCGCCGGGCGCCCCGTGGCGGAGCGCTGGATCGGGGCGCCCGCGGTGGATCGCGCGCACGCCCTCCTGAGCGGGAAGCGGTGGCTCGCCCTGGTGCCCCTCTTCCTCGTCCCCTTCTCGCCGTCCGACGCCATCTGCTTCGCGTCGGGCATCCTGGCGGTGCCGTGGGGCCGCTTCACGCTGGCGGTCCTGCTCGGGCGGGTGCCGAAGGACGCGGCGCTCGCGATCGGGGCGGCGCTCGGCCGCCACGCGCTCTTCCTCGGTTCCTGAATCCCCCGCGCGGCGCGCGCGGCGCCGCTCAGTTCGTCGCGGGGTGGTCGCCCTTCTCGACGATCTTGACCGGCTGCCCGTCCAGGAACGTCGTCCCGGCCCGCGTCGAATTGAGGATCGAGGCGTCCTCCAGGCTCAGGGCCTGGTTCGGGAACGCGGCGTAGACGGAGGCGAACGACTCGGTCCGCGGCGTCGACTTCACCTCGACGCGGTCGGGCGAGACGTGGAGCTTCGCCGGGTCCTTGAGCGCGGCGATGCTCCGGATCGACGCGAAGATCTGGTCGGCGGCGGGCGTTCCGATGTCGGCCTGGCCGAGCACCTGGAGGTAGCGGCCGGGGCCGATCTGGACCCAGCCCGCGAGGAACGACGATTGGCCCCCCGAGCCCTTCGCGATGACGCTCCCGACCCACGCCGAGGGATAGTCGCGGAAGTTCTCCGCGCGTCCCGCCATGTCGACGATCTCGCCGCGCGCGCGGAGCGAGTCGACGAACTGCGGCGCCGTGAGCGTCGTGTCCCGCGACGTCGCGAGCGTGAGCTGCATCGCCGGGCCCGACGCGCCGTTCTGGGCCACGACCTGGGACGGCTGGTTGGTGAGCTGCCAGCCGGTCGGGAAGATGAGCTGGAACGCCATCTGCGGATGGTAGAACCGGTTCGCCACGAAGTAGCCGTTCCGCGGATCGTCGCCGAAGACCATCCCGTCGAGGTGGCGCCGGTACTGGACCGCGTCGATCTCGAGGCTCCGTCGCGTGCTCGCGGCCGTCGCGTTCGCCAGCTCCGTCGTGCGGACCTCCCGGTCGCCCGGGTCGGGGTGGGTGGAGAGGAACGAGGGGAGCGACGACCCCTGGCGCTCGCCGATCCGCTTGAGCGTCGCGTACGTCTGCGGGATCTCGCGGGGGTCGTAGCCCGCCTTCGCGGCGTACTCGATGCCGAGCGCGTCGGCCTGCGACTCGTCGTCGCGGCTGTATTTCAGGAAGAGGAGCCCGAGACCCTGCTGCGCCAGCCCGCCGTACGGCCGGAACGCGTCGACGAAGATCATGCCGGCCAGCAGCCCGATCCCCGCCAGCTCGGAGCGGGTGATCTGCTGCGCGCTGTGTCGCGCGGTCACGTGGCCGATCTCGTGGCCCAGCACGCCCGCGAGCTGCGCCTCCGAGTTCATGTACGGGAGGATGCCGCGCGTGATGTAGATGTACCCGCCCGGGATCGCGAACGCGTTCACCACGGGCGAGTCGAGGACGCGGAAGTGCCAGACGAGGTCGGGGCGGTGCGACACGCGCGCGAGCCTTTGTCCGACCGAATCGACGTACGCCTGGAGCCCGGGGTTGTCGTACAGGCCGTACTCCTGGATCACCGCCGGATCGGACTCGCGTCCCATCGCGAGCTCCTTGCTCTCCGAGACGAGCGAGATCTGCCGCTTGCCGGTGGCGGGATTCGTGGCGCAGCCGCCGAGCGCGAGAAGGACGGCGAGGAGCGTCGCGGTCGCGACGCGGAGGGACGGGGCGACGGTTCGAAGCGGGGTCATCGTGCTCTCCCTGAGTCGTGGGGCTGGATCCGGAACCGCGTTATGATACACCGAGACGCCGAGAACGCACGCCCACTCCGCGGCCCCGCCGCGCTTCCCGGGAGAGACGATCCGATGCCGACGCCATCCACCGCCCTCGAGCTCGAAACGCTGTGCGCCCAGACCATCCGGTTCCTCGCCGCCGACGCGGTCGAGCGGGCGAACTCGGGGCATCCCGGCGCGCCGATGGGGATGGCGGACATGGCGCTCGTGCTCTGGTCGGACTACCTCCGCTTCGATCCCGACGACGCGACGTGGCCGAATCGGGACCGGTTCGTCCTCTCCGCCGGCCACGCGTCGATGCTCCTCTATTCGCTCCTCCACCTCTTCGAGTGCGGGCTCTCGATCGAGGAGATCGAGCGGTTCCGGCAGTGGGGCTCGAAGACGCCGGGACATCCGGAGGCGGGTCACACGGCCGGCGTCGAGGCGACGACCGGCCCGCTCGGCCAGGGCTTCGGGAACGGCGTCGGCATGGCGCTGGGCCAAGAGCTCCTCCGGGCGCGCCTGCCCTTGCTCGGCGCCCTCCTCGACCACCGCGTGTTCGGCATCGTGAGCGACGGGGACCTCATGGAGGGGATCGCGTCGGAGGCGGCATCCTTGGCCGGCTACTGGGGCCTCGGCAACCTCGTCTATCTCTACGACGACAACCACGTCTCGATCGAGGGGCCGACCGGCCTCGCGTTCACGGAGGACGTGGCGCGGCGCTTCGACGCGTACGGCTGGCAGACGCAGCGGATCGACGGGAACGATCGCGCCGCGGTCCGCCGCGCGCTCGACGCCGCGATCGCCGAGACGGAGCGGCCGTCCCTGATTCTCGCGCGGACGATCATCGGCAAGGGGGCGCCGACGAAGCAGGGGACCGCGAAGACGCACGGCGAGCCGCTCGGGGAGGAGGAGCTGGCCGCCGCGAAGCGGGCCGCGGGGTGGCCCGTGACGCCGCCGTTCCGCGTCCCCGAGGAGGCGCGCGCGCACTTCCACGAGCGCGCGGAGGCGAAGCGCGGGGAGCGCGCGGCGTGGGACGCGCGGTTCGAGGAGGCGCGCCGCGCGCATCCGGAAGAGGCCGCGCTCTGGGACGCGCACTGGTCGCGCGCGGTCCCCGCCGATCTCGAGGCGCGGCTCGCCGCGGCCGTCACGAAGCCCGAGCCGCTCGCGACCCGCGCGTGGTCGGGGAAGGTGATCCAGGCGATCGCGGCGGCCGTGCCGTCCTTCGTCGGCGGCTCGGCCGACCTCGCTCCGTCGACCTCCACCGACATCAAGAGCGCCCCCGACGTCGCGCGGCGCGACCTCGATCCGCACGCCGCCGTCACGTTCGAGGGACGGACGTTCCACTTCGGCGTCCGCGAGCACGCGATGGGCGCGATCGTGAACGGCCTCGCGTACTACGGCGCGTTCGTCCCGTTCGGCGCGACGTTCCTCGTCTTCAGCGACTACATGCGCCCGTCGATCCGGCTCGCCGCGCTGACCGGGCTCCGGGTCGTGTTCGTCTTCACGCACGACTCGATCTTCCTGGGGGAGGACGGGCCGACGCACCAGCCGATCGAGCAGACGCCGTCGCTCCGCCTCATTCCGAACCTCGACGTCTGGCGCCCGGCCGACGGGCTCGAGACCGCGGTCGCGTGGGCCTCGGCCCTCGCGCGGACCGAGGGGCCGTCGGCGCTCGTCCTCACGCGGCAGAAGCTCGAGCCGTTCGAGCGGCCGGCCGGCTTCGATCGTGCCGCCATCGGCCGGGGCGCGTACGTGGCGGCCGAGGCCGAAGGCGATGCCCCCGACGTCGTGCTGGTCGCGACCGGCTCGGAGACGCCGCTCGCCCTCGCCGCCCGCCGGCTCCTCGCGGCGAAGGGGATCCGCGCGCGGGTCGTCTCGATGCCGTGCGTCGAGCGCTTCCGCCGCGCCGGCGACGCCGCGCGGTCGGCCCTCCTTCCCGAGGGCGCCAAGCTGGTCTCGATCGAGGCGTCGCGTCCCGACGCCTGGGCCGCGATCGTGGGCCGGGAAGCGCTCCGGATCGGCCTCGATCGCTTCGGCGCCTCCGCGCCCGCCGCGACGATCGCCCGGGAACTCGGATTCACGCCGGAGGCGGTGGCCGAACGCGTGGCCGCCTGGCTCGGCCGCGCCTGATCCCGCGTCCGATTGAATCGCGCGCGGCGGAGGAGTAGCATCGAGGAGAAGCGCCGCCGCCCCGGTCGCGGGCGGTCGGCGCATTTCGTAACCGTCATGATGAAAATATCTTATCGCCATAACTTCGCGTCATGTCGATGGCTCCGCGGCCTCGCTTCGGCGCTCCTCACGGTCGCGCTCCTCGCGCTCTCGGGCGTCGCGCGCGCCGGGCTCCCGGAGCGGGTCCTGCGGCTCCCCGGCGCCGGGAGCCGGGCGCATGCGGCGCCCTTCGCCCCGAGCCTCCTCCCGTCCACCGCCGGGTCGCCGGTCGACTGCGTGATCGTTTCGCCCGATTCGCTCGCCGACATCTTCCAGCGCCTCGCCGACTTCCAGACCCGCTCCGGACGGCCGACCGTCGTGCGCGCCCTCTCGACCATCCGCGCCGCGGCGCCGCGCTCGAACGACCTCGCCGAGGCGGTGCGCGATTTCCTGCGCGCCGCGCGCGACCAGTGGGGGATCCGATGGGCGATCCTCGCGGGGGACAACGACGCGATCCCGATGCGCGTCGTGCGCGTGCAGTTCGGCGAGCCGACCGACATCCCGAGCGACGCGTACTACGCCGATCTCGACGGCACGTGGGACGGGAACGGGAACGGCATCTACGGCGAGGTCGCCGACAGCCTCGACATGGAGCCCGACATCGCGGTGGGGCGCCTGAGCGCGGTCACGCGCGCGGACGCGACGACCCTCGTGGACAAGGAGCTCCGGTACGTGACGGCGCCGATCGTCCGGAACATCGAGAAGGAGCTGATCCTGGCGGAGGTCCTCTTCCCGCGGAACTGGACACCGGGCCAGCTCGTGCAGGTGGACGGCGCCATCCAGGGGGAGTCGCTCCGGGTGCACCTCCCGGCCTGCCAGACGGCGGACCGTTACTACGAGAACACGACCCGGTATCCCGGGTCGCTCCCCCTCGACAAGGCGTCCGCGATGGCGGCGCTCTCGCGGGGCTACAACGTCGTCTACCACGTCGGCCACGGCGCCCGGGCCCAGATCGCGGTCGGACCGGACGTGATCACGGTCGCCGACCTGCCCGCCATCCAGAACGGCGACTCCTGCGCGCTCTGGATCTCGCAGAACTGCGCGTCGGCGGCCGTCGACTACGACTCCTTCGCCGAGCGGCTGGTCCGGCGCCCCGACGGCGGCGCGCTCGCCTACATCGGCGCCACGCGCGACGAATGGCCCGGCGTCTCGGGCGCGATGAACGAGCAGCTCGAGGACGAGCTCTTCGGCCCCGCGCAGCAGACGCTCGGCGAGGCGGTGGAGAACGCGCGCGCCGCGCTCCTCCCGGCGGCGCGCTCGGAGACGCAGGAGCGCTGGGGCTACTTCGAGACGGTGCTCCTCGGCGTGCCGAGCCTTCCCATGTACCGCTGCGTGCCCGACACCCTGGTGGTGGCGCACCCGGCAACCGTGCCGCTCGACGCGGGGGGATTCGCGGTCACCGTGACCGCCGGCGGCGCGCCGGCCGAGTCGGCGCTCGTTACGGCGTGGAAGGACGGCGAGGACTACCAGGCGGTGCTCACCGACGCGTCGGGGCAGGCGGTCGTTCCGTTCCATCCGGGCTCGGCCGGCGGCTTCTCGCTCGCCGTGACGAGGCGCGACGCGATCCCGTGGCTCGACTCGCTCGCGGTGGCGGCGACCGCGCCCGCCCACTTCGATCCGCAGTCGGTCGCGGCGAGCGACGCGGTGGCCGGGGACGGCGACGGCCTGATCGGGACGGGGGAGTCGTTCGCGCTCGCGGGGAGCGTGAAGAACCAGGGCGGCTCGGCGAGCGCGGGCCCGGTGACCGCGACGCTCTCCGCGCTCACGCCGGGCGTCGTCGTCGATCAGCCGACCGCGCTCCTCCCGGCGCTCGCGGCCGGCGCGTCGGCCCCGCTCCCCGATTCGCTTCGCGCGCACGCGCTCGCCGCGCCGAACGTCGCGCGGATCGAGCGGCTCCGCCTCGTCCTCGCCGACGGCGTGCGCGCCGACACGAGCGTCGTCGCCGTGGCGGTGACCGCGCCGTCGATCCTCGCGGTCCAGGCGACGTACGTGGACGGGAACGACGGCGTCCTCGGCGCCGGCGACGACTTCGCGCTCTCCTGGATCCTGGGGAACGAAGGGGGCGGCGCCTCGACGGCGCTGACGCTCGCCGCCGTGAATCCGGCGCCCGGCATCACGGTCCTCGACGGGGTCGGCACGGCGTCGGCGACGGCGCCGGGCGCGAAGCACGCGTCGTCGTCGCTCCTCTTCCACTGCACGTCGGTGCCGCCGGGAAGGCTCTTCGATCTCGACGTGGCGGACGCGCGCGGCCACGCGTGGACCATCCCGGTCGATCTGGGCGTCCCCGCGGCGCCCGCCGGGCTCCGCGTCACCGGCTCCTCGATCGACCGGATCGCGATCGCCTGGGACGGCGTCGGCGCGCCCGACCTCGCGGGCTACGTCGTCCTCCGTGCCGGCGAGGACACGACCGCCGCGATCGCGGAGGCGACGGTCCTTCCGACCGGACGGACGCCGACGTTCGAGGACGCGGGCCTCCTCCCGCTCGCGCGCTACCACTACGCGGTCCAGGCCGTCGACTCGAGCGGGAACCGGAGCGCGCGGTCGCCCTTCTTCCTCGCGAGCACGACGCCGCCGGCCCTCTCCGGGTTCCCGGCCTCGACCGGCGTGGCGACGTCGTCCTCGGTCTGTCTTGCCGACCTGGACGGCGACGGGAAGCCCGAGCTCCTCGTCGGCGCCGACTACCTCTACGCGTTCCGCTCCGACGGGACGGACTGGATCGACGGCGACGCGAATCCGGTCTCGGTCGGCGTCTTCTCGACGCTCCTCCACCACATCCCGTCGACCCCCGCGGCGGCGGACCTCGACGGGGACGGCGTCCCCGAGATCATCGCGGCCTCCTGGGACGACTCGCTCGTCGCGGTCTTCCACGCGAACGGCGCGCTCGCGGCGGGGTGGCCGCGGAAGGGGGCGGCGCCGTTCTGGTCGGCGCCCGCGATCGGCGACGTGGACGGCGACGGGCATCCCGACATCGTCGTGGGCTCGAACGCGCCCGGCGTCCTGTACGGCTGGCACGCCGACGGCAGCGAGATCCGGGACGGGGATGGCAACCCCGCCACGGACGGCGTCCTCTTCGCCGGCACGTTCGGCAACGTGATCTCCTCGCCCGCCATCGCCGACCTGGACGGCGACGGGACCCGCGAGATCGTCTTCGGCACGTCGTCGGGTCTCCTCTACGCGATCCATTCGGACGGCTCGTCGCCGACGGGCTCCTGGCCGCTCCAGCTGAACGGCACGGTGAGCGCGTCGCCCGCGATCGGCGACATCGTCCCGGGCGGCGGCCTCGAGGTCGCGACCGGCTGCGCGAACGACAGCGTCTACGTCGTGACCGCGACGGGGCAGCGCGCGCCAGGGTGGCCGCGGCCGCTCGAGCTGACGCCGGGGAACGGACGCGTCAACTCGCCGGCCCTGGCCCCGCTCCGGAAGCAGTTCGGCGACCCGAGCCTCGACGTGATCCTATGCAGTGCCGACGGGCACCTGGTCGCCTACGACCCGACCGGCGCGATCCTCCCGGGCTGGAGCAACGTCGTGCTCGGGGGGCCGACCGAGGCGAGCCCCGCGGTGGCCGACCTGGACGGCGACGGCTCGCTCGAGGTCCTGATCGGCGCGGAGGACCGCCGCCTCTACGCGTTCCACGCCGACGGGACGCCGGTGAGCGGCTTCCCGATCGAGATCGACGGCGAGGTGCGGAGCACGCCCGCGATCTGGGACCTGGACGGCGACGGCGCGGTGGACATCGCGGTGTCGGGCTGGGACGGCGCGGTGCACGCGTGGCGCTACCCGGGCTCGTTCCAGGCGGCGTCGATGGCGTGGCCGATGTTCCGCCACGACAACTGGCACACGGGCGTCGCCACGTTCCCGGTCCTCACGTCCGCCGACCTTCCGCCCGGATCGCCGCCGACACCGGCGGCGCCGCCGGCGCGCGCGTCCCTCGCGCAGAACCGGCCGAACCCGTTCAATCCGGTGACCGCGATCGGATACACGGTGCCGGGACCCGACGCCGCGACGGTCCGCCTCCGCGTCTACACGGTGGACGGACGCCTCGTGCGGACGCTGGTTTCGCGCCGGGTCGATCCCGGCTATCATGAGGCGCTCTGGGACGGACGCGGGGATCGGGGCGAGAACGTGGCCTCGGGCGTCTACGTCTACCGCGCCGAGATCGGCCGGGCGACGTTCACGCGGAAGATGGCGCTCCTCCGCTGAACCCGCCGGCGGCCGGCCCGCGCGCCGCGGCGCGCGCCGTCCCGCGACGACGGATCCCATCCAAGGAGAACCGATGACGAGACCGGTCCGCGTGCGCTTCGCGCCGAGCCCGACGGGGTACCTCCACGTCGGCGGGGCGCGCACGGCGCTCTTCAACTACCTCTACGCGCGCCGCACGGGCGGCGTCTTCGTGCTCCGGATCGAGGACACCGATCGGGAGCGCTCCACGCCCGAGGCGGTGCGCGCGATCCTCGAGGGAATGCGCTGGCTCGGCCTCTCCTGGGACGAGGGCCCCGAGGCCGGCGGCGCGCACGGACCCTACTTCCAGAGCGAGCGGCTCGCGGGCTACGCGGCCGCGGCGGAGCGGCTCCTGGCCGAGGGGAAGGCGTACCGCTGCTTCTGCGATCCCGAGGAGCTGAAGCGGCGGCGGGAGGCGGCGCTCGCGAAGGGGGAGCCGCCCAAGTACGACCGCACGTGCTGGCGCCTCCCGCGGGAGACGTCGGACGCGCGCGCCGCGGCGGGGGAGCCGTTCGCGCTCCGCTTCTTCATGCCCGAGGGCGAGACGTCGTGGGAGGACGCGGTCCGCGGCACCGTCACGTTCCGGAACGACGCCCTCGACGATCTCGTGATCTTCCGGAGCGACCGCCACCCGACGTACAACTTCGCGGCCGTGATCGACGACACCGCGATGGAGATCAGCCACGTCCTCCGGGGCGACGACCACATCTCGAACACGCCGCGCCAGCTCCGCCTCTACGACGCGCTCGGCCTGAACCCGCCCGTCTTCGGCCACGTGCCGATGATCCTCGGGCCCGACGGCACCCGCCTCTCGAAGCGCCACGGCGCGACGTCGGTCACCGAGTACCGCGAGTCGGGGATCCTGCCCGAGGCGATGGTGAATTTCCTGGCGCTCCTCGGCTGGGCGTACGACGGGGAGCGGGAGATCTTCACGCTCGAGGAGCTGGGCCGGGTCTTCTCCCTCGACCGGATCTCGAAGAACCCCGCGATCTTCAACACCGAGAAGCTCGAGTGGATGAACGGAGAGTACTTCCGCGCGCTCCCGATCGAGCGGCGCGTCGCGCTCACGGTCGCGCACCTCGAGAGGACGGGCGCGCTGCCGGAGGCGGTGCGGGCGGACCGCGCGCTCCTGGCGCGCGCCATCGAGGCGATCGGCGACCGGATGAAGCGCCCCGAGCACTTCCTCGACTACGGGGCGTGGCTCTTCGTCGACCGGGTCGCGCCGGAGCCCGCGCCGTGGGCCGAGCTCCTGGCGAAGCCGCTCGCGGCGGATCGGCTCGTGAAGCTGGCCGACCGCCTCGAGGCGGTCGCGCCGTTCGAGCACGACCCGATCGAGAAGGCGGCCCGCGGCCTGGCCGCCGACGAGGGGGTGAAGGCGGGCGAGGTGATCATGCCGGCACGGATCGCGCTCACCGGGAAGAAGGTGAGCCCCGGCATCTTCGACGTGATCCTCCTCCTCGGCCGCGAGAAGACCGTCGGCCGTCTCCGCGACGCCGCCGCGCGGCTCCGCGCCGCCGCCCCCGCGACGTAGGCGGCCGGATGGCGCGCCCCCTGGCGTCGCTCCGCGTCGGGCTGGTCCACGACTGGCTGACCGGGATGCGCGGCGGCGAGAAATGCCTCGAGGTCCTCTGCGAGCTCTTTCCGTCGGCCGACCTCTACACGCTCGTCCACCGGCGCGGCTCCGTCTCGCGGGTCATCGAGGAGCGCCGCGTCGTCGAGTCGTGGATCGCGCGGCTCCCGTTCGGGCGGAGCCGGTACCGCTCGTTCGTCCCGCTCTATCCCGCGGCGATCGAGTCGTTCGACCTCCGCGCGTACGATCTCGTCGTCTCGCTCAGCCATTGCGCGGCGAAGGGAGCGCGGACGGGGCCAGGCCAGCTCCACGTCTGCTACTGCTTCACGCCGGTCCGCTACTTCTGGGACCTCTACGACGAGTACTTCGCGCCGGGCCGCGCCGGGCTCCTGACCCGGCTCTTCGCGCCCGCGGTGGCGTCGCGGTTCCGCGCGTGGGACCGCGCGAGCAGCGACCGCGTCGATCTCTTCGTCGCCGACTCGGCCCACGTCGGCGGCCGGATCGCGCGGCACTACGGGCGCCCGTCCCGCGTGGTCCATCCGCCCGTGGACGTCGCGTTCTTCACGCCCCGCGAGGCGGCGCCCGGGACCACACCCGCGCCGTCGGGCGACGCTCCGTACCTCATCGTGTCGGCGCTCGTCCCCTACAAGGGCGTGGAGCGGACGATCCGCGTGGCGAACGCGCGCGGGCTCCCGCTCCGGATCGTCGGCACGGGACCCGACCGCCCGCGCCTCGAGCGGATCGCGGGGCCGACCGTGCGGTTCGACGGCTGGCTCGACGACGCGGCGCTCCGCGACGCGTACCGGGGGTGCCGGGCGCTCGTCCAGGCGCACGAGGAGGATTTCGGCATCGCGCCCCTCGAGGCGATGGCGTGCGGTCGGCCGGCGATCGCGCTCGCGAAGGGCGGGGCCTCCGAGGTCGTGACCCCCGCGACCGGCGTCCTCTACGACGACCCGAGCGACGACGGCCTCGTCCGGGCGATCGAGGCGGCGTCGCGGCGGACGTTCGAGCCTTCCACGCTCCGGCGCCACGCCGAGGGATTCTCGAGGACGCGGTACGCGGAGGCGATGCGGGCGACGCTCGAGGAGGCGTGGGGCGCGTTCGAGGCGCGGGGCGAGGCGACGAGGGGGGTGGAGCGGGCGCTGCTCCGCGCCGCGGGCTAGGGGATCGAGGTGACGTCGCCGGCGACGACGAGGTGCATCGCCGCGGGGTCGAGCCGTTCCTGGATGGCACGGTCGACCTGGTCCTTCGTGACGGCGCGGATCCTCCGGGGGAAGTCGTCGAGGTAGGAGGGCCCGAAGCCGAACTTCTCGGCGGACGTGAGGGCGCTCGCGATCCCCGCGTTCGTCGCCAGGCGGACCACGTAGTTCCCCGCGAAGAACTCCTTCTGGACGCGGACCTCCTCGTCGGTGATCCCTCCCTTGTAGTACGTCTCGATCTCGTCCTTCGTGGAGCGGAGCGCCTTCGCGAGGTTCTGCGGCGCGACCGCGACGTCGACGAACCAGACGCCGTCCACCAGGTCGCTCCAGAAGAAGCGGGAGTAGAGCGAGTAGGAGAGCCCCTCGGTGTCGCGGACGCGCTTCCCGATGCGGGACGTGAGCGCGCTCTGCCCGAGCGCGGCGTTCGCGATGATCGACGCCTCGTAGTCGGGGTCGGTCCGCTTGAGCCCGCTCGCCTTCCCGTACACGAAGTCGATGTTCGCCTTGCCGGGGAGCGTCTCGACGACGCGCTCCGGCGCGTCCGGCTTCGTGACCGGGACGTGGAGCGCGGGGCGCTCGCCCCGCGGCATCCCCCCGAAGAGGGAATCGACGAGCGCGGCCGTCCTCTCGGGATCGACGTCGCCCACGATGGCGAGGATCGTGCCCGAGCCGACCCAGCGCGCGTCGTGGAAGGCGCGGAGGTCCGCGGCCTTCGTCGCGCTCAGGCTCGCGAGCATCGTCTGCGTCGTCGGCGCGTAGTAGGGGTGCCCCTCCGGATAGACGAGGCGGCGGATCCGGTTCCAGGCGCGGATCCGGGTGTTGTCGTCGGCCCGCAGGAGGTCGGCCTTCATCTCCGCCTTCGCCTTCGTGATCTCGGAGTCGGGGAACGAGGGGTTCCGGAGCTCGTCGGCCAGGATCGTGAGGAGGAGCCGGAGGTCGCGGGAGAGGCCCGATCCGGTGACCGTCGCGTCGTTCAGCCCGGCCGAGATCGAGAGCTGCGCGCCGACCCCGTCGAGGGCCGCCGCGATCGCGCGCTTGTCGCGCGTCTTCGTGCCCCGATTCATCATCTCGGCCGTCAGGTCCGGCACGGCCGGTTTGGCGGGGTCCCCGTCCATCTCGCCCGCGAAGACGAGCCCGTCGATCGCGACGGTCGGCACGGCGTGGTTCGGCAGCACGTCGAGGATCAGCCCGTTCGGCAGCACGCGATGCAGGGTGCGCGACGCGAAGCCGGTCGCCGGCTCGTCGGACGCGCCGCCCGCGCCGTGCGCCTTCTTCTTCGGCGCCGGGCCCTTCGACGCGGCCGGCTTCTCCGAGAGCGGCTCGAACCATCCGACGTTCGCGTGATCGGGGACGAGGTACTTCGCGGCGACCCGCTTCACGTCGTCGGCCGTGACCTGCCGGACCGAATCGACGTAGCCGACGAACCACTTCCAGTTCGCCGACGCCACCGCCTCGCCGAGCGAGGAGGCGAGCTCGTACGTGCCGTCGCGACCCCGGATGACGGAAACCTCGAGCTGATTCTTCGCCCGCTCGAGCTCGGCCTTCGTGACGCCGTCCTCGCCGATCTTGGCGAGCGCCGCCTTGAGCGCCGCCTCGACCTGCTCGTGCGTCTTCCCGGGGGCGACGGTCGCCTGCGTGACGATCGGGTAGGGATCGCGGAACTGGAAGTTCCAGGCGGAGACGTCGGTCGCGAGCCCCGTCTCGACAAGGGCCTGACGGAGGCGCGAGTTCACGCCCGACGTCAGGATCGTCGTGAGCACGTCGAGCGGCACGTAGTCGGGATCGAGGGCGCCCGGCCTCAGGTACGCGAGCTCCACGATGCCGACGGTTCCCGGCCGCCTCACGATCGTGCGCCGCTCGCCCTGCTGCGGCGGCTCGACCGTGATCACCTTCGGAATCGGCTCCATCGCCCGCGGAAACGCGCCAAACTGCCGGTCGAAGATCCGGAGCGCGTTCGCGACGTCGAAGTCGCCGACCAGGATGGCCTCGGCGTTGTCGGGGTGGAAGAACTCGTGATAGTGCTTCCGGAGCGTCTCGGTCGAGACCCCCTCGATGTCCGAGCGGTACCCGATCGTGTCCCAGTGGTAGGGATGCGCCTGGATCGTCTCGGCGATCACTTCCTTGTCGAGCACGTTGTACGGGTTGTTCTCCCCGATCTCGTACTCGTTCCGGACCACCGACATCTCGGGCTGGCGCTCCGAGTCGAGGATCAGCGCGCGGCCGAGCCGGTCCGCCTCGATCCGCATCGCCAGGTCGAGCTGATCGGCGGGGAGGGTCGAGTAGCCGGTCATCCGGTCGTTCCACGTCGTCATGTTCGAGGAGCCGAAGTCGGCGCCGGCCTGGTAGAGCACCTCCTGGAACGTCGGCTTCCCGTTCGCCTTCCCGAAGTTCTTCGTGCTCTTGTTGAAGAGCATGTGCTCGAGGAGGTGGGCCGAGCCGGTGTTCCCGGGGCACTCGTTCCTCGAGCCGACGTGATAGACGACCTCGAACGTGATGACCGGGGCGGCGTGGTTCGGAATGGCGTAGAGGATCATCCCGTTCGATCGGAGCCGGTACTGCGTGATCCCGCCGAGCGAGTCGACGCGCTCGACGTTGGCCGGGAGCCCGGCGGCGCCGGGGCGCGCGGACTCGCGCGGCTGGGCGCTCGACGGGGGCGCGGCGGCGAGGAGGAGCGCGAGGGAGAGTCCGAGCAGGGAACGCCGCGGGCCCCGGCGGGCCCGCGCCGGTCGCCCGCTGTCGGTTGGTAGCGCTACGGGGATTCGAACCCCGGTTTGATGGCTGAGAACCACCCGTCCTAACCCCTAGACGATAGCGCCACAACCGGCATCATGGTCGCGTCTCGCGTCCTGAGAAGATGTGGCTGGGGGAAGAGGATTCGAACCCCTGTACCGTGGTCCAGAGCCACGTGTCCTACCACTGGACGATCCCCCAAATGGGTTGCCGAGACTAACATGCGACCCGGGGGCCGTCAATCGGCCGCGTCCCGTTCCCGCGGCGCGCGGGTGCCTTCCCCTTGGAAATGATGGCGGGCCCAAAGGATGAAAAGAACCGCGAGGCCCGCGAGGACCACGAGGTCGAACCCGCGCCAGTACGTGCGGATATCTTCCCAGTGCTCGCCCAGGATCGCGCCGACCAGCGCCAGCGCGAACGCCCAGGGGATCGAGCCCACGAGCGTGTAGAGGGTGAAGCGCCCGAACGGGACCCGCGCCGCCCCGGCGGGGAAGGAGACGAACGTCCGCACGATCGGGAGGAGCCGCGTCCAGAACACGACCTGGAGCCCGTGCCGCTTCAGCCACTGGTCCGCCTTGTCGTACTCGTCCATCCGGATGATCCGCCACCGGGCGAACCGCTCCGCGAGCGGCCGGCCGCCGCGCGCCCCGGCCGCGTACGCGGCCCACGAGCCGAGCACGTTGCCGACCGCCCCCGCGAGCGTGACGCCCCAGAGCGAGAACCTACCGGTGGAGGCGAGGTATCCCGAGAAGGGCATGATGATCTCGCTCGGGAGCGGGATGCAGGCGCTCTCGATGGCCATGCAGGCGACGATGCCCGCGTAGCCCCAGGAGGAGATCGTGGCGAGGATGAACGCCGAGAGCGGGGAGAGGATCGATTCGACGAGATGCATCGCGAAACGGTATCCGACGCGCGCTCCGGAGAACAAGCGGAAAGACTTCAAACTTGAGGGGTTCGGACGCCCGTGCTAGCGTCGTGCCGAATGATCTCCCGCACGGTCGGCCGGTGGCGCGCCTGGTCGCGAATCGCGTTGGCGGGCTGCCTCCTCGCGGGGCTGCCGGCCGTCGCGCGCTCGGCCCCCCAGGTCGTCGCGGATCGGGGCGTTCCCTCGTCGCTTGCCGCGACGTACGGGCCCGCCGTCGACCTTCCCGCCGCCGGCTCGTGGGTCGCGGCCGTCCCGACCGGCTCCGGCGTGGAGCTCCTCCTCGCCCGCGCCGACAGCCTCGGCTCGCGCTCGCTCTTCCGCGCGGCCGGCTCGATCCGGTCCGCGGCGGCGTACGGCAGCACGCTCTTCCTCTTCGCCGGCGCCCGCGGCGTCCTCTCCGTCGACGCGTCCGACCCCGCCGCTCCCCTCGCGGGCGCCTCGATCGACCGCCTCGGCGACGTGACGCTCGGCACGGCGCTCGGCGCCTGGCCGGGCCTCGTCGCGGCCTCCGGCGACTCGACGCTCGACTTCCTCGCGTACGACGCGACGTCGGGATTCTCCCTCGCGCGTTCCGTGACGTACGACGACGGACGGCGCGTGCGCGCCGTGGCCGCGCGCTCCGATTCGGTGCTCGTGGTCAGCACGCGGCCCGGCACGCTGACGAAGCTCCTCCTCACCGTCTATCGCTGGAGCGGGGCCGCGGCGGCGCCCGAGTCGCTCGCCGAGTTCGGGTTCAACGCCCACGAGGCGAGCGACGTCGCGTGGACCGGCCCGCTCGCGTTCGTCGCCGACGGGAACGCCGGCGTGACGGTGATCGACATGGCCGCCCGCTCGATCGTTCGATCGGTGACGGTGCAGGGGTCCAAGCTCGTCCGGTCGGTCGCGGTCGCCGGCGACACGCTCGCCGCGGTCGCGGAGGGGAGGACCCTCGCCACGTTCCTCCGGACCGGGGCCGGGGGGAACGACCTCACGCTGATCGGGAACTTCCTGACCACGCTGGAGCCGCTCTGGGTCCGCGCGGTGGCGGGCGGGTTCGCCGTCTCGACCGTCGACGTCGCGACGGTGAGCGAGCCGGACGAGGTCGGGGCCTCGGAGGTGGAGCTCGCGGCCGGCGCCGGGCCGCTCCCGGCCCCGCCGTACGGCGGGACGGGGCGGACGCGCCGGGTGGCGACCGTGGGCGGGCTCGCGTACGTCGCGGACTACACCGGCGGGCTTCGGATCTACCGGACGGACGGCGCCGATTCCTCGCTCGTCGGCGCGCTCCCCGAGAGCGGGACCGGCCGCGCGTTCGACGTCGTCGTCGACTCCACGAGGGGCCTCGCGTTCGTCGCCGGCGGCACGTCGGGCCTCGAGGTCGTGGACGTGCGCGACCCGGCGGCGCCGTCCCGGATCGGGGCCGTCGCGCTGCCGGGGCTCACGAGCGCGGTCGCGATCGCGGGGCCGAACCTCGTCGCGGCCGGCCGCCGCGGGGCGGGGAGCGCCGGGGTCACGTTCGTGGACGTGGCCGACTCGACGCTGCCCACCGCGCGCGGCAGCGTCGACTACCCGGCGCTCCAGGACGTCCGCGCCCTCGCGGCGCGCGACACGGTCCTCTTCGTGGCCGACGAGACGCTCGGCCTCGCCTCGATCGGATTCGGGAACCCCGATGCCCCGACGTCGATCGGAGCGCCGTCCGGCCAGGGAGCGCGCGCGCTCGACCTGACGGGGGCGGTCCTCCTCGTCGGGACGCGGTCGTACGGCCTCCAGATCGTGGACGCGTTCCAGCCGGCGGCGCTGATCCTCCGCGCGACGCTCGCCACGCCCCCGATCCTCGGCATCGCCCGGAGCGGCGATTCGGCAGCCCTCCTCCTCGGCGGCGAGGGGGCGCTGGTCGTCGACGTCTCGAGCCTGAGCGCGCCCGCCGCGCGGGGACCGATCGACGTTCCGGCCGTCGCCCGGAGCGGGGCATGGACCGGCGACACGCTCCTGGTCGCCTCGGGCCTGGCCCTCGAGCGGTACCGGGTCGCCCCGACGCCGGACGTCGTCCCGTCGCTCTCGGTGACGCTCGACCCTGCGAGCGCCTCGCCTCGCGCCGTGATCCGCTGGGCGCCGGTCTCGGTCCCCGGGGCCGTCGGCCTCAATCTCTACCGCGATCTCGGGGCCGCGACGTCGGACGTCCCCGCTCCGTCGGGACGTCTCGTGAACCGGGCCCTCCTCGACCCCGCCGCGGTGGCCGCGTCCGACGACTCGCTCGTGGCCGGGCAGCTCCATCGCTACCGCCTCGAGGCGTACCGCGCCGACGGGAGCTCGATCGAGGTCGCGGAGGGCACCCTCTTCGTCTCTTCGGCGCCGGCCGTGGGCCGGCCCTTCCCGAACCCGTTCCGGTCCCGGGGCGGCGACGTCGTGACGGTCCCGTTCCGGACCGCGACGCCCCCGCCGGGCCCGACCATCACGGTCCGCGTCTACGATCTCCGGGGCCGCCTGGTCCGGGAGATCGAGGGACCCGCGCCCGCGGGCGGCGGCTACGGCTCGGCGACCTGGGACGGGCGCGACCGCGACGGGCGGCGCGTCGCGAGCGGCATCTATTACGTGCGCGTCAGCGGCGCGGGAGTGGACGATGCGAAAGCGATCGCGGTCCTCCGATAGCGCGGCGCGGGGGCCCGCCCGCCGCCGACGGGCGCGGACGGGCCGCGGACCGGTCGCGGCGCTGCTCCTCCTCCTCGGGGCCTGGTCCGTTCCTGGCGCATCGTGGGCGCAGTACCCGAATCCCGGCCCGGCGAGCCAGTCGGACATGCCGGTTCCCGGCACCAGCCAGGGACGTCCCCGCTTCTCGGTCGACGCGTCGATCGAGCCCGGAGACCAGGGGGCGCCGGAGGTCCGGTTCGACTACCGGATGGCGCGCTCCGAGCTCCTCTTCGAGCGCGCGCCCGACGGGTACCACGCCGCGTACGACGTGAGGGTCGTCTTCCGCCGCTCGAAGGGGGGCCGGCAGGTGGCCGGCGACGTCTTCCAGCGGGACCTCCGGGTGCCGACGTACGCCGAGACGCGGAGCCGGGGGGACGACATCGTCGACCACGTGACGCTGAAGGCGCCGGCGGGGAAGTACGACGTCGACGTCGTGATCGGGGATCTCGTGGCCCAGCGCGAAGCGGGCACGACGGTCTCGGTCGAGGTCCCGTCGCAGTCGGACGCCCGGCTCTGGTTCACCGATCTCTCGCTCGGCACCGCGGGCTCCGGTCCGGTCGACCCCGCCGACCTGCGGGCGTCCCTCGATCCCCGGCCGTCCCGGCGGTTCACGGACGACGTCAATCGCCTGGCCGTCTTCGGCGAGATCGTCGACTCGCGGCCGGAGGGGGAGCGGGGGTCCACGTATCGCCTCGAGTACAAGGTGCTGAACGACATCCAGGACCGGGTCGCGCACGGGGACACGGTCCTCCCCCGGCGCGGCGGCCGCACCCCGTTCCTCCTCCGCCCCGGAATCGGCACCCTGATCCCGGGCTCGTACCGCTTCGTGGTGGAGCTGGCCCTCCCCGCGCCGCAGGGGAAGGGGGGAAGGAAGCCTAGCCCCGTGACCCGCGAGCGGGCCTTCGAGGTCGCGCCGTCGATCGCCTCGATCCTGGCCGATCCGAAGGGGTCGATCGAGGTGTTGCGCTACATCGCGAATGACGCCGAGAAGAGGGAGATGGAGACCCTGAAGACGGAGGAGGCGCGCCGGCAATTCTGGACGGCGTTCTGGAAGCGGCGGGATCCGACGCCCGACACCCCCCAGAACGAGGCGATGGACGAGTTCTATCAGCGCGTCCTCTACGCCAACCAGCACTTCTCGGTCGGCACCCCGGGCTGGAAGACCGACATGGGCCGCATCTACATCGTCTACGGCAAGCCCGACGAGGTGGTCCGGAACCCGTTCAACTTCGATCGCCCCCCGGAGGAGATCTGGTACTACTACCGCGAGCGGAAGACGTTCGTGTTCGTAGATCGTGACGGCTTCGGACGTTACGAACTCGACCCCAACCGCGCTCCCTGACCCCCTCGGAAGCGGCGCGTAACCCGCTGGAAGAGCGGGAATTACCGTAACAATCGTAATAATTCGTTTGACACCGCTCCGGCCGACCCCTAACGTGCCGCCGGATTTTCCGCGGTCCCTGAGGACGCATCTCCCAGCGAAATGGGTGGGGCGCCGTCGCTTGCCCGGCGGCGCATGGATGACGGAAGCAACGGAAAGGGGGTGGCGAGCGAGGGTCCACGAGCAGGAATTGCTCTACCGGATCTCCCCGGGTCCATCGACCGACCATGATGTGCGCAGGACCTGGGCTCGAGGGTCCCGGATTGTCCGGGGTCCGCAAACCAAGGAGGTATCGACCGTATGTTTCAGCGCAAGCTGATTGTGGTGCTCGGCGCCGTGGCGCTCCTCGCGATGACCGCGGGGACCAGCCAGGCTTCGCTCTCGCGCGTCGAGGGCATGGGCTTGAGCACGCCGTACACGAGCCAGTTCACCGATGACTACGCCAACATCTTCTATTACCCGACGTCGGTCGTGCGCCAGAACAACCTGGTGCTGGCCGAGCTGGGGAACGACCCGAACGGCAACGTCAATTCGGCGTCCGCGCTCGACAAGAGCTACACGGTGATCCGCAACTTCCCGCGCTTCGGCGCCATCGCCTTCCAGATGAAGCAGTCGGCGCTCAACGCGACGACCGCGTCGAGCAACCTGAACAACGAGCAGCTCGACATGATCTGGGGCAAGGCGTTCACGAACCTCGACTTCGCGGTTCGTCTCGACATCACGAACTCGTACTTCGAGTTCTCGGACAACGCGCCGTCGAGCTACAGCGCGCGCGGCGAGGACTTCTCGTTCGATCCGTATCCGTTCGGGGCCAACTTCTTCGATAACGTCATCACCTCGACCGGCGTGGAGATCAATACGTGGGGGATCAGCCCCGCGATCGCGCTCCACCTGAAGAACGACGACCGGATCGAGGGCGTGGCCACCTATCGCCGGTACACGCTCGACCGGACGGAGACCCCGGCCGGCGGCGAGACGTGGAAGGACGGCGGGAACGCGTCGTACATGGTCGCGGCCCGCGGCATCCTCCATCGCGGCGACACGCACACCTGGTACCCGGCGGCCTGGTACGTGAACGACGACCTGTCGTGGGAAGTGACCGGCGTGACGCCGACGGCCCGCAGCGCCGACGAGACGTACAAGAACTACGGCGCCGGCATCTCGGACAACATGCGCGTGAACGACAACAACCTGCTCCTCTGGGGCGTGGTCGTCTCGCAGTCGAAGCACGCGTATGACCGCACCGACAACAACGACGCGGTCGCCAGCGGCGCGACGAAGTCGATCACGCAGAAGACGACGGCCATCCCGATGGTCTTCGCGGCGATCGAGACCGACGCCACCAAGTGGCTCAAGCTCCGCATCGGCGCGAGCCGCGGCCACATGATGTACAAGGAGGAAGGCTCCGATTTCGCCGCTCCGACCAATACGTACACGGTCAAGGAGCGCTTCTCCGACTTCAACATGAACCTCGGGGCCGGCATCCGCTGGAACAACCTCGACGTCGACATGGTGATCAACGACCAGTTCCCGCTCACGGGCGGCTGGGCGCTGTCGGGGAACGAGCGCGCGCCGTTCAACCGCGTCTCGGCGACGTACCACTTCTAGGATCCCGTAGCGACATCGGCCGGGGCGGCGACGCCCCGGTGCCGCATCGGCCCCCCGGCCCTCCCGGCCGGGGGGCCTTCTCGTTGCGAAAAAGGGTTGACATGCGTCGGCGGCCGTTCCTAGTGTGGCGATCGTGCAAGGTGTTGCGGCCCAATCCGACATGGCGCCGCGGCATGTCTTCGAACGAGCGGGACGAGGGAGGGACTGCCTAGAGTACGAGCCGGTTCAGTGGACCAATGCCGATGAGGGGCCCAGGTACGGGCGATGGATGCCCCTCGGCGGGACGGAGGATCCCGCCGAACGTGGGCTCGGGTAGAGGGGACCAGGGAGGGAGTGATCGACCCCCGCATGGCGTTTCCACGGTTGGTCAAGGGAGGACGAGTCATGGTGCGAACTCGCACGCGGCGGTTCGTAGGCGTCGCCACATTGGTGGTGAGCGCCTTTTTCGTTTTTCTGACCGCGCAGACCACATGGGCCGGCACGACGGGCTCGATCTCGGGGACGGTGCGCGATTCCAAGACCGGTGAGCCGATCGGGCTGGCGTCGGTCTCGATCCCCGATCTGAAGCGCGGCGCCGTCACCGATCCGCAGGGCAACTACTTCATCCTCAACATCCCGGCCGGCACGTACACGGTCCGGGTCGCGCTCCTCGGCTACGTGCCCCAGGCCAAGGAGGAGGTGCAGGTCATCCAGGACTTCGTGACGAAGATCGACTGGAGCCTCGAGTCGACCGTGCTCAC
Organism: Hyphomicrobiales bacterium; assembly: GCA_050257555.1. GTDB lineage: Bacteria > Eisenbacteria > RBG-16-71-46 > SZUA-252 > SZUA-252 > DASQJL01. Next base: position 2,938 of record JBLMXB010000028.1, on the reverse strand, counting down.
GAACGTGCCCGAGGTGGTCGTGAAGGCCGAGCGTCCGCTGATCCAGAAGGACGTGACGGGCACCACGAAGTTCATCACCGGTGACCAGATCCAGAACCAGCCGCTCCGCGGGTACCAGGAGGCCGTGGCGCAGCAGTCGGGCGTCGTGAACTTCAAGGCGCGCCTCGACAGCCCGCAGCTGAACGGGCAGGAAGGGCAGAACGGGAGCACCCTCATCATCCGCGGCGGGCGGCCGAACGAGGTCGCGTACTACGTGGACGGGTTCTCCCAGCAGGATCCGCTGACCGGGTTCTCGACCACCGCCATCAACAGCGACGCGATCGACGAGATCGTCGTGCAGTCGGGCGGGTTCAACGCCGAGTACGGCCGCATCAACTCGGGCGTCATCAACGTGGTGACGCGCGACGGCGGCGACAAGTACTTCGGCTCGGTCGAGGGCATCACCGACAATCTCTCCGGCAACTGGCTGAAGTCGCCGAGCCGGGACAACAACGTGTACTCGCTCTCGGTCGGCGGGCCGCTGACGCCGAACTTCAAGAAGGTCACGTTCTACCTCTCGGGCGAGCGCAAGTACGACCGCGACCGGAACCCGAGCTGGGAGACGGACAAGGTCACGTACGCGCCCCAGGGCGACATCTCCACGAACTTCTTCGAGAAGGGGATCCTCCCCTCGAACTCGAGCGCCACGTGGGCCTCGGTCGGCAAGCTGACCTTCAAGCCGACGCCGCTCATGACGCTGAAGCTCGGCGGCACGTTCAACAAGGACGACTGGCAGCAGTACCTGAACTCCTACCGGTTCAACCTGAACCACGCGCCCCGGTACGAGGACAAGAACAACTCGGTCTACGCGACCTGGAACCAGAGCCTGAACGCGCGCTCCTACTACGAGCTCAAGGCGAACTACTTCCTGACCGACCGGAAGCGCGGCGACGGGGTCTACTTCGACAACCTGAAGGGGTACGCCCGTCCGAACGGGAACCCCGCGTACGACCAGACGGAGGCGCTCTTCTGGTACGGCGATGCCAACCCGGGCGGGGCGCACGTTTTCGACGACTTCCTCCACCGGAAGTCCTCGTACGTCGGCTTCCAGGCGAACTATTCGAACCAGCTCTCGCCGTCCTTCCAGGTGAAGCTCGGCGGCGACTACCAGCGTCATACGCTCCGGTACTACGACCACTACTTCCCGACGCAGCTCTACGACGCGAACGGGAATCCCGACAACACGCGCGACGTCGACCACTACGGCTACGACGCGTTCGGGAACGAGATCAACACCGGCGACACGTTCACCGACATGAACGGCAACGGGGCGTACGACTCCGGCGAGCCGTTCCAGGACAAGAACGGCAACGGGATCTACGACTCGCCTCTCGACGTTCCGAAGCATCCGAAGGTCGCGTCGCTGTACGTGCAGACGAAGTACGAGCGGCTCGGCCTGGTGCTGAACACCGGGCTCCGGTGGGACTACCTGACGCCGTCCACCGACGCGCTCGTGAGCGAGACGCAGCCGCTCGACCCCTCGTACTCCCGGCTCCTGCCGGGCGACCTCCAGTCCTCGAAGATCTACCAGCGCGTCTCGCCGCGGATCGGCGTCGGCTTCCCGGTCTCCGACCAGACGCTTCTCCACGTGAACTACGGCAAGTTCTTCCAGCAGCCGAACCTCCAGGACCTCTACGTGAGCTATCAGTTCCTGGAGCACAAGGTCCGGACCGGCGGGTACTTCGTCGGGTTCGGCAACCCGAACCTGAAGCCGGAGCAGACGACGGCGTACGAGCTGGGGATCCAGCACACGCCGAACGACCACTCCCGGATCGAGGCGTCGGCGTACTACAAGGACGTGAAGGACCTGGTCGAGATCGTGAACATCCCGTCGACCCCGAATTCCTTCTCGTCGTATCGGAACCGCGACTTCGCGACGATCAAGGGTCTCGACGTCGCCTACACGCTTCGCCGGACGGGGCTGGTCTCGTTCAACGCGTCGTACAGCCTGAGCTGGGCGGACGGAACCGGATCGCTCTCGCAGAGCCAGCGGAACATCGCGTGGTACGCGAGCGAGACGCCGAAGCAGACGTCGCCCCTCGCGTTCGACCAGCGGCACAAGTTCTCCTTCAACATGGACATCCGTTACGAGAAGGGGCAGGGACCCCTCTGGGGCGCCACGCACGTTCTCGAGAACACGGGACTCAACATCCTCGTGAACGCCGCCAGCGGCACGCCGTACACGCCGACCAAGGTCTACAACGAGGTCACGCTCGGGAACGTCGCGTCCGAGCCGATCGGGCCGATCAACAGCCGGTACGGTCCCTGGAACTACCAGGTGGACGCGAAGCTGAACCGCTTCTTCAACGTCGGAAGGCAGCAGCTCGAGGCATACGTCTGGGTGCTGAACATCTTCAACCGCGACAACTGGAACCAGGTCTACACGTCGAGCGGGTCGGCGGTCACGACCAACTACCTCGAGACGCCGGACGGCCAGGCGTTCATCGACGCGAACGCCCAGAAGTACGGGGACGCGGGCGCGACCGAGCGCTACAACCTCGCCGAGCAGAGCCCATTGCTCCACGAGACGCCGCGCCAGGTGCGGTTCGGCGCCAGGCTCAGCTTCTGACATGCGACTTCCGAGGCTAAGGAGGGCCCAACGGATGCGATCCTTGAAGTGGTTCGGGGCGGCGGCGCTCCTGATGCTGCTCGCGGCGCCCGCCGCGCTGGCGGCATCGCGGGTGAACACCGTGCCCGCGCACGCGACGAGGTCGGTGAGCCGCGCGGCGCAGATCATCGACAACACCGGCCACATGGACGTCAACAACCTGGACATGGTGGTGACGAACCACGGTTCGCTCGCGTATGACCTGGTGAAGGGAACCGCCGGGTTGATCTACCCGCGCGGCACCACGAAGACCGCCGTCTATGCGGCCGGCCTCTGGATCGGCGCGAAGGT
>JBLMXB010000027.1:0-23189 GCA_050257555.1 Hyphomicrobiales bacterium | reverse complement strand
TCACCGGCATCATCGTGCTCGACGGATGGGGCCTTCGCGCGGAGACGGAGGGGAACGCCGTCCGCATGGCGCGGACCCCGGTCATGGACGCGCTCCTCGCGCGCCACCCGAGCGCGACCCTGATCACGTGCGGCCGCTCCGTCGGACTCCCCGACGGGCAGATGGGGAACTCCGAGGTGGGCCACATGAACCTCGGCGCCGGCCGCGTCGTCTACCAGGACCTGACGAAGATCGACAAGGCCGTCGAGGACGGGTCGCTCGCCGTGAACCCCGTGCTCCAGGGCGCGTTCGCGCACGCGAAGTCGGGGACGCGGACGCTCCACTTCATCGGCCTCCTCTCCCCGGGCGGGGTGCACAGCCACGAGCGGCATCTGGCCGCCATGATCCGCGCGGCCGCGGACGCCGGCGTGCCTCGGATCGCGGTCCACGCGTTCCTCGACGGGCGCGACACCGGGCCGCGCTCCGCGGAGCCGTCGATCCGGACGATCGAGGCGCTGCTCCGCTCGCTCGGCCCGCACGGCATCGCGACCGTCGTCGGGCGCTACTGGGCGATGGACCGCGACAAGCGATGGGACCGCGTCGAGCGCGCGTACCGCGCGATGACCGCCGGCGAAGGGGAGCGGGCCGCGACGCCCGAGGCGGCGCTCGCCGCCGCGTACGGCCGGGACGAGGGGGACGAGTTCGTCGCGCCGACCGTGGTCGGGGATCCGAAGGCGCGGCGGATCGCGCGCGGCGACGCGGTCGTCGCGTTCAATTTCCGGCCGGACCGCATGCGCGAGATCACGCGGGCGCTCGCCGATCCCGCGTTCGACGCGTTCCCGCGACCCCTGGCCCCGCTCGACCTCCACTACGTCTGCATGACCGAGTACGACGAGACGTTCCCGTATCCGGTCCTCTTCGCCGACGAGCCGGTGCGGAAGACGATCGGCGAAGTCGTGAGCGGGGCCGGCATCCGCCAGCTCCGGATCGCCGAGACCGAGAAGTACGCGCACGTCACGTACTTCTTCAACGGGGGCGAGGAGAAGCCGTTCCCGGGCGAGGAGCGCGTGCTGATCCCCTCGCCCAAGGTCGCGACGTACGACCTCGAGCCCGAGATGAGCGCCCGGGAGGTGACCGAGGAGGTCCGCCGCCGGCTCGCCGACGACACGTTCGGCTTCTTCGTGCTCAACTTCGCGAACCCGGACATGGTCGGCCACACGGGCGTCATCCCGGCGGCCGTGCGGGCGGTCGAGACCGTGGACGCGTGCCTCGGCCGGGTGCTCGAGGCGGTCGCCGCCCGGGGCGGCCGGACCCTGGTCACCGCCGACCACGGGAACGCCGAGGAGATGATCGATCTCGCGACCGGAGCGCCCCACACGGCGCACACCCTGAACCCGGTCCCGGTCCTGATCGCGGGGGAGGACCTCCTTCCGCTCCGGGACGGGATCCTGGCCGACGTCGCCCCCACGCTCCTCGAGCTGATGGGGCTCGCTCCCCCCCGGGAAATGACGGGCCGCTCGCTGATCGTCCCCTGATCCGCTGAGGGTTTTCCCCCCGCCCGCTGGGGTGGAGTTCCCACGACCGGGCGCCCTCCGCGGCTCGACCCGGCCATTCCGCCCCGCCCTCGCCCCGACGGCGCCCCTCCCTCGCCCGACGCATGAGAACGCTCCCGTAATCAGCAGTAAATACGTGTGTTACGGACACGTAAATACGACCCGAAATCGGGCCTTCGGGGACGGCCCGCGATCCGCCGCGGCACGCCGGCTGCATTGGTACGAGGCGTGAGGACGACGAGCCGTACGACCCGAAACCGGAGGCCTTAGCGAACCACACGATGTTCCCTGCCGTGCTCGCGAGAATCGCCCGGTCCTGAGCTGATCCCCTCGACGAGACGACGCAGTTTCACTGGCATCGGGTGCACGACACAGGCGGGGAGCAATATCGGGCCCCACGGGGCCGAGGAGGCGCGCGGAGGAGACTCCGGGCGCCTTCCTCCTTTTCAGGGTCGCGGCGTCGGTGATAGGGTCAGGCGGTTCGCATCGCCTTCGTCCCTGGGAGACGTCACGCGTGGCCCGTAATCGCTGGGTCCTCGGTTGCGCCCTGCTCGTCGTCGGAACGCTGTTCGCGGTCTCCGTCGCGTTCTTCGTCGTCAACATGATGATCCAGGGGGAGAGCCCGGCGTTCTCCCCGCTCACCTCTCGCGTCGGGCTCGTCGAGATCACGGGCGGCATCGAGGATCCCGCGCCGACCGTCGAGCAGCTCGACCGGATGGAGCGCGACTCCAGCGTCCGCGCGGTCGTCGTGCGCCTCGACAGTCCGGGCGGCGGGGTCGCGGCCTCCCAGGAGATCTACGAGGCGATCCGAAAGCTCCGCGACGAGGGGAAGCCGGTCGTGGCCTCGATGGGCGGCGTCGCGGCGTCGGGCGCCTACTACGTGTCGTGCGCCGCGGATTCGATCGTCGCCGACCCCGGCACGCTGACCGGGAGCATCGGCGTCATCATGAGCTTCCCGAACACCGAGGAGCTCTTCCGGAAGGTGGGCCTCAAGTTCGAGGTCATCAAGACCGGGAAGTTCAAGGACGTCGGCTCCATGTGGCGCCCGATGACCGACGACGAGCGCGCCCTCCTGCACGACGTCCTCTCGAACGTCTACGACCAGTTCATCGACGCCATCGCCGAGGGTCGGAGCATGAACCGGGAGGACATCCTGCCGTACGCGGACGGGCGGATCTTCAGCGGCGATCAGGCGCTCGACTACGGGTTCGTCGACCGTCTGGGCGACCTCGACGACGCGGTCCGGATGGCGGGCTCGATGGCCGGGATCCAGGGGCGGCCGACCGTGGTCAAGAAGGAGCGGCGCAAGGTGTCCCTCTTCACGTTCCTCGATCAGAAGCTGAACCAGATGACCGGCATCTCACCGAACGGTCCTCAGCTGGAGTACCGCCTCCGGTAATTGACGCGGCGGCCGTGAGATGCTAGATTCCTGCGTCCGGCGCGACGGGCGCCGGGCTGCCGATCGACGGGAGGACGTTCATGACCAAGGCCGACCTAGTCGACGAGATTTCCGGCCGGACCAAGATCTCCAAGAGCGAGACGGCCACGATCGTGGACCAGCTCTTGAACGCGATCTCGCGCGCGTTGAGCGAGGGGAAGCACATCGAGATCCGGGGCTTCGGAACGTTCAAGGTACGCGAACGCAAGGCGCGGAAGGCACGGAACCCCCGTAGCGGCGCGGAAGTGATGGTGCCGGCGAAGCTGGTTCCGGTGTTCAAGGCGTCGAACGAGCTGAAAGGGCAGGTCCGCGGCGGCCCCTAGGGCCCGCGGCGCCAAAGGAGAGCGATGGGAAGCGGCAAGAAACGGAAGCGGAAGAAGATCGCCACCCACAAGCGGAAGAAACGACTCCGCCGCGATCGTCACAAGAAGAAGCTGCGGTAGTCGCGTGGTCGCGGTGCTTCCGTTGCGCCGCTCCGTAGGGAATTCGGGGCCCGGCGCGTCCGACAGGCGGACGCCCGGGCCTCCGTCGTGCCCGGCGTGAGCGGGCGCACCCTCGTCGGGCGCCTGCATGCGACGCGGTTCGGATACGGGTTCGTCCGCGTGGAGGACGAGCCCGAGGACGTCTTCGTCCCGCCGTTCGCCATGGGCGGCGCGCTCCACGGCGACCGGGTCCGGGTCGGGTACCTCGAGACGCGGGAGCAGGGCGACGCGCACGAGGTCGTCGAGATCCTCGCGCGCACGCGCTACGGCATCGTCGGCCGCCTCGAGCCGCGCGGACGGCTCACGGCGCTCTTCCCGGAGCGCCCCGAATATCCCTCCTCGATCCTCCTCGCCCTCCACGGGCGGAAGAGCGTCCCGCGTGGGGCGCGCGTGCTCGTCCGCCTCGACCCGACCCCCGTCGATCCGGTGCAGGGAACGGTGGCCGCGGTCTTCGAGGAGGACGACCCGCGGGAGGACAGTCTCCTCGTCGCGATGGAGGAGGGGCTCCGCGTCGAGTTCGATCCGGACGCCGAGCGGGAGGCGGACGCGTTCGGGGAGGAGTCGGTCCAGCGGGCCGCGCGGGGCCGCGAGGACTTCCGCGGCGAGACCGTGCTCACGATCGATCCCGCCGACGCGAAGGACCACGACGACGCGCTCTCCCTCCGCGGCGACCCGGAGCGCGGCCCGTGCGACGTCGCGATCCACATCGCCGACGTGACGCACTACGTGCGGCCCGGGAGCGCCCTCGATCGCGAGGCCGAGGAGCGGGGCTGCAGCGTCTATCTCGCCGACCGCGCGCTCCCGATGCTCCCGCACGCGCTCTCCGCGGGTCTCTGCAGCCTGAGCGAAGGCGTGGACCGGCTCACGGTGACCGTGATCGCCACGCTCGCGCCGGACGGGGCGGTGCTCGGGACACGCGTGGCCGAAGGGATCATCCGGAGCGCCGCGTCGCTCTCGTACGAGGAGGCGGCCGGGATCCTGGCGGCGCGCGGCGACGGCGCGATCCCGGTCTCGCTCCGCGGGCTCGATCGCCTCGCCCGCGCGCTCCGCGAGCGGCGCTTCGAGCAGGGCGGCCTCGATCTCGACGTGCCCGAGGTGCGGCCCGCGCTCGACGCGGCGGGGGAGCCGGTCGCGTTCCGCGAGCGGCCGCGGCTCCCGACGCATGGGCTCATCGAGGAGTTCATGCTCCTCGCGAACCAGGTCGTGGGCCGCCGGGCGCTCGCCCGCGAGGCCCCGTTTCTTTATCGGATTCACGAGCGGCCCCGCTATGATAGGCTGCGAGCGTTCTTCGAGGCGGCGCGCTACCTCGGCCGCTCCGGCCCGTCCACGATCGTCACCGACGCGCGGCAGCTCCGCCGGTGGGTGACGCACGGGACGAGCCCGCGCGACCGGATGGTGGCGCTCTACCTGCTCCGGGCGATGGAGAAGGCGCGGTACGACCTGGTCGACGTCGGCCATTTCGGTCTCGGCATGCGGGGCTACGCGCACTTCACGTCGCCGATCCGACGCTATCCCGACCTCGCGAACCACCGCGTGGTGAAGCGCTACCTGACGGAGGCGGCGGGATCGGGACGGGGCGATCCCTGGGTGTTCGCGGACGGCTGGCTGAACGCCCGCGTCGCCGCCCGGTCCTCCGAGGCGGAGATCGCCGCGGACGACGCCGAGCGCGCGGTCTCGAAGCGGAAGGCGGTCCGGTTCGCCCTCCAGCGGATCGGAGAGGAGGCGCGCGGCTACGTTTCGGGCCTCACGCCGAACGGCCTCTTCGTCGCCATCGAAGCGTGGAACATCGAGGGGTTCCTCCCCAAGCGGGCGCTCGGGGATCCGTCGCTGACCCTCGCGGAGCACGGCTTCGCGTTCCGGTCGCGCCGGTCGCGCCGGCGGTACGGGTTGGGGGATCCGCTCGTCGTGGCGGTGGCCCGCGCGGACCTGGCGCGGCGCGAGGTGGAGCTCGCGCTCGCGGCCCCCGCGTCCGGCCGGAAACAGCGAACGCGCCGTCCCGAGAAGAAGGGGCGGCGGCATCCGAAGCGGCGGTAAGAGCGCGCGCGGGCGGATCCCGCGCAGGGAGAGCACGATGACGAAGCTGACGCGCGAGCGGCGCAAGGCGCCGCGAATCTCGGCCAAGCTCGCGATGCAGGTCACGGGCGCCGACGACGCCTCGGTCCTCACGACCGAGACGATCAACCTCTCCTCGTCGGGCATCCAGTTCCTGAGCCGCGCGTTCCTCTCGCCGCTCACGAAGGTCTCGCTCACGATCCTGCTCGCCCCGTTCGGCCGGAAACTGAGGCGCGAGCGGATGCTCCGCTGCGAGGGGGTCATCGTGCGCTGCGAGGAGGCGGAGCGCGCCCGGCGCGAGCCCCGGTACGAGATCGCCTGTTACTTCACCGACATGCCTGGCGACGACCGGGATCTCCTCGAGCAGTACGTCGCCTGGCGGGCCCTTCGCCGCGTGGCGCCCCTCGACGGCGAGGAGTCGACCCGCACCCGGCGCCGCTCCGCGGCCTCGTGACGCCGCGGGAGCGGGAACCGCGCCCGGCCGGCGGGGGTAGGAACCGATACCGTCCGCGCCGACCCCGGGGGAATCGCCTGCGCCCATGATCCGCTCCGCCAAACGCCGCGCCGCCCTTCGGGGCCTCCTCGCCACGCTCGTCGCCGCCGCGGCCCTGGCGCCCTCCCCGGCGCGCGCCACGCGCTACGCCGGCGAGTTCCTCCGGATCGGCGTCGGCGCCCGGGCGCTCGGCATGGGGAGCGCGTTCATGGGGCTCTCCGACGACGGCACGGCCGCGTACTGGAATCCGGCCGGCCTCGCGACGCTCGGGAACCGCCAGATCACCGCGATGCACGCCGAGCAGTTCGGCTCGATCGTGAAGTACGACTTCCTTTCGTACGTCTTCCCGACGGGGGCGCCGGGGAAGCCGCGCCAGGCGATCGGCATCTCCCTCGTGCGCCTCGGCGTCGACAACATCCCCGACACCCGCGGCCTCCAGATCATCGACCAGAACGGGAACGGGAAGTTCGACTACCCCGAGGACCGCCTGATCGTGGACGAGAGCCGCTTCGTCTTCGACAGCGACAACGACGTCGCGCTGCTCGTCTCCTACGCGCGCGAGGTGCGGCCGGGATTCACGCTCGGCGGCAACTTCAAGTACATCCACCAGTGGCTCGGCGACAGCCTCCGCTCGAACGGCTTCGGCCTCGACGCCGGCGCGCTCTGGATCGGGCCGCGCGGCTGGTCCGTCGGCGCGCGCCTGAGCGACGCGACCACGACGCGGATCCTCTGGAACACCGGCACGAACGAGTTCATCGCCCCGGCGCTCCGGGTCGGCGGCGCGAAGACGAAGAGCTTCGCCGACCGGCGGCACATCGTCACCGCGGCGTTCGACGTCCAGATCGGCTTCTCCGACGAGCGCCTCTCGAGCCAGGCGCACCTCGGCGGCATCACGTTCGAGTTCCATCCGGGCGTGGAGTACTGGATCGAGCGGAAGGTGGCGCTCCGGGCCGGCATGGAGGCGCAGAACTTCACGGCCGGGGCCGGCGTGCGGATCAAGCGGTTCGGCCTCGACTACGCGTATCTGGACCACCGGGACCTCGACGCGAGCCATCGCATCTCCGGCTCGTACTCGTTCTAGCGAAGCACCGCCGTCCGCGCGAGGAGGGCCGCGCGACCCGTGACTCCACCCGTTCTCGTCCTGATCCTGGCCGGGGGCCGGAGCGACCGGCTCCACCCGCTCGGCCGCACCCGCACCGCCTCGGCCCTCCCGTACGGCGGCAAGTACCGCGTCATCGACTTCGCGCTCTCGAACTGCGTCCACTCCGGCCTCACCCGGATCGGCGTGCTGACGCAGTACGCGCCGCTCTCCCTCCACGGCCACATCGGGATCGGCCGCGCGTGGGACCTCGACCGCCGGGACGGGGGGATCCGGCTCCTCCAGCCGTTCGTCCGCCAGCGCGAGACGAACTGGTACCGCGGCACCGCCGACGCGCTCGCGCAGAACCGGAACGTGATCGAGGACGCGCAGGCGCGTCACATCCTCGTCCTCTCCGGGGATCTCGTGACGAAGATGGACTACGCGCGCCTGATCGAGCGTCACGACGCGAGCGGCGCCGCGCTCACGGTGGTCACCACCGAGGCGCCGAGCCGCGAGCCGGAGCGATACGGGTACGTGACGGCGGACGCGACCGGACGCGTCCACGCGCTGACGGAGAAGCCGCAACGGCCGGAGGGGGCGATCATCTCCACCGGGATCTACGTCTTCCGCGCGCGGGACCTGTGCGGGCGGCTCGACGCGCCGGGGTGCGGCCACGACCTCGTGCGCGACGTGATCCAGCCGATGGTGGCGGCGGGGGAGGACGTCGAGGCGTACCCGCTCGACGGGTTCTGGCGCGACATCGGCACGATCGACGCGTACTACGAGGCGAACATGGAGCTCCTCCGGCCGTTCCCGGCGCTCCACCTGAACGACCTCGACTGGCTGATCTACACGCCGAGCGAGGATCGAGCCCCCGCGCTGATCTCCGGCGAGGGGGACGCGACCTCCAGCCTCGTGGCGCACGGCACGCGCGTCGAGGGGACGGTCCGCCGCTCGATCCTCTTCCCGGGCGTGCACGTCCGCGCCGGGGCCGTGGTCGAGGAGTCGATCGTGATGCACGACACGCACGTCCTCCCCGGCGCCCGCGTGTCGCGCGCGATCGTCGACAAGAGCGTCCGGATCGGCGACGGGGCCGTGGTCGGCACCGGCGAAGCGGTCCCGAACCGCGAGCATCCGCTCGACCTGGCGTCGCGGCTCACGGTCATCGGCAAGGGGGCGGAGCTCCCCGCGTTCTGCCGGCTCGGGTGGAACTCGATCGTCGACGTCGGCGTCCGCGAGCGCGACTTCGCGTCGCGCGACGTGGCGCCGGGATCGACCGTCCGCGCGGGACGGAGGGCGTCGTCGTGAGCGCGGTCACGTACGCGATGATCCTGGCCGGCGGGCTCGGAAGCCGTCTCTGCCTCCTCTCGGAGAAGCGCGCCAAGCCGGCCGTCCCGTTCGGCGGGAAGTACCGCATCATCGACTACACGCTCTCGAACGCGGTCAACTCGGGGATCTTCGACCTCGGGATCCTGACGCAGTACCGGCCGCTCTCGCTCCGCGACCACATCGGGATCGGGCGTCCGTGGGACCTCGACCGCCGTCGCGGCGGCGTCGAGCTGCTCCAGCCGTTCCAGGGCTGGAGCGAGAGCGACTGGTACCGCGGCACGGCGGACGCGGTCTGGCAGAACTGGGTCCGCGTCGAGGAGCGGGGCGCCGAGCACCTCCTGGTCCTCTCGGGCGACCACGTCTATCGCATGGACTACCGGCCGATGATCGAGGCGCACCTCGAGCGGGGCGCCGACGCGACCGTCGCGGTCTGCGAGGTCCCGCTCGAGCAGGCCAGCCAGTTCGGCGTGGTCCGCACGGACGGCGCCGGATGGATCACCGGGTTCCTCGAGAAGCCGAAGGATCCGCCGTCGGGGCGGATCTCGATGGGCGTCTACGTCTTCCGCTCCGCCGCGCTCGGCGCGGAGCTGGCGCGGGACGCGGAGCGCGACACGCCGCACGACTTCGGGAAGAGCATCCTCCCCGCGCTCGTCGAGCGGGGGCGCGTGCTCGCGTTCACCGTGCCGAGCTACTGGCAGGACATCGGCACGCTCGACTCGTACTACCGCGCGAACCTCGACCTGGTCTCGCCCGACCCTCCCTTCGCGCTCGAGGACCACCGCTGGCCGATCTACACCCCGAGCACGGAGTATCCTCCGGCGCGGCTCGGCCCGCGCGCGAGCGTCCGCGCGTCCATCGTGACGCACGGGACCATCGTGAACGGGACGGTGGAGCGGTCCGTGCTGTTCCCGGGCGTCGTCGTCGAGGAAGGGGCCGTGGTGCGCGACTCGATCGTGATGGGGGAATCCTGGATCGGACCGAGCGCGACGCTCGACCGCGCGATCCTCGACAAGCGCGTCCACGTCGGACGTGGAGCCCACGTCGGACACGGCGACGTCACGCGGCCGAACCGCTCCTGCCCGGAGCACCTCTCGTCCGGTCTCACGATCGTCGGGAAGGCGACCCGGCTCCCGGAGGGGATCGTGGTCGGCCGGAACGCGCGGCTCGCGCCCGATCTCACCGAGGAGGACTTCCGGACGCGCGCGATCGAGTGCGGCGACGCGGTGGAGCGGGCGGAGGCGGGGGCGAAGCGCGCCGAGGCGGCGCGCTAGGACGCTAGCGGAGCCGGATCCGCTGCCCGGCGCGGATCATGGCCGCGCTCGAGAGGTGGTTCAGCCGCACGAGCCGGCGGGTCGACGTTCCGTGCCGCGCCGCGATCTGCGAGAGGGTCTCCCCGCGGCGCACCACGTGCGTCCGCCCTCCCCGGGCGGCGCGCGCCGATCGGCGGATCTCGAGGCGGTGCGCCCGCGCGGCCGCGCGGAGCTCGGCCTTCGTGAGCGGCTTCGGATGGTAGTCGCTGTCGAGCGCCGCCTGGACCGACTCTCCCGTGCCGTGCGGTACGCGGAGATCGGTCCCTTCCTTGTCGGCCGGCATCCGGTGACGGACCAGCGACGGGTTCAGGCGCTCGAGCTCGTCGATCGGCACCTCGGTCACCTTCGCGATCAGCTTGAGATCGACCGGGCCGTCCACCGTCACGCGGTCGACGCGCCAGGGCGAGTTGTCCGGCACCTCGAACCCGTACCGCTCCGGATCCGACGCGATCTCCATCGCGGCCATGAACTGCGGCACGTAATCGCGCGTCTCGCGCGGGAGCTTGAGCGACCAGAAGTCGCTCGTCCCCTGGCGCCGGATCGCGCGCTGGACCGTCCCCTCGCCGCTGTTGTACGCCGCGAGCGCGAGCGCCCAGTCGCCGTCGAAGAGATCGTAGAGCCGGCGGAGGTAGCGGGCGGCCGCGCGGGTCGCGAGCTCCGGATCGCGCCGCTCGTCGACGTACGGCGTCATCTCGAGCCCGAAGAGCTTCGCGGTGCCCCGGATGAACTGCCAGGGGCCGACCGCCCGCGCCACCGACTTGGCCTGCATGTTGAAGCCGCTCTCGACGAACACGAGGTTCGCGAGCTCCTCCGGCACCCCCTCGGCGCGCAGGCTGCGCGTCAGGAGGTCCATGTAGGAGCCGGAGCGGGAGAGCCAGCGCTGGAACTGCTCGCGGCCGCGCCCGGTGAAGTAGTCCATCCACTTGTCGACCCGCTCGTTGTGCGCCGGGACGACCGGGCTGAGCGGCTCCACGGACGCGGTCGTGTCGCTCGCGCCGGAGTCGGCGGGAGCGGACGAGGCGGTGCGGGTCAGGCGGTCGCGCAGGCCCTCGAGCTGGTCGCGGAGCGTGGCGGCGCCCGGCCGGGACGGCGGGATCCGGCCGAGATCGGCGAGGGCCGATTGCACGGTGGCCAGCGCGTCGGGCGCGTGTCCCGACTGCTCCTGGTCCTGGGCCTGGACGAGTTTCGCCCGGACCGGCGTCAGGGGATCGGCCGGCGCCGGTCGGGAATCGTCCGGGCTCGGCGCGGGACCCGGATCGCCGATGTCGGCGGTGGCCCAGCCGGGAAGGTCGGGACCCATGACGTGCGCCGCGGCCGGGGAAACGGCGAGCCCGGTCAGGAGCGCGGTCACGAGTAGATGTCCTGCGAATGCGATTCGGTTCAACGGGGCCTCCAGCAACGTCGCCCGGAACGCCGATCGGACACGAGGCCTCGTTGAAGGAGTGGTCCGATCGAAGAACGATTGAGGATCCCGGGGGACCTACGGACAGCCGGCACGAACTCCGCGACGGTACCGGTCTTCCGTGCAAATTGCAACATGCAAGGGGTCGCCCTTGCCCGGCGCGCGGCCTAAGCCGCGTTGCCCCGTCCCCCGAGGTCGCCTCGCCCAATATTGGCTGCAAGTGACGTGCCACGAATGGGGTGAAGCCTTCGTTGACAGGCCCCGGGGCCGATCCTATCCTGCCGGGGGATGAACGTGGAACTGGGTGGAGAGCTTCGCATCGCGGGCCTCATTCGAAGCCCCGACCGCGAGGGCGCGATCGCGCACCTCGACGCGGATCGGGGCTTCGCGCTTACGGCGCGCGCCTCGCTCTCCGTCACCGACGTCATCGATCCGACGATCTGGGTCAAGGAGAAGATCTCGGTCGCGCTCGGCACCTCGGGCGAGGACGGGGAACCACCCCTCCGCCGGCTGATCGGCTCCCTCCGCTCCATCCACGCCGAGCTGATGCATCGTCCCGAGCGGGATCGTCCGTGGGTCTCGGTGCTCGCGCTCCTCTTCCAGGGCGGCGACGGCGTCCTGATCTCGGCAGGAGACTGCCCCTGCTACCGGTACCGGGACGGGATCCTCGCGCACCTCAGGCGGCCGGGCGAGACCGCGGGCGGCGCCTCCGTTCCGCGCGGCGCGCTCGGATCCGAGCCGCAGGTGCGGATCGAGGTCGTTCCGCTCCGCCCCGAGGCGGGCGACGTCTACGTGGCGAGCACGCGCCCGCTCCGCGAAGGGGAGCTCCAGGCGCTCGCGTCGGCGCTGGCCGCCGCGCGGGACGGCGCGCAGCTCCTCCGGGCCGGCATCGAGGGTGCGAGCGATCGCGGTCGCCTCGCCGTGCGCGTCCTGGTGGGCGACGAGGACGGGACGCTCGCGGGCCGCGCCGAGGCGATGCCCGAGGCTCCGTCCGCCGAGCCGATCGACGCGGGGAGCGGGGCGGAGGCGGCCGAGCCGATCGACGTCGAGCCGCTCGCGCCGCTCCTCACGCCGTCGTTCGAGCCGCGCGAGGCGGGCGAGGCGGGCGAGGCGGGCGGGACCGGAGAGGAGTCGGAGCGATTCTCCGGCCTCCCCGGCGCGCTCGACCGGACGGACACGGCCGCCGCGGACGCGCGGCCGGAGGAGCTGCTCGACGCGCCGGACGCCGGCGAGGCGGCGGTCCTCTCGTTCGACGACCTGCCGGACGAGCCGATCGCCGACGCGACGTACGGCGCGTCGCTCGTGGAAGAGCGTCGCGAGGCGCTCGAGCCCGCCGGCGAGGCCGACGCCGCGCCTGCCGCGGTCGAGGGACCGGAGCGCTTCGAGGCGGCGGAGGTCCCGGCGGAGCCCACGGCGGACACGGGGGTGGAGGCGCCGCGCGACGCGGCGGCGCCGGGCCCGGAGCCCGACGCGAGCGCGGCGGCCGCGCGCCCGCGCGAGCTCGCGACGATCGAGGAGGAGCGGCCGTGGTACGAGCCGCTCGCGCTCTGGGGCGGAGGCGCGCTCGCGATCATCGCGCTGGCGCTCCTCCTCCGCGCCATCCTCCCCGGCATCCTCGGCACGCGCGACGCGAAGGATCGCGCGGCCGTGACCGCGCCGACGCACGGCACCGTCGACTTCCTGAGCGATCCGCCGGGCGCGCTCGTGCGCGTCGACGGCGAGCCGCTCGACGGCCGCACCCCGCTCGCCGCGGTCTCGCTCGATCCCGGCATCCACCGGATCGAGCTCGACTGGGGCGCCTCCGGCACGTGGCGCGACACGCTCGAGGTGGCCGCGGGATCGCGCCTCGTCCTCCATCCGGCGATCTACGGGAGCGCCGAGTTCGCGTCGGCCGATCCCGCGCGCGTGCTCGACGTGACCGTGGACGGCGCGTACGCCGGTACGACCCCGCTCACGATCGACAAGCTGGTGGTCGGCCGCCACCTCGTCCGCTTCGGCGGCCCGGGCCAGACGACGACCGCGCAGGAGATCGACGTCCTCCGGGACACGCCGGTCGAGCTGATCGGGAATCCCGGGCCGATCCCCGAGAAGGGAAAGCTCACGGTCCGCTCGGCGATCCTCACCGACACCGGCTTCCAGCCGGGGAAGAACGACCCGGTCTGGATCGACGGGACCGCGCGCGGCGCGACGCCGCTCACGATGGACTTGACGCCCGGCACGCACAGCGTGCGCGTGGTCCGTCGCGACTTCCCGGCGCAGGTGACGGTGCTCGAGGTGAAGTCGGGCGGCGAGCACTTCGTGAACGCGGAGTTCGGCGCCGAATCCACGCCGCCGATCGCGATCGATCCGCCTTCGGCGATCTCGATCGCGAACCCGCCGCCGATCACGATCTCGCTCCCGGCCGAGGAGTGGGACCCGACGACGGCGGTCTGGCTCTACGCGGCCTCGCCGGGCGGCTCGTTCCAGGCGCGGCGGATGACGCAGCTCGAGGACGGCGAGCGCACGTTCGCGGGCCTCCTCCCCGTGGAAGTGCTCCGGAACGCCGCGAAGAAGGTCCGCTTCTACGTCAAGGCGACGGCCGACTCCGGCCGCGAGTTCTACTCCGAGATCTACACGGTTCCCGTCGGCGACTGATCGCCGTGACGCGGCCCCCCGCCGCGTGAACCCGCCGTCCCGCCGCCCCGCGAGAGGTCCGCTTCGTGCGTCAGGGCAGGGCGTGGTCCGCCGGGATCCCGTGGCGCCGCGTCGGGTCGTGGCCGCGGGCGCGGCTCCCCGCGCCGACGCTCCTCTGGACCCTCCTCCTCGCGGGCCACGGCGCGTGCGCCGGGACGATCGATCCGTCGCGCTTCGCGGCGCCGGCGCTCCGGGTCGCGCTCCTCGCGGGCGCCGCGTCGCTCGCGGCGGCAGCGCTCGGGTCGCGGCGCGCGCCGGGACTCAGACGCCGTCCCTTCGAGCGCGCCGAGGCCGCGCTCGGAATTCTCGCGATCCTCGCCGCGGGCGCCGCGCTCGCGGGCGAGGACGACGCGGCCCGATGGCCGCTCCCGGTCCATCCGCGCGCGGTGCGCGTCCGGCTCGAGGGCCGCGTCCTCGACACGGTGGCGGCCGACGCGGCGTCCCCGTCGCTCCGGTTCGAGGCGCGCCGCGTCGCGGTCGGCGGGGAGGAGGCGCCGTGCCGCGCGACGCTCCTCCTCCGATTCCGGGACGAGGCGTCGCCGCCGCGGTGGACGCTCCCGGGACTCTGGCTCTCGCTCGAAGGCGGCTACCGACCTCCGGAGGACGCGCGGAATCCGGGCGCCGACGCGCCGGGCCGACGGCTCGAGCGGCTCGGCATCGCCGGGACGGTGGACGTGGATCCCTTTTCGGTCGCCGCGCCGCCCGACGCGCCGGAGCGGGGCGCCGGCCCGAGCGCGATCCTCCGCGACCGGATCGCGCGGTCGCTCGCCGCCTCCGTCGCGGGCCCCGTCGCCGCGCTCGCGAGGGGGATGATCCTCGGAGACCGCTCGGGGATCGAGCCGGGCACGCGCGACTCCTTCCGCGACGGCGGCACGATCCACGTCCTCTCGATCTCGGGCCTCCACGTCTGCGTGCTCGGCGGCTTCGCCATGCTCTTCGCGCGCGCCTGCCGTCTCGGCGGCCCCGCCGGCCTCCTCCTCGAGCTGATCGCGGTCTGGGGCTACACGCTCCTCGTCGGCGCTCCCGCGTCCGCGCTCCGCGCCTCGATCCTCTGGAGCGCGGTGCGGAGCGGGCGCGCGATCGGACGCGTCGTCCGGCCGCTCGCCGCGTGGGGGCTCGCCGGGCTCCTGCTCCATCTCGCCGGCCCCGGAGCGCCGCTCGATCCCGGCTTCCGCCTCTCGTTCGCCGCCGTGCTCGGGCTCCTCGCGGCCGGCGGTCTGGGCGGCGACGGCGACGCCGGCGCGGGTTCGTGCCGGCTCGGCGCCCGCGTGCGCGCGGCGGCGCGCGGAGTGGCGTCGCTCGCGGCGCAGAGCGCGGCCGCCACGGCGGGCACGTTCGCGTTCGCGACGCGCCTCTTCGGCGCGCTCCCGGTCGCGGGGTTCCTGCTCAACCTCGCGGTCGTGCCGCTCTGCGGCGTCTTCATGGGGCAGGCGTTCCTCTTCCTCGGCCTCGACGCCATCGGCGCGGGGCCGCTCCGCGACGCGGCAGCCGGCGCGATGGAGGGGACCGGGCTCCTCCTCCTCGGACTGAACGCGTGGGGCGCGCGCCTCGTGCCGCCGTGGCCGATCCACGCGGTCCCCGCGGACGGCGCCGTGGCCGCGTCGCTCGCCGCCCTCCTCCTCGCGGCCGCGCTCCGCGAGGGGGCGCGGCACGCCGCTCCCGCGGCCGCGCGCGCGGGACGGCGGATCGCGCTCCTCCTCGTGGTCGCGGCGCCCGCGCTCGCGCTCGCGCCCCGGCCGGCGGCCCCCGTCACGCCGCATCTCGTCGCGATCGACGTCGGGCAGGGAGATGCGCTCCTCGTGCGCGCGGCGTCGGGAGGCGTCCTGATCGACGCCGGACCGAGCGACGAGGGACGGGATGCCGGGCGCGCGGCCGTCGAGCCGGTGCTCCGTGACGAGGGGCTCGCGCGCGTGGACCTCGCGATCCTGTCGCACGCGCACCGGGATCATTTCGGCGGCCTCGCGTGGCTCGCGCGTCGCGGGTGGATCGCCGCGATCGCCGAGAACGGGAGCGATCCGCGCGGCGCGTGGCGGCGGCCGATCGCGGAGGGGCTCCGCCGCTTCGGCGGCGCGCGCTTCGTCGTGGCGCGCGACACGGCCGTGACGGCCGCCGGCCTCCGCGCGGCGCTCCGGGCCCCGCCCGATCTCGGCGCCGCTCCAGGACGGGGGAACGCCCTCGAGAACAACCGATCGCTCGTCGCCATGCTCTCGCTCCAAGGCGCGACCCTCTTCCTCCCGGGCGACGCCGAGCACGAAGCGGAGGAAGCCACGCTCCCGAGGCTCGCGCCCGTCGCGATCCTCAAGGCGCCGCACCACGGGAGCCGCACGTCGAGCGACGCGGCGTGGCTCGAGCGGCTCCGTCCGCGGATCGTCCTCGTCTCCTGCGGCGAGCGGAACCGCTTCGGCCATCCGGCCGCGGCGACGATGGGGCGGTATCGGCTCCTCGGCGCCGACGTGCTTCGCACCGACGTCGAGGGCGCCGTCCGCGTCACCCCCGCGCCCGGAGGGGCGTGGATCTCGACGCGCCGCCATCCGATGCCCCGCTTCCTCCGATTCGACGTCCCGGACGGTCCCGCGCCCGCAGTCCCCGGAGCGCGATCCTGGCCGGGATAAGTCGTTTCCACGATATCGCTTGAGCCGCCGCAACGGCTGTGGTACTCCTCTGCCGTGAAGCCGCTTCGGCTGCTCCTCCTGGCCTCGGGTAGGGGGAGTCACGCCGCGAACCTGATCGAAGCGACCCGCGACGGAAGGATCGCGGGATGCGTGGTCCGGCTGGTCTCCGATCGTCCGGACGCGCCGGCGCTCGAGCAGGCCCGGAACCTGGGCGTTCCGGTGACGACGCTGACGCCGTTCCTGCCCGGGGCGCGACTCGCGCCGGAGGCGGAGGAGCGTCTCCTCGAGATCGTGGCCGAGGACCGGCCCGATCTGATCGCCCTCTGCGGGTTCATGCGGCTCCTCCGGGGGTCGTTCCTGAACCGCGCGGGGGTGCCGGTGGTGAACGTGCACCCGTCGCTCCTTCCGGCGTTCCGCGGGTTGAACGCGCAGCGGCAGGCGATCGAGGCGGGCGCGACGGAGACCGGCGTCACGGTGCACTACGTGGACGCGGGGATGGACACCGGACCGATCCTCGCGCAGGCGCGCCTCGCGATCCGGCCGGGGGAGAGCGCGGAGGAATTGTCCGAGCGGCTCCTCCCGATCGAGCACAGGCTGTACGTGGAAGCGATCCAGCACATCCAGAAGGAGTCGGCATGACCACCACCGAACGCGCCTTCCGGGACGTCGTTCTTCCCGGACGGGCCCCCGATTACCGCGGCAAGGTCCGCGACATCTACGAGATCGGCGATCGCCTCCTGATCGTCGCCACCGACCGCGTCTCGGCGTACGACGTGATCCTGAACGAGGGGATCCCGGGCAAGGGGCGCGTCCTCACGCAGATCTCGCGGTTCTGGTTCGAGAAGCTTCGCGACCTCGTGCCGAACCACTACATCGGCACCGACGTGGCGGCGTTTCCGGGGCCGTTCAACCAGTTCGCGTCGGTGCTCGACGGCCGCTCGATGCTCGTCCGCCGTGCGAAGCGGTGGGACGTCGAGTGCGTCGTCCGCGGCTACCTCGCGGGCTCGGGCTGGAAGGAGTACCAGGCGAAGCGCGAGGTCTGCGGCGTGAAGCTCCCCGAGGGGCTCGCGCTCTCCTCGAAGCTCCCGGAGCCGATCTTCACGCCGGCCACGAAGGCGGCGGAGGGCCACGACGAGAACATCTCGTTCGACCGGATGGTCTCGATCGTCGGCGGCGACGTGGCCGAGCGGCTCCGCTCGGTGAGCCTCGCGATCTACCAGGCGGCCGCGAAGCACGCCGAATCGCGCGGGCTGATCCTCGCCGACACGAAGTTCGAGTTCGGCGAGCGCGACGGCCAGGCGGTCTGGATCGACGAGGCGCTCTCGCCCGACTCCTCGCGGTACTGGGCGATCGACACGTACCGGGAGGGCGTCGCGCAGGACTCGTTCGACAAGCAGGTGATCCGCGACTACCTCGACTCGATCCGGTGGGATCGGACTCCGCCGCCGCCGCGCCTCCCGGAGGAGGTCGTGACGAAGACGGCGGGACGCTACGAGGACGCGCTCCGCATCCTCACGGGGGGACCCGCCGGCCGGTGAGCGCCATCCGGATCACCCGCGCGCTCCTCTCGGTATCGGACAAGGCCGGGCTGGTCGACTTCGCGAACGGGCTCGTCCGCCACGGCGTGAAGCTGGTCTCCACGGGCGGCACCGCGTCGGCGCTCCGCGAGGCCGGGTTCACGGTCCGCGACGTCTCCGAGGTCACCGGCTTCCCCGAGCTCTTCGGCGGCCGCGTGAAGACGCTCCACCCGGCCGTGCACGGCGGCATCCTCTTCCGCCGCGGGCACGGGCAGGACGAAGAGGAGCGCCACCGGCACGGCATCGTCTCGATCGAGCTCGTGGTCGTGAACCTCTACCCCTTCGAGCAGACGATCGCGATGCCCGGCGTCTCCCACGAGGAGGCGACCGAGCAGATCGACATCGGCGGTCCCGCGATGATCCGGGCCGCGGCGAAGAACCACGCTCACGTCGTGGTGGTGGTCGAGCCGCGGCAGTACCCGGAGCTCTTGGCGGCGCTCGACGAGGGGAAGGGGATCGTGCCCGAATCCCTCGCCCGCGCGTTCGCGCGCCGCGCCTTCGAGCGGACGTCGGCGTACGACGCCGCGATCGCGCGCTACCTCGGTGCGACCGAGGCGGGCGGCGACGCGCCCGCGGCGGAGCCCGGGCCGGGCCTCCTGCCCGAGCGGATCGCGCGCGGCTACCGCCTGAAGCAGCGGCTCCGCTACGGCGAGAACCCCGGCCAGGAGGGTGCCCTGTACGCCCCCGAGGAAGGGGGCGCCGTGGAGGCGCTGACGCAGCTCCGCGGGAAGACGCTCTCGTACAACAACCTCCTCGATGTCGAGGCGAACCTCGCGACGCTCCACGAGTTCGACGAGACGGCGGCGGTCGTCGTGAAGCACCGGAACCCGGCCGGCGTCGCCCTCGGCGCCACGGCGGCCGACGCGATCGTGAAGGCCCGGGACGGCGACCCGCTCTCCGCGTTCGGCGGCATCCTCGGCATGAACCGCGCGCTCGACGAGGCCGCGCTCGACGCGGTCGGCACGTTCTTCTACGAGGTGGTGCTGGCGCCGGCGATCGCCGTTCCGGAAGACCGGCTGGCGGCGCTCCGGAAGAACCTGGTGATCCTCGAGGTGAAGGACCTCCTGCGCGGCGCCTCGGGCGGCGTCGTCACGCGCGGGCTCCTGGGCGGCCTCCTCGCGGAGACGGCGCCCGGCGCGCCGCGGTTCGACCAGTGGAAGGGGGCGACCCGAGCGGCGGCCACCGACGCGCAGGCCGCCGACCTCCGCTTCGCGTGGCGGGTCGCGCGGCACGTCGTCTCGAACGCGATCGTGATCGCGAAGGACGGGCGGACGCTCGGGATCGGCGCGGGGCAGGCGTCGCGCGTCGACGCCGTGCGCCTCGCGCTCTGGAAGGCGGAGCGCTCCGGCTTCGACGTGCGGGGCGCGGTGCTCGCGTCCGACGCGTTCTTCCCGTTCCCGGATTCGGTCGAGATCGCCGCGAAGGCGGGAATCGCCGCGATCGTCCAGCCCGGGGGATCGGTGCGCGACGCCGAGTCCGTCGCCGCGGCCGACGCCGCCGGGATCGCGATGGTGATGAGCGGCGAGCGATGCTTCCTCCACTGACGGGGGCCCGAACGGTCCGCGCATGACCCACCAGCGTCTCGTCATCCTCGATTTCGGCTCCCAGTTCACGCAGCTGATCGCGCGCCGCGCGCGGGAGCTCGGCGTCTTCGCGGAGATCTACGGCCCGCACATCGCGCCCGACGCGCTCCGCGCGCTCGCGCCGACCGGCATCGTCCTCTCGGGCGGTCCGGCCAGCGTGCTCGAGCCGGGCGCGCCCATGATCCCCGAGGGGACGCTCGATCTCGGCGTGCCGGTGCTCGGCGTCTGCTACGGCATGCAGCTCCTCGCGAAGGAGCTGGGCGGCGACGTCCGGATGTCCTCGCGCCGCGAGTACGGCATGGCGACGCTCGCGGTCGGCGCCCCCGGGAAGCTCCTCGCCGGCATCCCGGCGTCGAGCCGGGTCTGGGCGAGCCACGGCGACATCGTCGAGCGGATCCCGGCGGGCTTCCGGCGTACGGCGAGCACCGAGACCGTCGTCGAGGCCGCGATGGAGGACCCGGCGCGCCGCATCTACGCCGTCCAGTTCCATCCCGAGGTCGCGCACACCGAGCACGGCACCGCGATCTACCGGAACTTCCTCTTCGGCATCTGCGGCTTCACCGGCGACTGGACGATGGGGCGGGTGCTCGAGGACCAGGTCGCGCGGATCCGCGCGCAGGCGGGCTCGCGCCGCGTGCTCTGCGCGCTCTCGGGCGGCGTCGACTCGTCGGTGGTCGCGGCACTCCTGCACCGGGCGGTGCCGGGGCAGTCCCACGCCGTGTTCGTCGACCACGGGCTCCTCCGGTATCGGGAGGCCGAGGACGTCGCGCGCGCGATGCGCGGGGTCATCGGCGAGGATCTGGTCACCGTGGACGCCCGGGACCGGTTCCTCACCGCGCTCTCGGGGATCGAGGACCCGGAGGAGAAGCGGAAGACGATCGGCCGCGTCTTCATCGAGGTCTTCGAGGCCGAGGCCGCGCGCCTCGGCGGGGCGGACCTCCTGGCGCAGGGGACCCTCTATCCGGACGTCATCGAGAGCACGTCGACCCGGGGCCCCTCGGCCAAGATCAAGTCCCACCACAACGTGGGAGGGCTCCCCGAGCGCATGAAGATGGAACTCGTGGAGCCCCTTCGGGAGTTATTCAAGGACGAAGTGCGGTCCCTGGGAGCGCTGCTCGGCGTCCCGCCGGCCGTCTTGGGGCGCCACCCCTTCCCGGGTCCGGGCCTGGCCGTGCGGATCCTCGGGCCGGTGGCGCCGGATTCGCTGGAGACCCTGGCCAGGGCGGACGATATCTTCATCTCCGAGCTCCGCGCGTCGGGTCTCTACGACCGGGTCTGGCAGGCCTTCGCCGTGCTCCTGCCGGTCCGGACAGTGGGGGTCATGGGGGACAGCCGGACGTACGATCAGGTGGTCGCGCTCCGCGCGGTGACGTCGAGCGACGGCATGACGGCCGACTGGGCCCGCCTGCCGGACGAGTTCCTGGCGCGGGTCAGCTCGCGGATCGTGAACGAAGTGAAGGGTGTGAACCGGGTCGTCTACGACATCAGCACCAAACCGCCCGCCACCATCGAATGGGAGTGAGCCGCGGGAGGAGGAGGGAGATCGCGTTGAATCGGCATCGTGTGCGTACGGGGGCGGGCGTGGGTGCGGCGGTACTTCTCCTCGCGGCCGGATTCCTCGCGGCCCCGCCGGCGAGTGCGGTCTCCGTGTCGCCGCGCGTGCTCGAGGACGCGCGGAAGTCGCCGGAGGCAGCCGCGGCGCTCCGCGAGCGGCTCGACCGGTACGAGGCCGCGAAGGCGCTCGGCGTGGACAAGGTCTACCGCCAGTTCTCCCTCGACCTGGCGAAGTACCCGCGCGGTGGCGTCGCGCACCGGAACCTCCTCGTCGTGCTCGCGCAGTTCCCGGCCGAGGGGTCGGCGCCGGCGCTCTATCCCTCGAAGCAGAGCACGCCCTACTACTACTGGAAGCTCCTCTTCAGCGACGATCCGAACGACGGCATCATCAGCCTCCGCGAGTACTACGAGAACCAGTCGCACGGGCGGCTGATCCTCTCCGGCCAGGTGACGTCGAAGTGGGTGACGATGCCGCACTCGTACCGGTACTACACGAATGGCTCGTCGGGGCTGGACTTCACCTCCTATCCCCGTAGCGGTCAGGGGCTCGTCGTGGACGCGATGCGCGCGGCGTACGGCCAGTTCGGCGGGAACCTCGAATACTTCGACAACGACGGTCCCGACGGCATCCCGCACAGCGGCGACGACGACGGGTACATCGACGCGACGCTCGTGATCCACCCCGGGCGGGGCGCCGAGGTGATCTCGGGGATCGCGGCCAACGACAGCCTCTGGTCGCACGAGGCAGGAATTCCGCTGTACTCGGGGTGCGACGGCCTGACCAGCGGCCCCGGCTGCCAGCCCGGGCTCCAGATGGGCGACGTGAAGGGTTTCCTCTACGTCCTCCTCGGCGAGTACAACGAGTATCCGGGCGACCTCGCGGTGGGCACGTACTGTCACGAGTTCGGCCACACGCTGGGCCTCCCCGACCTCTACGACAATACGGGTCCGTCGGGATTGGGCTTCTACTCTCTGATGGGCCTGGGAAACTACCTGCCGTACGAGACGGGGAAGGTGCTCGGATCGCACCCGGGCGGCCTCGATGCCTGGTGCCGTCAGTTCCTGGGATTCGACGAGCCCGACGTCGTCACGACGCCGGGACACTACTCGTTGAAGCCGGCCACCGAGGGGGGCGGCTCGCTCCGGGTCTGGTCGAACGGAGAGCCCGGGTCGGAGTACTTCCTGCTGGAGTGCCGGAAGAAGGAAGGCCCCGACCAGTACCTCCCGGCCGACGGACTCCTGATCTATCACGTCGACGATACGAAAGTGGACAACGTGAGCGGACCACCCAATTACCGGGTGAGGCTCGTGCCTGCGGACAGCTTGGACCCGCTCGATCTGGAAACGCTGCCGGCACCGTATGGACCGGGGAACTACGGGGACGCGAAGGACTCGTTCCCCGGCGCTCTGCTCAAGCGTTCGTGGACCGAGTCGACGCAGCCCAATTCGCGCGACTACGCCGGGATGGACACCGGGATCCGGGTCTGGAACATCGCGGGCGGCTCCGTGGACTCGGCCGACTCCGCGTCGTTCGACCTCGCGATCTCGAGTCAGCCGGAGCTCCGCGTGGCGAGCGCGACGATCGCGGACGGCGGGAACGGATACGCGGACCCGAGCGAGACCGACTCGATCACCGTCACGCTCCGAAACGTGGGCCTCCCCTCGAACGCGCTCAACCTGACCCTCTCCACGCTCGACGCGGCGGTGACCGTCACGCAGCAGAATGCGACCGGCGCGCCGATCGCCGGCGGAGGCATCGGGAGCAACAGCACCCCGTTCGTCGTCTCGATCGGAGCGATCGCCACGCTGCCGCACGACATCCTGTTCACGCTCTCGTGGAGCGACGGCGCGTCGTCGGGCACGGTGTCGTTCACGGTGACCGCCGGCATGGGCGCGGGGCTGGCCGAGGACTTCGAATCGGGCGCGCCCGGATGGACCCACGCCCCGGTTGCCCCGAACGCGATCGACGAATGGCATCTCTCCACGAGCCGCGCGCACGGCGGGAGCGCGACGAGCATGAAGGTGGGGAGCTCGAACCCGCTCGGTGTCGGCACCAACGAGCAGCAGAACT
>JBLMXB010000026.1:0-18608 GCA_050257555.1 Hyphomicrobiales bacterium | reverse complement strand
CCCCTTCGCCGGCCAGAGCAGGATGTGCCCGCCCACGAGGATCGACGGCGGGAGATCGGGGAGGATCGCGTCGAGGAGATCGGGGGCGGTCTCCCACGGCATCACGGTCTCCATCCAGGCGTGCACGTGCTCCCACGTGCCGCCCCGCTTCCAGAGGTCGAAGACCGGCTCGAGCCGGGAGAAGAACTCCGGCGTCGGGAGGTCGTCCACGTAGAGCCGTTCGTACGGACGGAGCCCCTCGAGGAGCGCGTCGTCGTCCGGCGGCGACGCGGGATCGAACTCCACGGTGAGGTGGAACGGGAAGAACCACCGCCCGAAGACCTGCCGCCGTCCGTTCACCGGCTTCGTGCCCTGCGGACACGGCGACGCCCACGACTCGAGGTGGTCGAAGCGGCCCGCGTCCATCGCGAGGCGCGCGTCCTCGAGGAACCGGCGCGCGTCGTCGTAGAGGAGATAGTACGTGCGCGTCATCGGCGCGAACCGGCGGAGCCGGAGCCGCGCGCGTGTGATCACGCCGACCTGGCCCAAGCCCGCGATCACCGACCAGAAGAGCTCGGGGTCCCGGTCGGGACCGCACGTGATCGTCTCGCCGGCGCCGGTGACGACGTCGAGCTCCGCGACCTGATCGCCCTGCGTCCCGTGGAGGAACGACGCGACGCCGATGCCGGCGACGGAGAGCGTCCCGCCGACCGTCACGTTCAGGTTGTTCGTGAGGACGGGAGGCGCGAGCCCGCGCGGCGCGAGGGCCGCCACGAGGTCGCCCCAGACCACGCCGGCTTCCACGTCGACCGTGAGCGCGCGCTCGTCCACCGCGAGGATGCGACCGAGCGAGCCCATCGCGAGGAGGATTCCGCCGTCCGAGACGCCGAGATGACTCTGGCTGTGCCCCGCGCCCCGCGTGGAGAGGGTCAGCTCCTTCGCCCGCGCGAACCGGACCGCGGCGGCCACGTCCGCGGCCGCGCGCGGCTCGAGGAGGAGCCGCGGCACCGAACGGAAGAGATGGCCGAAGTTCGTGTTCCGCTCGGGCGTGATCGCGCTCGCGTCGCGGACGGTACCTTCGACCTGACGCCTGAGCTGGTCGCGCAGCGTGCTCACGGAATCGCTCCGGAGTTCGGGAATCGGGGCGGGACGAGCCCCGATCGTATCACGGGCGGGCGGAGCCCACGCGCCGGAGGTGGCGGAGGAGCTGGATCTGTCCGCGATGTCCCGCGAAGTGCTCCAGCAGGTGATAGAAATACCACCGCACGTTGAGCTCGGCGGTCGTGCCGTCCGGGCGCGGGCGCGTCACCACGCGCTCGAGGTCCCCGGGCGGCACGTCCTTCGCGGCGCGCGTGAGGAACGCGCGCGCCCGCGCGAGGAGGTCGTCGTAGAACGCGAGGTCCTTGCCGTCGAGGAGCGGGTAGGGCGGCGCGCCGGCCGGGAGCGGGAGACCGTCGTCGTCCACGCCGATCCCGAGCACGTCGCGCACGTCGGCGTCGGTCTCGCCCCCGAGGGCGAGCTTCGTCCACCAGACCTCGACGACCGCGAGGTGCGCGAGGAGCATTCCGATCGTGTTCATGCCGGGCGCCGGCTGCCAGGCGAGGTCGGCGGGAGCGAGATCCCTGGTGTCCTTCGTCAGGATCGCGAGCTGGTCGTCGAGCTGGACGAGGAACGAGCCGGCTTCGCTCGAGCGGAAGCCCGGCAGCGGCTGGAACGAGGCGCGTGGATCGACGGACATCGCGGATCTCCCTCGGGAACGGGGCGGAAATGGCGGCGGCCGGCGCCCATGGATCGGGGCGCCGGCCGCGCGCGCGGTCAGGACTGCGGCTTCCGGGGCGCGTCCCAGGCGGACGGCGGGGGAATCGCGAGGACCGATCCCTTGGCCTTCACGCCGGGGCCGAGCTTGTCGGGCACCTTGTGGTGGATCGGGGGCAGCGACTTCAGGTACGCGGCGATGGCCATCGCGTCGTCGTGCGTGAGGTTGGCGAAGTTCGGCCACGGCATCGGCGGCGAGAGCTGCGTGCCGTCCGGCCGGTATCCGGTCTGGATCGCCTTCACGATGTCGTCCTGGCTCCACGCGCCGATCCCGGTCTCCATGTCGGGCGTCAGGTTGCGCGGGTAGGTCGTCCCCCAGGGGCCGCCCCACCCGAGCTCGCTGCCCGAGAGCTGGCGGGTGAAGTCGGGCGCCCCGTACAGCGTCCCCGGCGTGTGGCAGTCCGCGCAGCTCATGATCGTCACGAGGTACTTCCCGCGCGCGACCGGGTCGACCGTCGCGGGCGCGGCCGTCGAGGTCGCCGCCGACTCGGTCTTCGGCGACCCGCACGACGCGGCGATCAGGGCCGTGGCGGCGAGCAATGCGGCGGTGACGAGGTGGTGCCGGTTCCTTGGTTCCATGGTGTGCGCCCTTCCTCCGTTCCGTTTCTAGGGCTGTTGCCCCAGGTACACGTCGCGCGCGACCTTGAGGACGAGCGCGACCACGACGAAGAGCACGACCCCCCGGATCAGCCGCTCTCCGCGACGGACCGCAACGTGCGCTCCGAGAAAGCCCCCCAAGAGCTGCGCGGCGGCCATCGGCAGGGCGACCCGCCAGAGAATGGCGCCGCGCGAGGCGAAGACCGCCATCGCGGCGGCGTTCGCCGCGAAGTTCACGACCTTGGCGTCGGCGGTGGCCCGGCGCATCGAGAGCCCGACCCAGCCGACGTAGAACGCGATCAGGAACGTCCCCGTCCCGGGACCGAAGAACCCGTCGTACGCCCCGATCAGGAGCGCCGCCGTGCCGATCCCGAGCGCGGCGTTCCGGCGCGCGGGCCGCTCCTCACCGTCCTCCGCCCGCGGCCGCGAGATCGTCACGACGACCCCGGCCCCGAGCAGGAGCGCGAGCACGATCGGCCGGAGCACGTCCGCCGGGACCCGGAGCGCGACGAGCGCGCCGAGCGCGGAGCCGGCGACCGCGAGCGGGAACGCGAACCACGCCGTCGTCCGATCGATCAGCCCGGCGTGTCCGTAGCGGGTCACCGCGGCGAACGAGCCGAACGTCGACTGCCCCTTGTTCGTCGCGATCGCGGCGTGCGGCGGCAGTCCCGCCGCGAGGAGCGCCGGCACGGTGATGAGCCCTCCGCCGCCCGCGATCGCGTCCATCCCGCCGGCGAAGAAGGCCGCGCCGCAGAGCGCCGCGACGTGTCCCAGCGTCAGCTCGGTCAACGCCTCCATCCCAGGGAATCGGGTCGAGAAAGGGGTGAGTATGCACGCGACGGGGCCGGGGCGACAGCAGGAAACCGCGATTCGGCGCGCGCGGGGCCGGCGACCGGCGGACGGAACGGGCTCAGGCGGCCGCGCCGTCCGTTCCGGCCGCGGTCAGCCCGAGCGGCGGGCGGCGATCCGGAGGCCCGCGGCGGCGAGGTCGCGCTCGCGCACCAGCCGGGACTCGATCTCGTGGATCGCGGAGAGAAGCCCCGGGGCGTGCGGCCCGGGGACGATCCGGGGGGCGAGGTAGCGGAAGAGGTACGGCGCCTCCTCGACGGCCTCGAGGGCGAAGCGCTCGCGCGCGGCGGCGAGGAGATCATGGCCGGTGACGAGCGGCGGCTCGGCCGCGTGCTCCTGGCGCCAGCGGAGGAGCGGCCGCCCCTCGGCCGCGTCGCGCGGATCGGGCGGACGGAGCGCGCCGGCAGCGACGAGCACGGACTCGAGATCGTAGAGCCACCGCGCGGTGTGGACGTTCACGCGGTCGAAGGCGACGTCCTCCGCGAGGAGGAGCCCGTCCGGCGCGAGGAGCGAGCGCGCCTTGTCGAGCGCGCGACCCACCGGTGCCAAGCGATGGAGCGTCCAGGCGAAGACGGCGACGTCGTACGGCTCGGGATCGTCGTGATACAGGAAGGCCGACGTGACCCAGCGGACGCGGTCGGCGCCGGGCGCCTCGCACGGCTCGATCGTCTCGTCCACCACCGTGACGTCGTGGCCGCGCGCCGCGAGCGCGGCCGCGACCTCCGGGTCCTCCGCCCCCGCGACCAGGACGCGCGAGGGGGCGGACGGAGCGTGCCGCTCGAGGAACGCGAGCGTGGCGCCGGCGGTCGTGACGAGGCTCATCGGGACGGGCCGCTCGTCTCGGGACGCGGCTCCTCGCGCGGCGCGGCGCGGCGCGACCCCGCCGCGTCGGCGCCCTCCCGCATCCGGACCGGCGAGGCCGGGAGGAGATCGAGCGCGATCGTCCGCCCGCTCCGGTCGACCTGGCCGAACGCGAGCACGCCGGTCGGGCACGACTGGACGCAGGCGGAGCAGCGGACGCACTCGGGGTCGACCATCGGGGCGCCCTTGTTCGCGAAGCTCATGACGTCGATCCCCTGGTGACAGACCGACGTGCAGACGTTGCACGAGATGCACTTCTTCTTCTCCGCCACGATCGCGAAGCGGCTGAACCGCGCGTAGACGTGCATCAGCGCGGCGAGCGGGCAGAAGAAGCGGCACCAGACGCGTCCCGAGAACCAGAAGTACGCGCCGAGCCCGACGACGCCGGCCAGGAACACGTCGACGACCCACTTGTAGTGCGTCTCGAGCACCGGCTCGAAGATCGCGTCGGCCGCGTTCCCGGGTGGCAGCATCCATCCGGCGATCCGGACGAGGAGCAGGAGGACCGCGATCGCGAGGATCCCCTGCCCCGCCAGGTTCAGCCGGTTCCAGCCGGGACCGTGCGGCATCCTTTGCCGGTGCGTGTCGCCGAGCGTCTCGGCCAGGGCGCCGCACGTGCAGATCCAGCCGCAGTAGATCCCCTTTCCGAAGAAATAGATGCCGAGCGGGATCAGCACGCACGTCTGGACGAACGCGATCGCGAGCCACGCGGGGAGCGGATGACTGGTGAAGACGTTGTAGACGTCGAGCGGCCACGCCAGGATCAGGCCGTACGCGCGCCAGTACTCGCGCCCGTGCCCGTAGGAGACGACCGGGAAGAGCGCGTCGGCCAGCCCCCGCGGCAGGAGCCCGTTGTGCCCGAGGAGCGGGAGGATCACTTCCGGCAGGAGGAAGAGCGGCAGCACCTGGACGGCCGTGAGCGTCACCGTCTGCGCCGTGACGTACGGCGTCCGGCGGCGCCGGATCCGCCGCGCGCCGAAGACGCCGACGACGATCGAGTACGCGAGCGTGTACCAGAACGAGGGTCCCGCGGCGCTGATCGCGAGGGTGCCGAGGAGCGTCTTCGGGTTCGCCGCCGCGCGCGCGACGGAGCCGCCGGCCGCGCGGAGGAGGTCGGGGAGGTCGAACGGGAACCAGTGCCGCGCCGCGAAGAGCGCGGACATCGACCCGCCCGACTTCCAGTTGTAGAGCCACGCGCAGAAGAGGAGGAAGAGGCCGAACGCCGCCCACGACGCGGGGCGCATCTCCCCGGCGATCGGGATGCCGGAGCGGCGGAAGAACGCGAGCGGCGCCTCGCGGCCGATCATCACGAAGACGGCATCGGCCGGGACGGACTCCGTCGCGCCGCCCTTCCCGGCGAGGATCACGTCGCGCTCCCGGATCTCGCGCACGTCGGTCGCGAGGCGGACGCGGACCCCGGCCGCCTCGACGCGCGCGACGTTCTCCGGCTTCGGCCGGGAGAACGCCTGCCGGCGGTAGGAGAGCGCGACGCGCGCGCCGGCCTCCGCGAGCGCGGTCGCGGTCTCGAGCGCCGCGTCGCCGCCGCCGACCACGACCACGTCCTTCCCGGCGAAGTCGGCCGGATCGTGGAGCCGGTTGAAGACGTGGTCGCGATCCTCGCCGGGAACGCGGAGCATCCGGTAGTCGCCGCTCCGTCCGATCGCGACGAGCACGCGGCGCGCGACGATCGGCGCCCCCTCCGCGAGGTGGACGCGGAGGAGCCCCGACGCGCGCTCGATCCGCACCGCGTGGGCCGCGCGCACCTCGATCCCGGCCTCCGCCACCTGGCCGGTCAGCTCCGCGACCAGCGCCTCCTTCACGTCGGCCGAGACCTGGAGGCGCCCCTCGGGCGTCATCGCGCGCGGGTACGTGTAGATCGGCTTCGCCTTCGGGAAGTTGACGAGCGTCGCGAACGGCTCCGACGCCTCGAGGACGGCGTAGCGGAGCCCGCGGCGCTTCGCCTCGACGGCCGCCGCCAGGCCCGACACCCCGGCGCCGACGATCACGAGGTCGAGGAGCGCGGGATCGCCGCCGCCCGCGGCGCGGAGCGTCGGATCCTCGGCGATCCGGCGCGCGACGCGGGCGCCGGAGTCGAGCGCGAACTTGAGGAGCGGCACGCCGGTCAGGTCGCCCGCGAGGTAGACGCCGGGGACGGCGGTGCTCCCGTCCTCCCGGACCTCGGGGAGCGGCTCCACCGTTCCGGAGGGCCAGCGCGTGTGGAGCCAGCGCGCGTAGCGCGCGAGGAGAGGCCGCATGGTCGACGATGATACACGCGCCGGCGCCGCGTGTGACGGCCCTCGTCGCGTCCGCCGCGGGTTGACAGCCCGCGGATCGGCTGGCAGATTCGGACGGACGACCTCGTTCGCGGCAGGGAGGCTTCGATGAACACCGAATTCCAGCCGTCCTGGGTGACGGCGCTCGCCATCTTCGGGGGATCGATCGTGCTCGGCGCGCTCGTCCGGGTCGTCGTGCTCCGCTGGCTCGGCGCGATCTTCGCGCGCACGTCCACGAAGCTGGACGACCTCGCGCTCAAGGCGATCGGCCGCCACGTCCCGTTCTGGTTCTTCCTCGGCGGCGTCGTCCTCGCGACCCGCTTCACGCCGATCCATTCGACCTGGATCCCGCTGATCGACAAGACGTGCGCCGCGGTCTTCATCCTCTCCGCGAGCCTCGCGGTCGCCCGCTTCGGGGCGGGGGCGCTCGACGTCTGGACGCGGGAATCGGGCGCCGCGGTCGGGACGACGAGCCTGATGCAGTACGTGGTCAAG
This sequence comes from Hyphomicrobiales bacterium, assembly GCA_050257555.1. Classification (GTDB taxonomy): domain Bacteria; phylum Eisenbacteria; class RBG-16-71-46; order SZUA-252; family SZUA-252; genus DASQJL01. The sequence continues at coordinate 11,739 of JBLMXB010000026.1, read as the reverse complement.
ATCGTCGTCCTGAGCCTGGGCGTCCTGATCATCCTCTCGAACCTCGGCATCTCGATCACGCCGCTCCTCACCGCGCTGGGCGTGAGCTCGCTGGCCGTGGCGCTCGCGCTCCAGCCGACGCTCTCGAACCTCTTCGCGGGAATCCACCTGGCGCTCGCGCGCCCGATCCGCGTCGGCGACTACGTCCGCCTCGAGACGCAGAACGAGGGGTTCGTCGTCGACATCGGCTGGCGCGCGACCCGCATCCGGGAGCTCCCGAACAACATCATCGTGGTGCCGAACTCCCGGGTCGTGGAGATGATCTTCACGAACTACGACATGCCGGAGTCGGAGCAGTCGGCGCTGGTGCAGGTCGGCGTCTCGTACGGGTCCGACCTCGAGAAGGTCGAGCGCGTCACGATCGAAGTCGCGCGCGACGTGCTGCGCACGGTGGAGGGCGGCGTCGCGACGTTCGATCCCTTCATCCGATACCACACGTTCGGCGACTCCTCGATCGACTTCTCCGTGATCCTCCGCGTGAAGAAGTTCCCCGACCGCTACCTGGTGACGCACGAGTTCGTGAAGCGCCTGAAGGCCCGGTACGACCGGGAGGGGATCGAGATCCCGTTCCCGCAGCGGGTGGTCACGATGATCGGCGGGAAGGCGGCCCTCTTCCTCGTGCCGCTCCTCGCGCTCTCGCTCTTCGCGCAGGGATGCGGGCCGTCCGCCTCGCGCGCCGGCGCCGACCGGGTGGCGCTGATGGTCCCGCCCAGCGAGCGGCCGTTCTGGGAGCCGATCGCGCGGGGATTCGAGCGCGCGCATCCCGGCGTCGCCGTCGACCTGACCGAAGGGCCGCAGTCGACCGACCTCCGCGAGAACCTCTACACGGCGGCGCTCCTCGCGCGCGACCCCTCGTTCGATCTCGTCTACCTCGACGTGACGTGGACGCCGAAGTTCGCCGCGGCCGGATGGCTCCTCCCGCTCGACGACGCGTTCCCGGCCGAGGAGCGGGACCGCTTCCTCCCCGCCGCGATCGGCGCGGGGTGGTACGGCGGCCGTCTCTACCGGATCCCCGTGCGCACGGACGTCGGCCTCCTCTACTGGCGGCGCGACTGGATCGAGGAGGCGGGACGCGCGCCGCCCCGCACGTTCGCCGACCTCGTCGCCACGGCGGAGGCGCTCCAGCGTCCGCCGGAGCGATGGGGCTTCGTCTGGCAGGGGAAGCAGTACGAGGGGCTCGTCTGCTTCTTCCTCGAAGTGCTCCGCGGGTTCGGCGGCACCTGGATCGATCCCGCGACGCGCCGGGTGGGCCTCGACCGGCCCCCCGCCCTCGATGCCCTCCGGTTCCTCGTCCGCTGCGTCCGCGTCGACAAGATCTCCCCGCCGGGAGTGACCACGTATCAAGAGGAGGAGAGCCGCCATCTGTTCCAGGACGGGCGCGCCGTCTTCCTCCGGAACTGGCCGTACGTCTGGCGGCTGGCCCAGGCCGACGAGTCCCCGCTCCGGGGTCGCGTCGGGGCCGGGCCGATGGTGCATGCGGAAGGCGGCGTCTCCGCGGGAACGCTCGGCGGGTGGGGGCTCGGGGTCTCGCGGTTCAGCCGGCGGCCCGATCTCGCGGTCGCCTTCGTCCGGTACGCCACGACGCTCGAGAGCGAGCGGCTCCTCTGCGCGACGTCGGGGTACGCGCCCGCCCTCCGCGCCGCGTACGACGACTCGACGCTCCTCCGCGCGAACCCGTTCCTCGCGGAGATCGCGCGCGTGCACGCGTCGGCCGTCGCGCGCCCCACGGTCGCGCGGTACGCCCTCGTCTCCGACATCCTCCAGCGCCACTTGAGCGCCGCGCTCACCGGCGCCGACACGCCCGAGCACGCGCTCCGGGCCGCCGCGCGCGAGACGCGCCTCGCCCTCGGGGACGCGGCCGCGGGAGGGGGGCGCCCGTGAGCGGCGCGAACGGCGCGTCCCGCGCCGCGCCGGGCGTCGCGCGCGAGCGCGCCGCGCTCCTCCTTCCGGGCGCCCTGCTCCTGGTCGCGGTCGTCGTCGTGCCGGTGCTCCGCGTCGTCCTCCTGAGCCTGAGCCGCGTCGATCTCGACCAGGGCTTCACGTCGCACCCCGCGGGGCTCGCCCAGTACGCGCGCCTCTGGCAGGACGGCCGGTGGTTCACGGCGCTCCGGAACACGTCGGTCTTCACGGCTTCGTCGCTCGCGGTCGAAATGGTGCTCGGCGTGCTCTTCGCGCTCCTCCTCCACCGCCGCTTCCGCGGGCGCGGCGCCGTGCGCGCGCTCGCGATGCTCCCGTGGGCGCTCCCGACCGCCGTGATGGCGCTCGCGTGGGCGTGGATCTTCAACGACTCCTTCGGGGTCGCGAACGACCTCCTCCGGAGGCTCGGGCTCCTCCACCGGCCGATCGCGTGGCTCGGAGGGCCCGGCACGGCGATGCTCGCGCTGGTCGTGGCGGACGTCTGGAAGACGACGCCGTTCGTCATGCTGATCGCGCTCGCGGGGCTCCAGTCGATCCCCGACTCGGTCGAGGAGGCCGCGCGGCTCGACGGGCTCTCCGCCCCGAGGCGCTTCTTCCGGATCACGCTGCCGCTCCTCGCGCCCGCGCTCGGCGTGGCGCTCGCGTTCCGCGCCGTGCAGGCGTACGGCGCGTTCGACCTGATCTACGTGATGACCGGCGGCGGTCCCGGCGGCGCGACCGAGACCGTGTCGCTGTACGCGTACCAGAACTACTTCCGCTACCTCGATTTCGGGTACGGCTCCGCGATCGCGACGCAGGGGATGCTCCTCGCGGGCGTCCTGGCCGCGGCCGCGATGTGGCTGGCGCGGCGGAGGGCGGCATGACCGGGCGCCGCCTCCTCCTCGGCGCGTTCGTGTTCGCGCTCCTCCTCTGGAGCCTCGCGCCCGCGGTCTGGCAGGCGCTGACGGCGGTGAAGCCGGACGACCAGATCACCGCGTTCCCCACCGTCTACTGGCCGCATCCGCCGACGTGGCACCACGTCGAGGCGCTCTGGGCGCGGAAGCCGTTCGGCCGCTACCTCTGGAACAGCGCCTGGATCGCGGCGTGGGCGACGCTCCTCTGCGTCACGCTCGGCGCGCTGGCCGCGAGCGCGCTCTCGCGATGGCACGGAGCCGGGCGGGACCGCGTCCTCCTCGGCTTCCTCTTCGTGACGCTGGTGCCGCCGATCCTGCTCCTCTTCCCGCTGTACGAGGGCGTGCGGGCGCTCGGCTGGGTCAACCAGCCGCTCGCGCTGATCGTGCCGTACGCGGCGCTCAACCTCCCGCTCGCCGTCTGGGTGCTCGAGACGGCGTTTCGCGCGCTCCCGCGCGAGGTGGACGAGGCCGCGTCCCTCGACGGGCTCTCGCCGCTCCGCCGGACGCTCCGGATCCACGTCCCGCTGGCGATGCCGTCGGTCGCGACCGCGGCGATCCTCGTCTTCATCTTCTGCTGGAACGAATTCATGCTCGGGCTCACGTTCATGACCCGCGACGACGCGAAGACGGTGACGGCCGGGATCGCGAGCGTGAGCGGGGCGTCGCTCTACGAGATCCCGTGGGGGCAGCTCGCGGCCGCCACGATCCTCGCGACGATCCCCCTGGTCGTGCTGGTGCTCCTGTTCCAGCGCCGCATCGTGAGCGGGCTCACGCGCGGCGCGGTGAAGGGATGACGATGGGCGAACTCGTCGGTCGGGACCTCACGAAGATCTTTCCCGGAGGGGCGCGCGCGCTGGACGGGGTATCCTTCACGGCGCGCGACGGGAAGGTGCTCACGCTCCTCGGGCCGTCGGGGTGCGGCAAGTCGACGCTCCTCCGCGTGGTCGCGGGGCTCGAGCGCGCCACGTCGGGGACGCTCGCGCTGGACGGGCGCCCGCTCGACCCCGTCGCGCCGGCCGCGCGCGACGTCGGGTTCGTGTTCCAGAACTACGCGCTCTACCCGCATCTCACGGTGCGGGCGAACCTCGGGCTCGCGCTCGAGGTGCGCCGCGTGCCGCGCGCCGAGCGGGACGCGCGCGTGCGGGAGACCGCGCGGCTCCTCGGGATCGAGGACCTGCTCGGCCGCCGCCCGGCGCAGCTCTCGGGCGGCCAGCAGCAGCGGGTCGCGCTCGGCCGGGCGCTGGTGCGGCGGCCTCGGCTCCTCCTCATGGACGAGCCGCTCTCGAATCTCGACGCGCAGCTCCGCGAGACGATGCGGGGCGAGCTGAAGACGCTCTTCCGCGGCATGGGGGCCACGGTGATCTACGTCACGCACGACCAGGCGGAGGCGATGAGCCTCTCCGACGAGATCCTCGTGCTCCGCGCCGGCCGCGTGCTCCAGGCCGCCGCGCCCGCCGCGCTCTACGCGCGCCCCGGCGACCGCTTCACGGCCGCGTTCGTCGGGAGCCCGCGCATGACGATCTGGAGCGGCCGCCGCGACGCCGATTCCATCCGCGTCGGCACCGTGGCGGTGCCGCTCCCGCCGGGGCTCCCGAACGGGGACGTGGAGGCGGGCATCCGGCCCGAGGACGTGACCGTGGCGACGGCGCCGCTCGAGGGCGGGTGGCAGGGCGAGGTCGTCGTCGTCGAGCCGACCGGGGCTCAGACCCTGCTCACGATCCGCGCCGGCGCCGCCGAGGCGCGCGCGCTCGTCGCGGGCGCCGGACCGATCGCCGCGGCCGCGACCCCGGGCGCCCGTGTCTGGATGCGCTGGCCGCCCGAGCGGATCCACTGGTTCGACGCGCGGTCCGGGCAAAGGCTCGAGCCCCCGCGGGCGGGAGACGGCACGTGACCGCCGCGACGATCCTCCGCGACGAGACGCGGCGGGAGGTGGACTCGATCGGCCGGGCCGACATCCTGGTCGGCATCCCCTCCTACAACAACGCCCGCACCATCGCGCACGTGGTGCGCGCCGTGACGGCCGGCCTCGCGAAGTACTTTCCCGAGGCGACGGCGGTGCTCGTGAACTCGGACGGCGGCTCCACCGACGGAACGCCGGACGTCGTGGCGCGCTCGGAGCTCGGCCCGGCGCGCGCGATCCTCGTCACGCGGCCCGCGCGCCGGGTCGCGAAGGTCATCACCGCGTACCAGGGGATGCCCGGGAAGGGGAGCGCGTTCCGGACCGTCTTCGAGATCGCGAGCCGCCTCGGCGCCCGCGCCTGCGCCGTCGTCGACTCGGATCTCCGGAGCATCACGCCCGAGTGGATCCAGCTCCTGGTCGGTCCGATCCTCGAGGAGGACTTCGAGTACGTCTGCCCGCTCTACTCCCGGCACAAGTTCGACGGCACGATCACGAACTCGATCGTCTATCCGCTCGTCCGCACCGTGTACGGGAAGCGGATCCGCCAGCCGATCGGCGGCGACTTCGGCTTCTCGGGCCGCCTCGCCGCGCACTTTCTCGAGCAGAGCGTCTGGGAGACCGACGTGGCGCGCTTCGGGATCGACATCTGGATGACCACCACCGCGCTCCGCGGCGAGTTCAAGACGTGCCAGGCGTACCTCGGCGCGAAGATCCACGACGCGAAGGACCCCGGCTCCGACCTGAGCGCGATGCTGGTCCAGGTCACCGGCGCGCTCCTCGGCCAGATGGTGGCGCACGAGCCGTCGTGGTTCCCCATCCAGGGCTCGGAGCCGGTGCCGGAATTCGGCTTCCACTACGAGGTGGGTCTCGAACCGATCCCGGTGAACCTCGCCCGGATGCTCCGGGCGTTCGACCAGGGCGTGCACGACTTCGACGAGCTGTACGCGCGCTTCCTCGGCGCGGAGACGCGCGCCGCGCTCCGCGCCCTCACGGGCGGGACGCCCGAGACGTTCTCCATGCCCGCCGACGTCTGGGTGCGGGTGATCTACGACTTCGCCGCCGCGTACCGCCACCACCGGCTCCCGGCGGAACATCTGTTGAAGAGCCTCACGCCGCTCTACCTCGGACGGACGGCGTCGTGGGTCCGCGAAGCGGGCCCGTACGGCGCCCACGAGGTCGAGGCGGCGCTCGACGCGTTGTCCAAACGATTCGAAACGCTGAAACCCGAGCTCGTCCGCGGTTGGACGAAAGGAGGGGTGGCATCATGAACTGGTCCGTGGAAGGGTCCGTATGGGATCCGCTCGAGCGATTCCTGGAGCGCGCGGCCACGCTCCTGCCGGCGTTCCTCGCGGTGCTCATCGTCCTGATCGTGGGCCTCGTCGCCGCCTGGCTGATCGCCGCCGGCGTGCGCGCGGCCCTGCGCGCCTTGAACTTCGACCGCCTCGGCGCCCGGCCCCGCGTCTCCGACGCGATGCGCCGCGCCGGACTCTGGCTCCCGCCCTCCGACCTCGTCGCGCAGGTGGTGCGCTGGGTGATCGTCATGATCACGCTGGCCGGCGCGCTCTCGATCCTGAGCACCGAAGCGACCGACGCGGTCATCGCGGCGATGGTCCGCTACCTCCCGCGCCTCGCGGCGGGGCTCCTGATCTTCGTGCTCGGCTGGGCCGTCAGCACGTTCGTCGCGCGAAGCGTCCTCCTCTGGGCGGTGAACGCCCAGGTGCGCGGCGCGCGATGGCTCGCCGGCGGCGCGCAACTCCTGGTCGGCGTCTTCTTCGCGGCCCTCGCGCTCGAGAACCTCGGGTTCGGGCGCGAGATCGCGCTGACCGTGCTCGCCATCCTCCTCGGCGGCGGCGTCCTCGCGGCGGCGCTCGCGTTCGGCCTCGCGGGCCAGCCGCTCGCGCGCCGCACGCTCGAGCGCATGACGCAGGAGCTTCGCGAAGAGGACCGCGACACCATCTCCCACCTGTAGCGGAGGAGCGCGGCCATGAGCGACTTCTTCCAGAACGGCGTCATCACGACGCTCCACCGCCTCGGGGACGAGCCGGTCGAGCAGATGGAGGCGCGCCTCGCGGAGTTCGCGCGCGTCAACCGCCTCGCCCTCCTGATCCCCTGCCTCATCTCCGAGCTCGAGGGACCGGCGCTCGGCCCGATCGTCCGGACGCTCGCCGAGGTCCCGTACGTCGAGGACGTCGTCGTCGCGCTCGGACGAGCCGACCGCCGCCAGTTCGACCAGGCGCGCAGGTTCTTCGCGCCGCTCGGGGAGCGCTGCCGCCTCCTCTGGATCGAGGGGCGTGGCGTCCAGGACTTCATCCGGCTCCTCCAGGACAACGAGCTCGACATCGGCGGCCCCGGGAAGGGACGCGCCACGTGGCTCGGCATCGGGTACATCCTGGGGCGCGCCCGCTGCACCGTGATGGCGCTCCACGACGCCGACATCCTGACGTACAAGCGGTCGCTGATGGCGCGGCTCTGCTACCCGCTGGTCGATCCGAGCCTCGGCTACGAGTACGCGAAGGGCTACTACGGCCGCGTCACCGACCGCCTCCACGGGCGGGTCACGCGCCTCTTCCTCACGCCGCTCGTTCGGGCGCTCATCACGCTCTGCGGCCCGGCGCCGTTCCTCCAATACATCGACAGCTTCCGCTATCCCCTCGCGGGCGAGTTCGCGATGCAGGTCGACCTGGCGCGGTCGGTGCGGATCCCGGGCGACTGGGGGCTCGAGGTCGGGATGCTGGCGGAGGTCTACCGGAACTCTTCGGTGCGTCGCGTCTGCCAGGTGGACGTGGCCGAGAACTACGACCACAAGCACCAGGCGCTCTCGCCGCACGACGCGTCGACCGGACTCCACCGGATGGCGCGCGACATCGCGAAGTCGCTGCTCCGGACGCTCGCGATGGAGGGAATCGTCTTCGGCGACGGCTTCTACACGACGCTCCGCGTCGCCTACCTGCGCACCGCGCAGGACACGGTGCGCGCCTATCACGACGACGCGGCCATCAACGGGCTCACGTTCGACCGCCATTCGGAGACGCTGGCCGTGGAGGTCTTCTCCCAGGCGCTCGCGCGGGCGTGCGAGGAGTTCGCGGCCGATCCGCTCGCGTTCCCCGGGCTCCCGAACTGGAACCGGGTGACCGCGGCGCTCCCCGGCGTCCTGGAGCGCTACCGGGACGCCATCGACGCGGACAGCGCCTGAGGACGGACGTGGCGCCGCTCGTGGTCTTCAGCGACCTCGACGGGACGCTCCTCCGCCACGAGGACTACACGTGGGCGGCCGCGCGCCCGGCGCTCGACGCGCTCGCGACGCGCGGCGTCCCGCTCGTGTTGACCAGCAGCAAGACGCGCGCGGAGATCGAAGCGTGGCGGGCGCGCCTCGACAACCGCGACCCCTTCATCGCGGAGAACGGCGCGGCCCTCTTCGTCCCCGAGGGCCCGCTCGCCGCGCGGCTCGACGGCGTGCCCCCCGTTCCGTCACGCGCGGCGGGGCTCGCGCGGGTCGAGTTCGGCGCGCGCTACGACGTGCTCCGCCGGGCGCTCCCCCAGATCGCGCAGCGGCTCGGCGTGGGGCTCCGCGGCTTCGGCGACATGAGCCGGAGCGAGGTGGGGCGGCTCACCGCTCTCTCGGGGCCCGACCTCGCGCGCTCCCTCGAGCGCGAGTACGACGAGCCGTTCCTCCCGGACCGGGAGCTCTCCACCGAGGAGTGGGAGCGCCTCGCGGCGGACGCCGGCGGGCTCGGACTCCGCGTGACCCGCGGCGGCCGCTTCCATCACCTCCACGGCGAGAGCAGCAAGGGGCGCGCGGCGCGGCACCTGATCGCGGCGATCGAGGCGGAGGGCGGTGCCGCGATCTCGCTCGGCTTGGGCGACGGTCCGAACGACGCCGAGCTCCTCCTCGCGACGACCGAGGCGGCGATCGTCGCGAAGCCCGACGGGACGCACGACGCGCGGCTCGCCGCGGCGGTTCCGGCGGCGCGGCGGACGCGCGGCATCGGTCCGGTCGGCTTCACCGAGGCGGTGCTCGCGTTCCTCGAGGCGCACGCCGCGTAGCGTCCGCGCCCGTCAGGGATCGAGGAGTACCACCGCGAGATCGTTCACGTTCGTTCCGGTCGGCCCCGTCACCCAGAGGCCGCCCACCTTCTCGAAGAACGCCTCGGTGTCGCTCTTCGCGAACGCCTCCTCCGGGTCGGCGCCGAGCACCCGGGCGTGCGCGATCGTCTCCCCCGTGACGAGCGCTCCGGCGCCCCGCGAGATCCCGTCCACGCCGTCCGTGGCGAACGCGAGCACCGCGACGTCGCGGAGCCCTTCGATCGCGAGCGCGGCGCCGAGCGCGACCTCCAGGTTCCGTCCACCGTGCCCCTCGCCCCGCACGGTCACGGTCGTCTCGCCGCCGTAGATGAGGCACGCGGGCGCCGGGAGCGGCTTCCCGCCGCCCCGCACCGCGCGCGCGGCGGCGCCGATCCGCGCGCCCGCCTCGCGCGCTTCTCCCGCCAGCGAGAGCGTCACGATCGTGACCGCGTAGCCGCGACGCTCCGCTTCCGCGCGCACGGCCGCGGCCGCCATCGCGTTCGATCCGACGATCACGTAGCGCCCGTCCTCCGCCTCGCGCGGCGCCGGAGGTCGCGCGAGGTCGGCGGCCCGTAGCGCCGCGACGACGTTCGCCGCCTCGCGGCCGATGCCGAAGCGGTCGAGGATCGCGAGCGCGTCGGACGGGCCGGTCGGCGACGGCACCGTCGGGCCCGACGCGATCGCCTCGGGGCGGTCGCCGATCACGTCGGAGAGCGCGAGCGTCACCACGCGCGCCGGGCCCGCGAGGCGCGCGAGGCCGCCCCCCTTGAGCCGGGAGAGCGCGCGGCGGACTGTGTTGAGCGCGCCGATGTCGGCGCCGGCTCGCTGGAGCGCGCCCGTGACGCCGCGGAGATCGTCGAGCGTGAGCCCCGGGCGGAGCGATTCGAGGAGCGCCGAGCCGCCGCCCGAGAGAAGGACGAGCACCACGTCGCCGGGCCGCACGGTCCCGAGCAGCGCGACGACCGCGTCGCCCGCGCCGATCGACCCCTCGTCGGGGAGCGGATGGCCGGCGCCAAAGGCGCGGAGCCCGCCCGGCGCGTGGCGCCCCATCGAGGCATGGAGCGCCGCGAGGTTCGCGGCGTGCGGGTGCGCGACCACGCCGGCCGCGATCCGCGCGCCGGCGACGTCGAGCGCGGCGGACGTCATCGCCGGCGACGCCTTCCCGGCCGCGACGAGGAAGACGCGGGAGTCCGGACCGAGCGGAATGGAGGCGGCGCCGGCCGCGCCGACCCGGAGCGAGTCGTCGTCGAGCGCGAGGTGGCGGCGCACGGCGGCGTCGGGGTCGGCGGCGTCGATCGCGGCGCGATGGAGCGCGACGATCGTGTCGGTCGGGGCGGACGTTACGGCGCTCTCTCCGCGGCCGTGCGGATCACGCAGGGCTGGTCCCCACGCGTCGGCCTCATGGGAGCGCGGGCTTGCTCTCCGACCATCGAATCATGGTCCAGACGGTATCGGTCGGCGAGGTAGGCGCGGGCGTATGGGGCGCGAACTTCCACTCTTCGACGTCCATGCCCGACGCCACGTACGTGTCGACCGTCGTGTAGACCCGGATGGTCGCGGCGGGAACCTGGAGGGCGACCCAATCGGGAGGATCGCCCGCGTACTTCGTGCGAACCCAGCTCGACGCCGGACCGAGGTTGACCTCGACGCGCGTGACGTCGGTGGCCTTCTCGAGCCCCCCGAGGTCGTGGATCTCATCGCTCTTCGTGAAGGAGCGGGTGAACGGCGTCGGGTCGCTCAGATCGATGCTGGTTCCGACATAGGTCGCGTCGATCAGGCTGTCGAGGATCGTGCTGTCGCGGTGGACCCACGCGTAGGCGTAGAGCGAGAGGGCGTTCTGGGGCGTGCTCCGGTCGGGGAGCGGGGACGGAAGGGGATTGGATCCCGGCCCGACGACCTTGTCCTTCTTCCCGCACCCCGCGCCGGCCGCGACGAGGAGTGCCCCCGCGAGGAGGGCGACGAGGAAGCGTGAAGCGCTGGGGGGCTTCATGCGCTCCAGGGTACGCCTCCCGCCGAGGCGCGGCCACCCGGAAAGGGGGCTACGTTCCGGACCGGGTCCCCGTGTTCTTGGAGGCGGGACGCGCCGGCGCGTCGAGCGCGGCGCGGACCGCGCGCGTCAGCTGGTCCGGCATGCACGGCTTCTGGAGGAACGGCATCCCCGAGTCGAGGACGCCCCGCCGGACGAGCACGTCGTCGGTGTAGCCCGAGACGTAGATCGCCTTCGTGTCGGGACGCGCGACGGCCATCCGCTCGACCAGCTCGCCGCCCCCCATGCCGGGCATCACGACGTCGGTCACCATGAGGTGGATCCGCCCCTCGTGGGACGTCGCGAGCTCCAGCGCCTTCTCGCCGCTCTCCGCCTCGAGCACCACGTAGCCCGCCTCCCGGAGGACGTCGCGGAAGAGATCGCGCACCATCCGCTCGTCCTCGACCAGGAGGACGGTCTCCCCGCCCTTCGCGCGGGCGAGCGCCGGCGCCTCCTCCGCATCCCCCGCGCGGGCGCCCTTTCCTTCCCCCCGCGTCCCCAAGGCGCCTCCCTCCGCGCCCACCGCCGGCGCCCCGCCCCGCTCGGGGAAGTAGATCGTGAAGAGCGCGCCGCTCCCCGGGGCGCTGGTGAGGAAGATCTCCCCGCCGCTCTGCTTCACGATGCCGTAGACCGTGGAGAGTCCGAGGCCCGTCCCCTCGCCGACCGGCTTCGTGGTGAAGAACGGCTCGAACGCGCGGGCGCGCACCGCTTCGTCCATGCCGATCCCCGTGTCGCTCACCACGAGCGCCACGCCGGCTTCGGCCTCCATCGTCCGGATCGTGAGCCGCCCGCCCCGCGGCATCGCGTCGCGGGCGTTCACGACGAGGTTGATCACCACCTGCTCCATCTGCCCGGCGTCGGCGTGGATCCAGGGGCGCGCGGCGTCGAGCCGCACGACGAGC
>JBLMXB010000025.1:0-34561 GCA_050257555.1 Hyphomicrobiales bacterium | reverse complement strand
TTGGGGCGGCATAGCCAAGTGGCTAAGGCGACGGTCTGCAAAACCGTTATTCCCGGGTTCAAATCCCGGTGCCGCCTCCACCTTTCTCGACCTCGCTCTGACTCTCTCCGTATCGCCTCGTACGCGGCGCACGAACGGATGCTCGCGGCCTGCGCAGGTCAACCGCTTAGACTTGGCGGGGAAGCGACTCCCTCACCACTCCACCGCCGCAGCGACGATCCGGATCTCGTCTCCCGGACGCACGACGCCGGCTCGGAGCACCTTTCCGAAGATCCCCTCCTCGGGGAAGATGCACCTTCCCGTCTGCTGCATGATGTCGCAGCCGCTGTGGCATCTCTTTCCGATCTGGGTGATCTCGACGAGCGCCGTGGCGCCGATGCGGAGCCGCGTTCCGACCGGTAGCGATTTGAGGACGAGCCCGCGCGTCGACAGGTTCTCGGCGAAATCGCCATGGGAGACGCTCAGTCCCCAGCGTCGGCGCGCCGCCTCGTAGCTCTCGTCCGCCAGAAGCGAGACCTGGCGATGCCACGGGCCGGCGTGCGCATCGCCTTCGAGGCCCCAATCCACCTCGAGTCTCCCCTCGAGGACGGGCGTCTTCCGCGTTCCCTTTCGCTCGGAGCGGCAGACCGAAAGGACCCGCGCGGTCCCCGGTCCCACGATCGCCTCTGCGTCGCTCACGCGGCAACCCCGGCGCCGCTCACGCGCGCCACCACGGAAGCGCGTGGACGCGGACGCGAGCACCGGCGCGGAGCGACCCTCGGCCCGGAGGAACGAGGATCACACAGTCGCTCTCGAGGAACGAGCCGAGGAGATTCGAGCCCTGTCGGGAGGAGGGGCGCGCCCGCCACTCCAGGTCGTGTCGTTCGAGCCGTCCCCGAATGAACCCGGTCCGAACCGGGTCGCGGCGCACGGCAGAGGAGAGACGCACCCACCAGCGCTCGGGCGCCGCGTCGGAGGCACCTAGCATTCGGAGGATCGCGGGGCGGACGTACTCGCAGTAGCAGACCACGGTGGAGGCAGGATTTCCGGGCAGCCCCAGCACGGCGGCCGAACGGCGCCTCCCGAAGTAGAGCGGCTTTCCGGGGCGCTGGGCGACACGCCAGAAGATCGTGCGGGCGCCGAGCGATCGGAGCACCGGGCGGACGAGGTCGCGATCGCCGACCGAGACGCCGCCGGTCGCGATCACGAGATCCGCCCGCGCGAGAGCTGCCGAGAGCGTCTGGCGCAATGCGCGCTCCGAATCGCGCGCGTAGGCGACGCTCCGGGGTGCGATGCCGAACTCTCCGAGCGCCGCGGTGAGGAAGGTCGCGTGGCAATCGCGAGTCGCGTACCGGGGAATCGCGCGGGTCGACGGCGGCCGGACCTCGTCTCCGGTCACGACCAGCGTGATGCGGGGAGGGCGACGGACGCGGATCCGGCGGATTCCCAGGGCGGCCAGGAGCGCGAGCGTGCCGGGATGGATCGGCTCTCCCGGCGTCACGACCCGATCGCCGCGGCTGCAGTCGCCGCCTGAACGCCGCACATGGCGCCCTCGCCCGGAGGGTCGTGCCAGCTCGAGCGCCCGGCCCGTCACGAGGACCTCCTCCTGCGGCACCACGGCGTCCACCCCGCGCGGAAGGGGCGCGCCGGTCATGATGCGGATCGCCGCCCCGTCACCCACGGCGGGCCCCGGCGAGCCGCCCGCGAAGATGGTGCGTCCCACCAGACGAAGCCGTGCCGGCGTCCGCCGGGTCGCGCTCCGCGTGGCGGCGCTGGCGACGGCGTACCCGTCCATGGCCGAGGAGGCGAAGCGCGGGAGGTCGTGCGGCGCGCGAATCGCTCGCGCCACGACTCGCCCGAGCGCCTCCGCGAGCGGTACCTCGATCACCGGCATCGGCTTCGTCCGCGTGAGGAGGAGCCGGAGCGCTCGCGAAGGCGCGATGAGCGGAGCGCCGTGACCGCCCGAGGGGCGCGATCCACGCGTCGGTCTCACAGCGCCTTGGCTCCGTTCAGGAGCGCGGCCGTGATCAGCACGCAACCGAAGACGCGCTGCATCCGGCCGATCGGAAGCCACCGTAGCGTGACGAACGCGCCCGCGAACGCGCCCACGATCACGGCGCTGCCGAGGGGGATCCACAGATCGAAGACCGGATGGATCCGCGTCAATTGGCCCGCGAGGCCCGCCGCCGAGTTGAAGAAGACGAACCCACCGGTCACCGCGGGAACGGTCTCCATGTCGCACGCTCCGAGAAGCAGGAGGACCGGCCCGAGGTAGACGCCGCCCCCGATTCCGGTGATTCCCGAGAGGAATCCGATGATGGCGCCCAAGCCGAGGAGCGTCGCGCGTCCCGGATGGCTCGTCGCGCCGGGAGCGCTTGACCGGAGGTCACGGCCGCGCCGCGAGCGCCACGCGACGAGCGCCGGCCCGAGGAGGAAGCGCACCCCGGCCATGAAGAGCGCCGCCGCGAGGAGGATCAGGAACGCGCGTTCGCGGATCGGGACGAGCCCGCCGGCGAACGCAGTGGGGATGGAGGCGGCGAGGAGCGGGAGGAGCATCCGATAGGGAACCCGGCCGGCGCGGTGGAACGTGACGAACGACCCTCCGGCGACGAGGAGATTCAAGGCGAGAACGAGGGGGGGAATTTGCGTATACGGAACCGGTGTGAGGCTCAGGACCGCCGCGTACGCGGTGGCGCCCCCCAATCCGACCGAGGCGTAGGCGGCCGCGATCAACGCGAAACAGGGCACGACCCAGAACGGGGCGCTCATTCCCCGTGACCTTCGCCCGCGATCATCGGCGCGGCGTGGAGGAGCGCCGGGAGGAGCGCCGCCAGCGACTCCCTCACGCCCCGGGGACTGCCGGGAAGGTTCACGATCAGGGTCCGCCCTCGAACTCCCGCGATCGCGCGCGAGAACATCGCCCGCGGCTCCATCGCCTGGCCGAAGGCTCGGGCGGCTTCCGCGATTCCCGGCACCTCGCGCTCGATGACCGCGCGCGTCGCCTCGACCGTGACGTCGCGGGGGGCGAGCCCGGTCCCCCCCGACGTGAACACGAGGTCGCATCGATCCTGATCGCAGAGACGGCGGAGCGCGTCCTCGATCGCGTCGCGATCGTCCGTCACCACGATCGGGGTCGCCGCGGCGACGCCGTACGTCCGGAGCGCCTCGGCGATCGCCGGGCCCGACCGATCCTCACGCGTTCCCGCGGCGGCGCGATCGGAGGCGACGACGATGGCGGCGTGGAGCCCGTGGCCGCGCGCGGCTCGCGTGGCGGCCGCCTCGCGTGGACCGTGCGCGCTCCCCGCGAGGTCCGAGAGCCCGCCGCGCTTCTCCAAGAGCCGGACGCGGGCGATTTCGAGCGCGTCGTCGATCGGCTTCAGCATGTCGTAGAGCGTGAGGGCCGCCGTGCTCGCGGCCGTGAGCGCTTCCATCTCCACGCCCGTGCGCCAGACTGCAGCGACCGTGGCAGTGACGACGATTTCGCTCTCCCGGACCTCGAACGTCACGTCGGCGTGGGTGAGCGGGATCGGATGGCAAAAGGGGAGGAGATCCGGTGTCCGCTTCGCCGCGGCGATGCCACTGACGCGCGCGGTGGCGAGCGGATCGCCTTTCGGCACGGCTCCTGCCCGGACGCGGTCCACCGTCGCGGCGCTCGCGCGGAGCACGGCTTCGGCCCGCGCCGTCCGGTGCGTCGTCGGCTTCTGCGAGACGTCGCGCACGCTTAGCCCCCGACGCTTCGGATCTCGAGGCGACGGGGGTCCTCGACGCCCGCCAGCACCTCGTTCCGCTCGGGCTTCATGGCGACGGCGTGGCGCAGGGCCTCGGCGATCGCGCTGTCGCGGTCGCCGCCATCGACCAGGAGGGGACGGAGGTCGACCTCGCGCGCGGAGAAGAGGCACGGCCGGAGCGCGCCCCAGGCGGTGAGGCGCAACCGCCGGCATCCGTCGCAGAAGGGATCGGACATCGTCGTGATGAAGCCGATCCGGCCGCCGCGGGCGGTCGCGAAGCGCATGGCTACCCCGTCCCCCTCGAGGGGCTCGAGCGCATGATGGCGCCGGATCCGCTCCCGCATCGCCGTCGCGCTCACGAAGAGGCCGGGGCTCCACCCCGGGCCGCAGAGGGGCATGAACTCGATGAAGCGGACCTCGGCGTCCTCGGTCTCGGCGAATCGGACGAAGTCGTCCAGCTCGTCCGCGTTCCATCCTTCGAGGGCGACGACGTTGATCTTGACCCGGTAGCCCAGTTCCCGGGCGAGCTCGAACGCGCGGAGGGTGGCGCCGAGGTCGCCGCCGTGCGTCATGCGGAAGAAGCGCTCGGGGCGGAGGCTGTCGACCGAGAGATTCAGCCGCCGCAGTCCCGCGTCGTGGAGGGGCCGCGCGAGCGGCTCCAGGCGGCTGCCGTTCGTCGTGATCGAGAGATCGAGGATCCCCGGCGTCCCGGCGAGCCGGCCCACCAGCGCGACGAGATCGCGGTAGAGAAGGGGCTCCCCGCCGGTCAGCTTCACCTTGCGCACGCCGAGGGTAGCCGCGATTCGGGCCACTCTCACGAAGGCGTCGGTGTCGAGGAATCCGCGAGGGTCGCGCGCGCGACGCTCCGTGAGTTCGGTCCGGGGATCGCAATAGACACAGTGGAAATTGCAGCGATCCGTGAGGGAGATGCGGAGGTAATCGATGGTTCGCCCGAACGGATCGATCAGCATCGCTCGCCTCTGGTGGGCGGCCCGCGGGGGCGACGGATACTCCCAAGGTCGCCGGTCCGCCGCGCGGGCCAGGTTCCTATAATACATCACCGAGGCCGCTCCACGTCCGCGGCCGGACCGTTGGGGGAGCCCTCTGATGGAGATCGGAGGCGTCGTCCTGGCGGCGGGTCTCTCCGCCCGGATGGCGCGACCCAAGCTGTTGCTGCCGTTTCGGGGGCACCCGCTCCTCTGGCACGCGGTGTCCTGCATGGCCGGGGCGCCGGTCCGGCCGGTGGTCTGCGTCCTCGGCCACGGGTCGGCCGAGATCACCTCGATACTACGGACGTACACCTTCCCCCAGCCGGTCCTCCTGCGAAAGAATGAGGGGTACGCGTCGGGCCGCGCATCGTCCGTGAGGGTGGGAATCGAGTCCCTCCCGGAGTCGTGCGCGGGCGCCGTCTTCCTCCCGGGGGACATGCCCCTCCTCCGGTCGGAGGACGTCGGCGCGCTCGTCGAGCGGTACGAGCGTACCGGCGCGCCCATCGTCGTGGCGGTGGACGAAGCGGGAAACCGGGCCCACCCGGTTCTCTTCGCGCGGAGCCTCTTTCCGCGGCTCGCGGCCCTCACGGGCGACGAGAGCGGGCATGGGCTCATCCTCGAATCGTGGCCGGAGGTCGAGAAGGTGACCGTGCCGCGTAGGCGTGTCGTGGACGTCGACACCGAGGAAGCGTACCGGCGCCTCCTGGAATCCGAGGGAGAGCCCTGAGATGCGCGAATTCTATCGGCGTCTCGCGGACCGCCTCGCCTCGCATGCCAGCTTCGCGGTCGCCACGATCGTGAAGGTGGCGGGGTCCAGCCCGCGCGACGCGGGCGCGAAGGTGATCGTCTTCCAGGATGGCGCGCTCGAGGGGACGCTCGGCGGAGGCAAGCTCGAGTCCGAGGTCGTCCGGGACGCGCTCGAGTGCCTGCGAACCCGCTCCAGCGCCCTCAAGTCCTACTGGCTGAACGACGACGGTCTCGGCATGAAGTGCGGCGGGACGGTGGAGGTCTTCTTCGAAGCCGTGACTCCTCCGACCCGTCTCGTCGTATTCGGCGGCGGCCACGTCGGGCGGGCCATCGCGCGCCTGGCACCCACGGTCGGGTTCGCGGTCGAGGTGGTGGACGACCGCGCGGATCAGCTCGACCCGTCCCTCTATCCCGCCGGGGTGACGCTCCAGCAGACCGACGCGGCGTTCCGCGAGGGGTTCGCCGATCTCGGCGCGGACGACTACGTGGTCGTCGTGACGCGCGATGCCGCGACCGACGCGTCGCTCGCGGGGCGCTACGCGGCGGTCTGCGCCTACGTCGGCGTGATGGGGAGCAAGGCGAAACGCGGCTTCATGCAGCGCGCCGCGGCGGCCACGGGCGTGCCCGCCGGCGACTTCGAACGCGTCTCCTGCCCGATGGGCGCCGACATCGGGGCGGACACGCCCGACGAGATCGCCGTGAGCGTCGTCGCCGAGATGATCGAGCGCCGCTCCACGCGACGCGCGGCACCGCCCGGCCCGTCGCGAGCGGAACGCCCGCCCCGAACGACCCCGCCGAAGCGCCGCGCCGCGGCGAACAGGAAGCGGTCCCGGCGATGAAGCCGCTCGCGGCCGTGCGCGGAGCCGGAGACCTGGCGAGCGCCGTCGGGCGTCGCCTCCATCTCTGCGGTTTCTCGGTCGTGCACCTGGAGACCGCATCCCCCACCGTCATTCGGCGCGCGGTGGCCTTCGCCTCGGCCGTCTACGATGGCAGCACCATCGTCGAGGGCGTGGAGGCGGCGCTCGCGGGCGACGTGGCGGCGGCGCGCGCGCTCATAGCTCGAGGGAAGGTCGCCGTCCTGGTTGACCCGGAAGGGAACTCGATCCCGGCGCTGCGTCCCGTCCTGGTCGTGGACGCCATCCTCGCGAAGCGCAACGTCGGCACGCACCGCGGCATGGCGCCGCGGGTCGTCGCGCTCGGTCCGGGATTCACCGCAGGGGTGGACGCGCACGCCGTCGTCGAGACGTGCCGCGGGCACGATCTGGGACGCGTCATCCTTTCGGGATCGGCCCTTCCCGATACGGGCATTCCGGGTTCGATCGAAGGCCACGACAAAGCCCGCCTCCTCCGCGCGCCCCGCGCCGGGTCGTTCCGCGCGACGAAGGAGATCGGCGATCTCGTGAAGGCCGGGGACGTGGTGGCGGATGTGGTCGGGACCCCGATCCGGTCGGCCATCGACGGCATCGTGCGGGGACTCCTCCACGACGGCCTGGTGGTGAGCGCCGGACAGAAGGTGGGGGACGTGGATCCGCGCGGCGAACGGAGGTACTGCTTCACCATCTCCGACAAGGCGAACGCCGTCGCGGGCGGCGTGCTCGAAGCGGCGCTTTGCGACGAGGCGGTCCGCACGCTGGTGGCCGCGGAGTGATGCCATGAACCCAGCGGGAATCGATTTCCGCCGGCCCACGCGGATCGAAGAGGCGCTCGCGCTCCTTCGCGAGGCGGCGACTGCGGGGATGGCGAAGGCGGGCGGGACCGACGTGATGCTGCTCCTCAAGCACGACGCGGCGAGGCCGCGGGTGATGGTGGGACTCTCCGAGGTCGCCGAATTGAAGGGGATCCGCCGCGTCGGGAACTCGATCCTGCTCGGCGCCGGCACGACGATCGCGGCCCTCGAGCTGGATCCGCTCCTGGCCGAGGGCGCGCCGGGGCTCGTCGACGCGGCGCGCCGCATGGCGACCGTGCAGATCCGAACGATCGCGACGGTCGGCGGAAACCTCGCCTCGGCCGCCGCCTGCGGCGACCTGGCCCCCGTGCTCATCGCGCTGGAGGCGACCATCCGGCTCCGCTCGTTGGACGGAGAGCGCGCCCTCTCGCTGGTCGACTTCTTCACGGGACCGCGGACGACCGTCCTCGCCCCGGGAGAGCTGATCACGCGCCTCGAGATTCCCGTCGCCGGACCGCGCACGGCGTCGGCCTACGCGAAGTTCGGCTACCGGGGTGGGTCGCAGATCGCGGTCGTCTCGGCCGCGGCCGGCGTGACGCAGGAAGCGGGCGTCGCGCGACGCGTCCGTCTGGTGATGGGCGCGGTCGCCCCCGTGCCGTTCCTCGTGAAGGGCGCGTCGGTCCTCGTGGGACGTCCGGTGGAAGGCGCGGCGCTCGAGGCCGCCTGCGCCGCCGCCGCGTCGGAGTGCCGCCCCATCTCCGACATTCGCGGGAGCGAAGCGTATCGCCGCGCGATCGCGTCGGTCGTCGCGCGCCAGGCGCTGGAGTCGGCGTGGCGGAGGAGCCTGGGCCATGACTCCTGAACTCGCCGTCGCCGCCGACGTCCTCCTCCGCCTCCGGATCAACGGCCGCGACGTTTCGGTCGCCGCCAAGCCCGCCGCGACGCTCCTCTCGGTCCTGCGGGATTCGCTCCAGATGACCGGGACGAAGTGCGGTTGCGGCGAAGGGGACTGCGGCGCCTGCACGGTGCTCCTCGACGGGGCGCCCGTGAACTCCTGCCTGATGCTGGCGGCCGAGGCCCAGGACCGGGAGATCACGACGATCGAGGGACTCTCCCCGAACGGCGCGCTCCATCCGGTGCAGAAGGCGTTCGTCGAGACGGGGTCGATCCAGTGCGGTTTCTGTACCCCGGGGATGATCCTCGCCACGAAGGCGCTCCTCGACCGGAACCCCGATCCCTCCGAAGAGGAGATCCGAAACGCGCTCGCCGGCAATCTCTGCCGCTGCACGGGCTACGTCCGGATCCTCGAGGCGGTCCGGCGGGTGGCGCATCCCGAACGGCCGCGACCCCGCGAGGAGGGCGAGAGCGACGACACCTTCTCCGTCGTGGGGAAGAGCCACCCGAAGAAGGACGCGCCCGACAAGGCGACCGGCCGTGCCACGTACACCGGGGACATCCGGCTCCCGGGCATGCTGCGCGGGAAGATCCTCGGGAGTCCTCACCCTCATGCGCGCGTCCTCTCCGTGGATGCGAGCGCGGCCGAGGCGCTGCCCGGCGTCCTCGCGGTCCTCACGGCCAGGGATGTGCCCGCGACCAAGTACGGCGTGAGCCCCGCGCGGTACGACGAGTCGATCCTCGCCGTCGAGCGGGTCCGGCACGTCGGCGACGCGATCGCCGCGGTGGCCGCCGTGGACGACGAGACCGCGGAACGCGCGCTCGAGCTCATCCGCGTCGAATACGAAGTGCTTCCCGGGGTCTACGGGATCGAGGAGGCCATGGCGCCCGGGGCGCCGCAGCTCCACGAGGAGTACCCGGGCAACGTCAATACGGAGATCCACCACGATTTCGGCGACGTCGAGCGGGCGTTCGCGGAGGCGGACCTCGTTCGGGAGGACGTCTTCCGCGGCCAGCGCGCGATGCAGGTCCCGCTCGAGCCCCAGGTGTCGCTCGCCCGCGTGGAGGCCGACGGCCGCATCACGATCTGGACCGCAAACCAGGCGCCGCACTACGTGCAGCACCAGCTCTCGCGGGTCCTCGAGATCCCGATGGGTCGCATCCGGGTCGTGAAGCCGGCGATGGGCGGGGGATTCGGAGGAAAGGCCGAGGCCACCCGGCTCGACTTCTGCTCGGTCCTCCTCGCGAAGAAGACCGGGCGGCCGGTCCTGATGGAGTTCTCGCGGAAGGAGTCGTTCCTCCACGGCCGCGGACGCCATGCGCAGACGATCCGCCTCAAGACCGGCGTGCGGAAGGACGGCACCCTCCTCGGCGTCCACGCGGACATCCTCCTCGACGGGGGCGCCTACACGAGCTTCGGCATCATCACCGCCTACTACTCCGGCGTCATGCTCACGACGCCCTACCGGCTGCCGAACTTCCGCTTCGACGGGAAGCGGATCTACACGAACCTCCCCGCCTGCGGCGCCATGCGGGGGAACGGCACGCCGCAGCCGCGGTTCGCCTTCGAGAGCCAACTCGACCTCCTCGCGGCCGATCTCGGGATCGACCCGATCGAGCTGCGGCGGCGGAACGCGCTCCAACCGAACGACGTCACCGCGAACGACTTTCAGATCACGTCGTGCGAGTTCTCCTCCTGCCTCGACCTGGTGGAGACGCGCTCCGGCTGGAAGGAGAAGCGCGGGAAGCTCCCGTTCGGGAAGGGAATCGGTGTCTCCTGCGGCTGCTTCATCTCCGGCGCCGGGTATCCCATCTATCGCAGCTCGTTCCCGCACTCTTCGGCGATCGTCCGCATGAGCGAGGACGGCTCGTCGGCGACCGTGTTCGCCGGGGCGCCCGACATCGGGCAGGGCTCGGACACGGTGCTCTGCCAGATGGCGGCCGAAGAGCTCGGCATGCGCTACGAGGACGTGAGCATCGTCTCGA
This sequence comes from Hyphomicrobiales bacterium, assembly GCA_050257555.1. Lineage (GTDB taxonomy): Bacteria > Eisenbacteria > RBG-16-71-46 > SZUA-252 > SZUA-252 > DASQJL01. Next base: position 24,572 of record JBLMXB010000025.1, on the reverse strand, counting down.
GCGACTCCGCCGTCACGCCGACGGACCTCGGCGCCTACGCGTCCCGGATCACGTACTTCGCGGGAAACGCTGTCCGCGACGCGGCGGCGAACGCGAGGCGCGCGGTGGCCGAGGTCGTCGCCGAGGAGTGGGGGGTCGCAGCCGAGGATCTCGTCTTCCGCGACGGCGTCTTTCGCTCGCCCGACGGCGGCCGCACGCGGCCGATCCGCGATGCGGCGGCGCTCGCGTTCGGCAGACGGGGCCCGATCGTCGGCAAGGGCGAGTACGCGCCGCCGCCTCTCGGCGGGAAGTTCAAGGGCGCCGCGATCGGAACGTCTCCCGCGTACTCCTTCTGCGCCCAGGTCGCCGAAGTCGAGGTCGACCCCGACACCGGTACCGTGCGGGTGACCGATTTCTACGATGCGCACGACTGCGGAACGGTCATCAATCCCATGGCACTCCACGGACAGGTGGAAGGATCCCTCGTCATGGGAATGGGAGAGAGCCTCTGGGAGGAAGTCGTGCAGAAGGACGGACGCGTCGTGAACCCGAACCTGCACGACTACCTGATTCCGACGGCGCCGGACACGCCTCGGATCCATTCGTTCGTCGTGAAGTCCTACGATCCGGGCGGTCCGTTCGGAGCGAAGGAAGTGGGCGAGGGCGCGTCGCTGCCGGTGATGGGGGCGGTGGCGAACGCCGTCGCGAACGCGATCGGGGTCCGAATCACCGACCTGCCGATCACACCCGAAAAGGTGCTGCGGGCCCTGGGGAAGGTGCCGCCCCACGCGGAGGGCCCCGGCACGGCCGTTTGTCGCCTGTGAGGGCGGCGTCCGCGCCCTGGCGCGCCGGATCGCCGCCTCCCGAGGGGATGCCATGACCGAACCCGACGCTTCCGACCTGATCTACGAATGGAACCACGGGGAGGAGCCCGGCGACCATCCGGCGGGCGCCGTCGAGGTCGCGGACGAGACGCTGCGCGACGGCCTGCAGTGCCCTTCCGTATCGGATCCCACGATCGCGCAGAAGATCGAGATGCTCCACCTCCAGGCGCGCCTCGGGGTGCACGGCGTCGACCTGGGGCTCCCGGGCGCGGGCCCGCGTGTCCAGGCATCGGTGACCGCGCTGGCGCGCGAGATGGTCGCCGCGAAGCTGCCGATGGAGCCCTACTGCGCGGCGCGGACCCACAAGGCGGACATCCAGCCGATCGTCGACATCGTGCAGAAGACCGGACTCCCGATCCATGCGGCGACGTTTCTCGGGTCGAGCCCGATTCGACATTACGCCGAAGGGTGGGACCTGGATCGGCTGCTGCGCACGACCGAAGAGGCCGTGACGTTCGCGGTGGACCAGGGCCTCGAGGTCATGTTCGTGACCGAGGACACCACGCGCGCCAACCCGGAAATGCTCCGCCAGATCTATGCGACCGCCATCCGCTGCGGCGCTCGCAGGATCTGCCTCGCCGATACCGTGGGGTACGCGACGCCGCAAGGCCTCGGGCGACTCGTGCGGTTCGTCCGCTCCGTGATCGCCGACACGGGGGAGACGATCCCCATCGATTTCCACGGGCACCGGGACCGCGGTCTCTGCCTCGCCAACGCGCTCGCCGCCTACGCCGCGGGCGTGGACCGCGCGCACGGCACGATCCTGGGGATCGGCGAGCGCGTGGGGAACACGCCACTCGATCTGCTCCTGATCAATCTCAAGCTCCTGGGATGGCTCGACGCCGACCTGACCGCGCTCCCCGACTACTGCGCCCTCGTCTCGAAGGCGTGCGGCGTGCCGATCCCGCCCAACTATCCCGCCTTCGGACGCGACGCGTTCCGGACCGCGACGGGGGTCCACGCGGCCGCGGTCATCAAGGCGAAGAAGAAGGGGGATTCGGACCTCGCGGACCGCGTCTATTCGAGCATCCCCGCCGGCATGCTCGGCCTGACGCAAGTGATCGAGGTCGGGCCGATGTCCGGCGAATCGAACGTCGTCTATTGGCTGGAACAGCACGGGTACGCGCCCGCCCGAGCCCTCGTGGAGCATTTGTTCCGTCTCGCGAAGAGCCGCGACCGCGTCTTCGAGACCGGCGAGCTGGAAGCGGCGATCGAAGCGTTCAAGAAAGAGGGCTCCGCCGCCGCCAAGCCGTGAGAGGACGGGGGCGCGTCCCTACGCGGACATCCAGCAACACGACCTCGCGCATCACGGCGCGGGACTCGTGGGCGCCATGTGGACGCACATGTTCATCGCCCCATCCGGCGCGTCCGTCGTGATCCGATCCGAGGCCCGCTCCACCGCGGCGACCACCGCGCCGGGGCGCTCCTCCTGAATGAAATGCCCGGCGCCCGGGACGCGCGTCACGGCGACGCGCGGGATCCGGGCGACAAGGCGCGCCAGCTCTTCCGCGGGGACGGCGCCCGAGTGCGGCACCTCGCCGATCACGATCTCCACCGGGCACTCGACCTCCGTGAGGTGCGGCGCGAGGGAGTCGGGCTCGCGCGATCGGGCCATCCCCGCGAGCACGTCGATCGATCGCCTCCAGTCGGCCGTGACCGGCCCGGCGTATTCGTCGACCAGGACGTCGGTCACCCACGACGCGTCGGCCGACGATTGGATCAGCTGGTTCCGGATCCGCTTCCGGAGCCCACCCGCCGATCCGAAGATCTTGATCACCTTGGCGAACTTCATCGCGCGCCTGAGCCCCGGCGTCGCGGCGGCTTCCTGCGCGCCGCCCTCGATCGCCACGACCGCGCGCACGAGGTCGGGCCGGCGGAGCGCGATCCGCATCGCGATCGCGGCCCCGACGCTGTGTCCGACCAGCACCGCGTCCCCGACGTCACGCCCGTCGAGCGCGGCGGCGATCCGGTCTCCCTGCGCGGCCAGCGAATAGTCGGCGCGCTTCGGACGCGACGAGCCGCCCATGCCGAGCGGCTCGACCGTCAGCACTCGATACCCGGCGCGCTGCAGAGAATCCGCGACGGCGCGAAAGCCGAACGCGCCCCCGGCGATCCCCGGAATCAGGACGACCGGGATGCCTTCTCCCGTGTCGAGGACGCGAAGCGAATCGGGCTCCGCGGTCGCACCCGAGCGGGCGCGCGCGAGCGGCGGATGGATCGGCAGGAGCGCGTCGAGCGCGAGCGGGATCGCGGCGAGCGCGGCGAGGGCGAACCTTCGATCGAACATGGCGGCATCCGGGGCGAACCCCGGCCTCCCGACGGACGTCGACGGCGATGGATGCGAATTCCAGCGGCGTTCCGTGCATTCTCGGTGCCACGGTGACGGCGGTCCGGCGCGTGCGCGGGAAGCGATTGCGGCGGGAATGGTTGGGCCCCGCGGATCTCCGGTTCGGATCTCCGCGGGGCCCGGGAAGCGTATGGGGACGATACGTCGGGTGCCGCGTCCTGATACGGCGCCCGGCTCAGGAACGTGGGATCAACGCGAGCGCGACTGCCCTCCGTCCTGTCCCTGATCCTGGTTCTGATTCCGATCCCGCTGGTCGCGCTCCTGCTGTTTCTGCTCGCGCTGCTGTTGCATCTGCTGCTGGCGGTCCCTCTGCTCCTGCTGTTTCTGTTGCTGCTGTTCCTGCCGCTGTTGCTGCTGCTCCTGCTGGCGCTCCTGCCGAGCCTGCTCCTGCTGCTGGCGCCATTGACGCTGCAGCTCTTCGCGATTCTTCAACGCCTCGCGATCGCGCTTCTCGACTTCCTGCTGCGCCTGCTGCTCCTCCTGGTGGCGGCGCTGCAGCTCCTCGCGCGAGACGCCCGGAGGCGGATTCTTCAGCTCCTTCTGCTGCTCCTGCTTCAGTTCCTGCCGCTGCTCCCGGATCCGGGTCTCGAGATCGCGCTGCTCGGCCTGCCGGCGCTCGAGATCCGCCTTCGTGTCGGCGGGCGGCGGCGAGGGAGGCGTGACGTCCGCCTTGCCGGGCGGCGGCGACTCCACGTTCGGCCGCTGGCGCTGCACGCCAGGAGACTCGATCTGGCTCCCGGCGCCCTGGCGCGCCTGCTCCTCGGCCCGTTGACGCTGGCGCTCGGTGCGGGCCTTGCTCCGCTCGTCGAGGCGCTGCTGCTCGCTGGGGCGGTTCTGCGCGTCGGGACGCGCGCGATTCCCCGAAGGCGCGCCGCCGCGGATGACCGGGCGATACATCTCCACCACGTTTCCGCGGATGACGGCGGCGCGGTCGCGCCCGACCGCCGGCGCGTCGGCGATGTCGTACCTCGTGAACTTCCGCTTGAGATCCCGCTCCAGGATCGAGGGCGTGAATCCCCGCTCCGCGGGACGACCGTCGATGAGCCCGTAGTCGGTCACGTCGCGGGTCGTGCGCAGGAGCGTGACGTTCCGGCTCCGCGGCACCACGACCGTGCGGAGCTTCGTCGACGTGAAGTCGGACGAGCGGCAGAACGACCATCGGTACTGGCTCAGGTCGCGGTCGATGTCGTACGAGCCGTAGTTGAGCCCGACGCTGACGTTCCATCCGACCTGCGGCGGGAGCGGCGCCCATCCGACCCAGCCGTCGCCGTAGCGCCACGCGACCCAGGCCGGCGCCCAGACGTCGCCGGGAACCCAAATCCATCCGTAATAGGCGTCCCAGGTCCAGCGGCCGTAGTGATACGGGGCCCAGCCCCATGGATCGTCCGAGGCCCAGGTCCATCCGTACGAGGTGTAGATCCAGTGGCCGTACGTGTACGGGCGCCACCCGACCGGCACGTCGTACGGCGTCCAGACCCAGCCGTAGGGTTCGACGTCGTACCAGGCGCCGTACGGCGCGAGCGCGTCGTAGAAGTATCCGTAGTCCGCGGCGCCGTAGGGATACGGCTCCGGGGAACGATCGCTATACGTCACCGCGCAGCCGCCGAGCAGCGCGGCGATCCCCAGCGCGAGGGCGAACGCGAGAATCCGCTTCCTCATGGCGATCTCCTTTCCTGGGTTCGGGACCGTCGAGGGGTTCCGTTTCCTCAATATACCCCACGCCGCGTCCCGCTCGCCGGGACATTGCGGTAGGGCTCGCCCCGCCGCCCCTTTCGTTCACGGAACTCCCGGCTTGCCGCCGACCGCAAACCCCGTAGAATCCCGGGCATGAACGACGTCGCGCACCGGCCGCCCCGACTCGGGTTCGGCCTTCTCCTGGTGGCCGTCTCGATCGCGCTCGCCGGCTGGTTCGTGGCGAACGGGCTCACGAGCATCCGCACCGCCGACCGGTTCGTGACCGTGAAGGGGGTCGCGGAGCGGGAGGTGAAGGCCGACCTCGCGCTCTGGCCGATCCAGCTCGCGGTCGCGGACGACGATCTCGCGCGCGCGCAGACCCGGATCAACCAGAACGTCTCGAAGGTCACGGCGTTCCTCCTCGACAACGGCATCGACTCGATGGAGGTCGAGCTCCAGGGACTCAAGGTCACCGACGTCCAGGCGAACCCCTACAATCCGCCGAACCGCACGGGCCCCCGGTTCATCATCCAGCAGACGGTGATGGTGCGCTCGATGGAGCCGGACCGCGTGAAGGAAGCGAGCCAGAAGGTGGGCGCGCTCGTGAACGCCGGCGTCGTGCTCTCGTCGGGTCCGGAGTGGGGGCCGGGCGGCCCATCGTACGTCTTCCGGAAGCTGAACGACATCAAGCCCGAGATGATCGCGCAGGCGACGGCCGAGGCGCGGAAGGCGGCCGAGCAGTTCGCGAAGGATTCGCGGAGCCGGCTCGGCGGCATCCACCGCGCCAACCAGGGCGTCTTCCAGATCCTGCCGCGCGACGCCTCCGGCGAGGGCGCCGCCGGCGTCTCCGAGGCCTCCCAGCTCTACAAGATCGTCCGCGTCGTCACCACCGTCGAATACCTGCTACGAGACTGAAGCCCGCCGCTCCGGGCTCGCCGACGCGCGGCGCCGCCCGCGCCACCAGGCGGAGATCAGGGCGTCGAGCGAGTACCGTCCCGCGCCCGTGATCAGGAGCGTCACCACCGGCACCAGGAAGAGCATCGGCAGCTCGCGCTTCGACCACGGGTCGTGGCCGTGCTGCACGAACGCGGCGACGCAGAAGAAGATGATCTGCGGGATCGTGGCGAGTCGGGTGCAGAGCCCCAGGATGATCCCCGCGGAGCAGAAGACCTCGGCGAAGACGACGAGCGTGAAGCCGAGCTGGGGGCCGAGCCCGATCGGGTCGGAGAACGTCGCGGCCCGCTGGGAGAAGTGCATCAGCTTCGACCAGCCGTGCCCGGAGAGGAGGAGCCCGGCGACCCCCACCCGGAGCACCAGGAGCCCCAGCGACCGCACCGTGTCCGCGCCGCCAACCGCCTTCGTCCCGCCGTTCATACCGCGTCCTCCCGTAGGGTCCACCGCCACGAGCCTCGATCGCCGCCGGCTGGGGGGAACATTGTGCACGATTTGGGCTTCCGGTTCACCCGCCCGAGCGTCCATGCTCCACGCAGTCGCCGACCCGCAACGCGCCGCCGGACCCCGAGGAGCCGTGCCATGAGCGAAGCCGATCGCCCCGCCACGCCGCCCGTTCTCGTCACCGGCGGGAACGGATTCATCGGAAGCCGCCTGATCCTGCGCCTCGTCTCCCTCGGGAGGCCGGTCCGCGCGATCGTGCGCCGCGCGGGCACCGCCGCGGGGCACGGATCGCCCCTCGTGGAAGAGATCGTCGGCGACTTCGTGCTGCCCGAGGTCGCCGGCCCCGCGGCGCGCGGCGTCCAGTACGTCGTGCACGCGGCCGCCACGGCGGGCCCCGACCTCGAGGCGGTGCGCCGCGTGAACGCGGACGGCACGCGGGCCATGGTCGAGGCGGCCCGCGCCGCGGGCGTTCGGCGGTTCGTCCAGATCTCGACCGTATCGGTCTACGCCGCGGCCGGCCTCGACCGGGCCGACGAGTCGACCCCGGTCAAGACGAGCGGGGAGCCGTACGGCGTCACGAAGGCGGAAGGGGACCGGGTCGTGCTCGACGCGATCGCGCGCGGGCTCCCCGCCGTGATCCTCCGGCCCGGCGCCGTGCTCGGCGCCCACCCCACGTCCACGTGGGCGGTCCGGGTGCCCGAGCGTATCCGGAGTCGCGACGTGAAGATCCGGATCGACGGCGGCGACACGATCCCGTGGGTCCACGTCGACGACGTCGTGGACGCGATCCTCCTCGCGATGGCGGACGACCGCGCGATCGGGCGGATCTACACGCTCGTGGACGGCCACGTCACGTGGCGCGCGTACACCGACCGCGTCCGCTCCTGGTTCGGCACGGCGCCGCTCGACGTGGTGCCGCGCGAGGAGGTCCCGCCGGGCGGATACAGCACGACGCGCTTCGACGGGAGCCGCATCCGGAACGAGCTCGGCCACGCGCCGAAGCGCACGTACGAGGAGGGGATGGCGGAGGCGGAGGCGTACTGGATGGCGCGGGGTGAAGAGACGCGAGCGGGGGGGTGAAGCCGAAGGGGGAGCGCGCGGCGTCCCGGCCGCGCGCTCCGGTCCGGTCTACGGGCGGAACGACACCTGCGTTCCCTTGTCGTCCACCATGTTGAACTTCGGAACCTGCTTCCCGTCCACCAGGATCATGACGCGCGGGTTCTCCGTGCTGTCGAGGAAGTCGAGCTCCGGACCGTCCTTGGTCACTCCGATGTTCGCGCGCAGGCGGCCCCTTTCGTCGAGCATCGTGATCGCGGGGCCGTCGTCGGCCATGCCGAGGATCATCCGGGTCGTGCCCGTCGCGTCCTTGATGAGCACCATGTTCGCTTCCACCGTCTTGTTCGGCGCGGCCACGCCGAGGAGGAGCGCCGCGGCAGCGCCCAGCACCGCGATCGATCCCGCGACCCGCATCGTCCGATTCTGACGCTCGAGTCGCTCGAGCCGCTCCGTCACGTCATTCGCTTCCGGTCTTGCCTGATGCATGCACCGCCCCCCTATGCCTGAGCGTCGGGATTCGACGCCGCGCGACGCGCGCGACGCCGGCGCGCTCGCGACGAGACGGCCGCCGCGGCGCGCGACATCCAATCATCGGCGGGGCGGGGGAACGGCTTTAGCGAGATTCGGGCGGACCCAGTTCGGGAAGGGGACGCAGGGTCAGGAGTCCCATCGCGATCATCGCGATGCTGAGCGCGACGATGGTCGGATCGGGCCCCCCTGCGCGGCCGAGCGCGTTCCACGTGAGGAGGAGGAGCCCGGCGACGAGCACGCCGCCGCCGCCCAGGCGGATCGCGAAGCGGAGCGGCGGCACGGTGACCGGGAGCCGGAGATAGAGGAGCGTCACGATTCCCTGATCGAGGAGCAGCATGCACGCGACGATGCGGAACGCGAGGTGGTCGGCGTGGCTGAAGAGGTAGAAGAGGATCAGGAGGATGGACGAGACGGACGTGAAGGCGGAGAAGCCGGTCAGGAGCGGCGCCATGGTCTCCTTTCCCGCGCCCCGCCGGGAGGAGGCCCGCCGGGCGCGTCTAAGTGGCGTTCCGTAGACGAGTTATACCCTAAAGAAGAGGGCATCGGAAGCCGATAATTCCCCCGACGGGGTGCATCCGCCCCCGAGGAGGTGGAAGACCCTGGACCACAAGCGCTACGCGCAGCTCTTCGTCTTCCGGATGTCCCTGGCCGTGGCGAGCCTGCTCCTGGCGGCGCTGGCCGGTCACGAGACATCGGGATCGGGTCCGATCTGGCCGCTCGCGGCGCTCTTCGCGGCGAGCACGGGCACGCTCCTCATCTGGCCGCTGATCGTCCCGGGGCGGAACCGCACGCTCGTGGCGTACTCGCTGGCGCCGGCCTTCTTCCTCGCGGGGATGTTCCTCCTCTCGCCCGCGGCGCTCGTCCTCGTGATCGCGTTCTCCGTGACGCTGGCCGGCCTCCTCAAGGGGGCGCGCGCGTACCGGATCGTCTTCCATCTCGCGGCGTCGATCCTCGCGTACGTCGGCCCGGCGCTCGTGTTCCGCCTCGGGCCGCGACCGATCGACCTCGACTACCACCCGGCCCTCCGCGCCGGCCTGGAGCTGATGATCGCGACCTTCGCGATCGTCCTCCACCTCCTCCTCCGGAGCGTCGCGATGCGCCTCGAGCAGGGTCACGACACGCCGCGCTGGGGCGCGTTCGGCGGACCGGCCTTCATCGAGTCGGTCTACGGGCTCGTCCTCTCCGTCTCGATCCTGGTGCTCGCCCGGATCCACCCGCTCCTCCTCGGCGTCGTCTATCTCGAGATCGCGATCACGGCCTGGTTCGTCCACCGCTACCGGCTCTACGTCACCGATCTGAGGCGGGACGCCGAAGCGGCGGCCGTCGCGCGCACGCGCGAGGGGGCGTTCAATTGGATCGCGGAAGCGGAAGAGGAGCCGGCGCCGATCCGCTGGAGGCCGGCGCGGAAGGTCCGCTAGGGATCAGGCGCGACGGTAGCGGGTCGCGACGTATTCCTCGACGAGCGCCAGGAAGTCCTCGGCGATGCGCGGTCCCTTGAGCGTCGTCTTGAGCGCGCCGTCCACGTAGACCGGCGCCTTCGGGTTTTCGCCCGTTCCCGGGAGCGAGATGCCGATGTGGGCGTGGCGCGACTCGCCCGGTCCGTTCACCACGCAGCCCATCACCGCGACGCGCAGCTCCTCGACGCCGGGATAGTCGCTCCGCCACGCGGGCATCCGCGCGACGATCCGCTCGTTCACCCGCTCCGCCAGCTCCTGGAAGAAGGAGGAGGTCGTCCGCCCGCAGCCGGGGCACGACGTCACCTGCGGCGTGAAGTGGCGGATGTCGAGCGACTGGAGGATCTGCTGGCAGACGCGCACCTCCTCGCGCCGGTCGCCGCCGGGCGTCGGGGTGAGGCTGACGCGGATCGTGTCGCCGATCCCTTCGAGCAGGAGCACGGAGAGCCCCGCGGTCGAGGAGACGACGCCCTTCGTGCCCATGCCGGCCTCGGTCAGGCCGAGGTGGAGCGCGTAGTCGGTCTCGGCGCCCAGGCGGCGGTACACGTCGATCAGGTCGCGCACCCCCGACACCTTGGCGGATAGGACGATCGCGTCGTGCGGCTGGCCGAACGACTCGGCGAGCGCGGCCGAGCGGAAGGCGCTCTGGAACATCGCGTCGAGGGTCACGTCCCGATCGGGCTTCGGCGTCCTGCTCCGCGCGTTCTCGTCCATGAGCGCGGTCAGGAGCTCCCGGTCGAGGGAGCCCCAGTTCACGCCGATCCGGACCGGCTTTCCGTGCGCTACGGCCACCTCGATGATCCGCTTGAAGTGCTCGTCGTGCCGCTCGCCCTGGCCGACGTTTCCGGGGTTGATCCGGTACTTGTCGAGCGCGCGCGCGCAGTCGGGGAACTCGGTCAGGAGGAGATGGCCGCTGAAGTGGAAGTCGCCGACGATCGGGGTCGTGTGGCCGGCGTCGCGCGTCCGGCGGACGATCTCGGGCACGGCCTTCGCGGCTTCCGGCGTGTTCACGGTCACCCGCACCAGCTCGGAGCCGGCGCCCGCGAGCGCGATCACCTGCGCCGCGGTGGCCGCCGCGTCGCCCGTATCGGTGTTCGTCATCGACTGGACGACGACCGGACGGCCCCCGCCGATCGTGACGCCGCCGACCCGGACCGCGGTCGAGCGGCGGCGGGGGCGATCGTCCGACGCGGTGGCCCCGTCCCGCTTCATCGAGATGATCGGCATGCGTCCAGTCTACCCCGGCGCGGCCGGGCGGTCAAAGCGGCCGGGCCGTCGGGGAAGCCGGCGGTGGAACCGGACCGGCGGTGGAGACGGTCGCCAGCGGTCGAGACGGTCGCTGGCGGATGGTACACTCCGCGCATGCCCGCCTCCGCGGAAGTCCGCTCGATGTTCGCCTCGGTCGCGCGGTCGTACGACCGCGTGAACCAGATCCTCTCGTTCGGCATGCACCATGGGTGGCGCCGCGCCGCGGTCCGGTTGAGCGGCGCCGGTCCCGGCGACCGCGTGCTCGACTGCGCGACGGGCACCGGCGACCTCGCGCTCGCGTTCCGCCGGGCGGTCGGCGAGACGGGCGACGTGGTCGGCACCGACTTCTGCGAGGAGATGCTCGCGGTCGCGCCCGGAAAGGCGGCGCGCGCGGGGCTCCCGGTGCGCTTCGAGGTGGCCGACGTGCTCGCGCTCCCGTATCCGGACGGCGCATTCGACGTCGCGTCGATCGCGTTCGGGATCCGGAACGTCGAGGACCCGGCGCGCGGGCTCCGCGAGATGGCGCGCGTCGTGCGACCGGGCGGCCGCGTGGTCGTGCTCGAGTTCGGCCAGCCGGGCGGTACCGTCTTCGGACCCCTGTTCCGCGTCTACAGCCGTGCCGTGCTCCCGCGGGTCGGCGGCTGGGTGAGCGGGCAGCGATCCGCGTACGAGTACCTCGACCGGACGGCGTCTTCGTTCCCGGCCGGCGACCACTTCACGGAGACGATGCGCGCGACCGGCGCGTTCGCCTCGGTGGCGCAGCGCGCGCTCACGGGGGGCGTGGCGTACGTCTACGTCGGCACGACCCCGGACGGGAGCGCGTCGTGAGCGTTCGGACGTCGATCGACGCCCGGTTCCAGGACGTGGACGCGGCGGGGGTCCTCTTCTTCGGGCGGATCTTCGACTACGCGCATCAGGCGTACGAGCGGTTCTGGAGCGAGGCGGGCGTCGATCGCGCGTGGATCTTCTCCGGCGCGCCCTTCCTGATCCCGATCGTCCACGCGGAGGCCGACTACCGGCGCGTGATCCGTCACGGCGAGACGATCGACGTGCGGGTCGACGTCACGCGCGTGGGGCGCGCGTCCTTCCGGCTCGCGCACCGCGTGACCGGGCCGGGCGGGGAAGGGGACCTCCGGGCGGAGGTCCTGACCGTGCACGCGTTCGTCGATCGCGGCACCATGAAGCCGACGCCGATCCCCGAGGACCTACGGATGTTTCTGCTTCGCCACCTCGTCGAGGAACCGCTCGCGCACCACCCGCCGAAGTAGCTTCCCCGACGCGGTCCGCGGGAGGGCCGAGACCGCCATGAGGCGGCGCGGCAGCTTGAACCCCGAGAGCGTCGCGGCGGCGTGCGCGCGCAGCTCCTCGAGCGTCGCGGCCGCCCCCGGCTTCCACTCGACCGCCGCCGCCACCTCCTGGCCCCACTCGCTGGACGGGAGCGCCACGACGCAAGCGCCCCGCACGGCAGGGTGCGCGAGGAGGACGCGCTCCACCTCCTGCGGCGAGACGTTCTCCCCGCCCGTCACGATGCGGTCGACGCGGCGATCGAGCACGAGGAGCCGGCCCTCGTCGTCCCACGCGCCGACGTCGCCGGTGCGGAGCCAGCGCCCCTCGAGCGCCTCGACGGTCGCCTCGGGATCGCCGAGATAGCCCGCCATCACGGTCGGGCCGCGCACCACGATCTCCCCCTCCTCGCCGCGCACGGCGAGGCGCCCGTCCTCGCGCCGGATCTCCACGCGCGTGAAGGGGAGCGGCCGCCCCGCCGTCGCGAGGCCGCGGGGCCACTCGGAGAGCGGGAGCGTCGTCACCTGTGACGCGGCCTCGGTGAGCCCGTACGTCGGGAGCGCGCGGAGCCCGAGCGCCGCCGCCTCCTCGAGCAGCGCCGCGGGGATCGGCCCGCCGCCGATCAGCGCGGCGCGGAGCGGCGGCGGGAACGGGCGCCCCCCGCGTGCCTCGAGGAGCCGCGCGAGCATCGTCGGGACGAGCGAGAGGAGCGTCACGCCGTCCCGGTCGATCGCCTCGTTCACGCGGTCCGCGTCGAAGCGCTCGTGGAGGAGCGCCGTCGTGCCGTAGGACGCGGCGCGCGTGACGATCGAGAGCCCGCCGACGTGGTGGAGCGGCATCGGGCAGAGCCAGACGTCGCCGGCGCGGACGCCGAGGTTCCGCGCCGAGCCGATCGCGCTCCAGAGGAGGTTCCCGTGCGTGAGCGCCACGGCGCGCGGCGCGCCCGACGTGCCCGACGTGAACGCGATCGCGGCCGGGGCGTCGAGCCGGCGCGTGAGGATCGGCTCGCCGTCCTTGTCGAGGAGCGGTGCGGGCTCCCCGGCCGGATCGCCCAGGCCCGCGCGGGCCCCGACCGCGCCTCCGGTCGCGCCGGCCACGAAGGCCTCGGCGACGCCGCGCGCCCCGCGACGCTTCGTCTCGCGCTTCGGCTTCGGGGGCGGCGCGTCGGTCGGCGGCTCGAGCACGAGGTCGTCGGCAGAGAGCGTGAAGTCGACCTGCGCGCGCTCGCGGAGCGCCTGCCGCTCCTCGGGCGTCGCGGTCGTTCCGACCAGGACCGGGAGGAGCCCGATCCTATGGAGCGCGTGGAGCGTGACGGCGAAGTGGATCCCGTCCTCGGGCGCGAATTCGAGCGCGAGGTGCTCGCCCGCGCCGAGGCCGCGGCCGTAGAGCGCGTCGGCCGTCGCCCAGATCGCGCGGTCGAGCTGCGCGTACGTCCAGGCCGAGTGATCGCTCCGGAGCGCGACGCGGTCGGGCTGCGCCGCGGCCCAGAACTGGACCGGATCGTGCTGGATCACGCGGTCTCCACCGGCGTCGCGTCGCGGAGCGCCGCGTCGTCGGGCCGCACGCCGAGGCCCGGCCCCGGCGGCACGGCGATCGCGCCGCCCGCGACGGCGGGGCCCGGCGCGAGATCGCGCGCGAGCGCGGTACCGGTCGCGAGCCCGTGCGCCCGGCCCGTCGCGCCGAGCGATGCGGCGAGGTGGAGCGCGCCGGTCCGGCCGACGGCGCTCTCGACGAACGCCGTCACGACGACGCCCGCGCCGCGCTCGCGGGCGAGGTCGCAGACGACGCGCGCGGCGTGGAGCCCGCCCAGGACCATCGGCTTCACGATCAACACGTCGGCCGCGTCCCGGTCGAGGACGCGCCGCGCTCCGTCGGCGTCCCGCAACGACTCGTCGGCCGCGACCGGCACGTCGGCCGCGCGCCTCACCCGAGCCATCACGTCGATCGCCTCGGCCGGGACCGGCTGCTCCACGTACTCGATCTCGTAGACGCGGAGCGCGGTCAGCGCCTCGACCGCCGTCCGCTCGTCCCACCCCTGGTTCGCGTCGAGCCGGATCGCGGCGTCCGCACCCGCGGCCTCGCGCACCGCGCGGACCCGGGCGAGATCCGCCGCCAGGGATCCGCCGACCTTCACCTTGAGGGCGGCGATTCCCGCCGCGAGCGCCTCCCGCGCGAGTTCGGCGGCGCGGTCCGGCTCGACGTCGGGGATCACCGCGTTCACCGGGACGACCGCGAGCGCTCCGGGACCGCCGAGGAGCCGCGCGATCGGCACGCCCGCCTCCTGGGCCGCGAGGTCGTGGAGCGCGAGATCGATCGCGTGGCGCGCGGCGGGGGAGGCCGCGACCGGCGCCAGGTACGGGAGGTTCGCCGCCGCCTCCCGGTACTGCTCCGGCGCGAGACCGATCAGCCGGCGCGCCGCGAGCCGGAGCGCGTGCACGCTCGAGCCGATCGTCTCGAGGCCGAATCCCGCGAGCGGCGCCGTGTCGCCGCAACCGATCCGGCCCCGCTCGTCCTCGAGGGCGATGACGCAGCCGTGCCGCTCGGTGATGGTTCCCTCCGCGGTGGGCCACGGTTCGCGGAGCGGGAGCGAGTAGGGAAGGAGCCGGACCGCGCGGATGCTCATGGGATCAGGATCCCGGCCGCGAAGAGGAGCCCGAAGAAGACGTGGAGGCGCGCCGTGTCGAAGAGCGCGCGGTTCAGGGAGGGGCCGTCCTCGCGCGTGGCGACGACGCGGTACGTCCGGATGGCGAACGTGAGCGTGGCGAGCGGGAGGAGCGCGCCGATCGAGAGCCGGCCGCGCATCCAGAGGCCGATCACCACCGAGAACGCGACGACGAGGAGGGCGCCGAACTCGGCGCGCGTTCCGGAGCGCCCGAGCACGACCGAGAGGGTCCGCTTGCCCGCGGCGCGGTCGGTGTCGAGGTCGCGCACGTTGTTCACGACGAGGATCGCCGTGCAGAGCGCGCCGACCGGCACCGCCGCGAAGAGGGCGAGCGGATCGAGGCGCCCCGCCTGCACGTAGTACGTGCCGCCGACGGCGACGAGGCCGAAGAAGAGGAAGACGGCGACGTCGCCCAGCGCGTTGTACGCGAGCGCCCACCGCCCGGCCGTGTAGCCGATCCCGGCCGCGATCGAGGCGACGCCGATCGCGACGACCGGCCACCCCGCGACGGCCGTGAGGTAGACGCCCGCGAGCGCCGCGATGGCGAAGCAGAGGAGCATCCCGGTCCGCACCTCGGAGGCCGACAGCCAACCGACGACGATCACGCGCGGCGGTCCGAGCCGGTGCGCCGCGTCGGCCCCCTTCCGGTAGTCGAAGAGGTCGTTCGCGAGGTTCGTCCCGATCTGGATCAGGAGCGCGCCCGCGAGCGCGGCCAGCGCGGGGCCGGCGCGAAAGACGCCGTGGCGCACCGCGACCGCGGTGCCGACCGCGACCGGGACGACCGCGGCGGCCAGGGTCGGGATTCGAGCGGCGTGGAGCCAGGCGCGCGCCTTCGTCGGACGCGCGGCCCCCGTCTGGGCGGCGACCTCCACGCGGCTACGGCAGGCGGCGGAACTTCCCGAAATCGGGCTTCCGCCGCTCGAGGTACGCGTTCCGCCCCTCCTGCGCCTCCTCGCTCATGTAGTAGAGGAGCGTCGCGTTTCCAGCCAGCTCTTGGAGTCCCGTCTGGCCGTCGCAGTCGGCGTTCATCGCCGCCTTCACGCAGCGAAGCGCGAGCGGGCTCATGGCGAGCATTTCGCGGCACCAGGCGACGGTCTCCTCCTCGAGGCGCTCGAGCGGGACGACCGCGTTCACGAGCCCCATCTCGAGCGCCTGGCGCGCGTCGTACTGGCGGCAGAGGAACCAGATCTCGCGGGCCTTCTTCTGCCCGACGATCCGCGCGAGGTAGGACGAGCCGTAGCCGCCGTCGAACGACCCCACCTTGGGGCCGGTCTGGCCGAAGCGAGCGTTCTCGGCCGCGATCGTGAGATCGCAGACGACGTGGAGCACGTGACCGCCGCCGATCGCGTAGCCCGCGACCATCGCGACCACCGGCTTCGGGAGCGTCCGGATCTGCCGCTGCACGTCGAGCACGTTGAGGCGCGGGACGTGGTCGTCGCCGACGTAGCCCTGATCGCCGCGCACGCGCTGGTCTCCGCCGGAGCAGAACGCCTCGTCCCCCTCGCCGGTCAGCACGATCACGCCGACCTCGGGATCCTCCCGCGCGATCTCGAGCGCGTGGCCGATCTCGCGGACCGTGAGCGGGCGGAACGCGTTCCGCACCTCGGGCCGGTTGATGGTGATCTTCGCGATCCCGTCCGCCTTCTCGTAGCGGATGTCGGTGTAGGTGCCCGCCTGCTTCCAGGCGAGCGCGTGCGTCGTCGGCATCGGTCGTGGCTCCTAGGCTCGGGAGGGACTCGCGGCGTCGCGCGGCGCGGGCGCGAAGGGGGCGAGGTGGTCGTGGAGCGCCCGCGCGAACGCGGCCGAGTCCTCCAGGTGGACGTTGTGTCCCGCGCCGGGCACCGTGACGTGGCGTCCGCGGGGGATCTCGGCGGCCATCCGGGCCGCCAGGTCGGTGTACTTGGCGTCGCGCGCGCCCGTGACGAGGAGCGCGGGGCATCGGATCGCGCCGAGGCGCGCGCCCAGGTAGGGCTGCGCGCCCTGGCCGAGGCCGCGGAGCGACCCGGCGAGGCCCGCCGGGTCGTTGGCGAGGCGCCGCGCCCGAACCGCGGCGCGCGTCGCCGCGGGGAGCGCGCGCTGCGTCGCGAAGATCGGAAGGTCCGCCCAGGCGTCGGCGAACCACGCGATCCCGCGCGCCTCGAGGTCGGCCGCGAGCCGCTCGTCGGCCGCGCGACGCTCGGCGCGAGCCGATTCGGCCTCGAGGCCCGGGGAGGCGCTCTCGAGGCAGAGCGAGGTCACGCGGTCGGGCCGGGTCGCCGCCACGTAGAGCGCGACGCGCCCGCCCATCGAGTAGCCGATCCAGTGGGCCGCCTCGATCCCGCGCGCCGCGAGCAGGTCGAGGAGGTCGAGCGCGGTCTCCTCGATCGCGTAGCGCGACGGCGCCGCCGGGCGGTCGGTCGCGCCGTGGCCCGGCAGGTCGACGGCGAGCGCGCGGAATCCCGCCGCCACGATCGCGTCCATCGCGGACTCCCAGTCCTCGGAGGAGCCGGAGAAGCCGTGGAGGAGGACCGCCGCCGGGGCCGCCGGGGCCGCCGGGGCCGCGGCCGGCCCGCGCTCGCGGACGCGATAGCGGAGGCCGCGGACCGTCTCGGTGCCGGCCGCCGCGTCCGCCGTGCGGGACGCGTCCCGGCTCGCGTCCGCGCCGCTCACCACGCCTCCATCTCCAGCTCGCGCCCGATCGCCTCGGACGCCTCGCGATGGAGCGCCGCGTTCCGCGCGCGCTCGGTCCGCACCTCGACGAGCGCGCTCCGGCGCTCGGCCAGCGAGGACGCGACCGCGTCGCGGAGCGCCTCCCACGTCGCCGGTCTCGCGTGCGGGACGCCGTAGAGCGCGGCCAAGGGTGCGAAGTCGAGCCCGTGCGGCGTGCCGAAGAAGCGCTCGAATCCCTCCCGGTCGTGGCGCGCGACGGGCAGGAAGGAGAAGATCCCGCCTCCGTCGTTGTTCACGACCACGATCGTCGCGGCCGCGCGCCCCTCACGGAGCGCCGCCATCGCGTTCAGGTCGTGGTGGAGCGAGAGGTCGCCGATCACGGCGAGGACCGGCCCGTCCCCGGCGGCGCTCGCGCCGAGCGCGCTCGAGAGGACGCCGTCGATCCCGCTCACGCCCCGGTTCCCGAGGACCCGGACGCGCTTCGCCGAGCCGGGCACGTGGAGGTCGAGGTCGCGGACGGGCATGCTGTTCCCGACGTAGAGCGTCGCCCCCTCCGGCATCGCCTCGAAGAGCTCCGGGAAGAGCCCCCCCTCGGTCGGCTCCGGACCTTCCGCGTCGCGGCGCCGCTCGAGCGCGCGGCGCGCGGCCGCCTCGGCGCGGCCGAACGCGTCGGCCCACTCGAGCTCGGGCTCCGTCAGCGGACGGAGCGCCGTCGCGAGCGCCCGGGCCGTGGCGGCGGGATCGGCCGTGATCCGCTCCGCCGCCCGGCGCGAGGGATCGCGCCACTCGCCCCCTTCGTCCACCAGCACGTGGAGCGGCGCGTGACGCGCGAGGTAGCCGTGGAACGCCTTCGACGTGAGGGCGGCGCCGAACTGGACGACCGCGTCCGGCGCGAGGCGCTCCGCGAGCGCGGGGAAGCGGAGGAACGCGTCGTACCCGCCGAGCACGCGCGAGCGGTCGTGCGGACCGTAGCGGAGCCCGGAGAGGGGATCGGCGAGGATCGGCCAGCCGGTCGCCTCCGCGAGCGCGGCCGCCGCCGCGGCGAACGCGCCGTCGAAGTCGTCGGGTCCGCAGAGGATGAGCCCGCGCGCGCGGGACGCGAGCGCGCGGGCGATCCGCTGGACGGCGCGGCGGGACGGCGCGCCCGCCTCGGGAGCCACGCCGCGCGGGGCGCGCGGCTTCGGCGCCGCGGTCCGCGCCAGCGTCGCCGGCTCGGGCGCGAGCGGCTCCCGGAACGGGAAGTTCACGTGGACCGGCCCCGCCGGGGGACCCCACGCGGTCGCGACGGCGCGCGCGCCGACCGCGGCGACGTGCGCGAGCCGGCGCGGCGCGTCCGACGCGTCGCCCGCCTCGCAGAACCAGCGGACGGCCCCGCCGTAGAGCGCGATCTGGTCGATCGTCTGCGGGGCGCCGACGCCGCGGAGCTCCGGCGGCCGGTCGGCGGTCAGGGCGAGGAGCGGCACGCGGGCGTGGCGCGCCTCGAGGATCGCGGGGAAGTAGTTCGCGGGGGCCGTGCCCGACGTGCAGACGAGCGCGACGGGCCGCCGCGCGGCCCTCGCGAGGCCGAGCGCGAAGTAGCCGCCGGCCCGCTCGTCGAGCGCGACGTGCGCGCGGAGCGCCGACCGGGCGAGCGCGAGCACGAGCGGCGTGGAGCGCGAGCCGGGGGAGACCACGACGTCGCGGACGCCGCCGGCCACGAGCGCGGCCACGAACGCCTCGGCCCACCGGAGGTTGGCGAGGGCGGTCGCGTCGCCCGGAGACGCGGCGGCGCGGCGCGCGACCGGTGACGCCGGCTTCCGCTTCCGCGTCGGGGCCGGCGCGCGTCGGGTCCTAGCGCCCGGCATCGGCGATCGCTTCCCGCAGCACCGTCAGCTTCATGTCGGTCTCCGCCCATTCCGAGGCCGGGTCGGAGCCGCGCACGATGCCGGCGCCGGCGAAGAGGAGGGCGCGCGTTCCGTCCACGAGCGCCGAGCGGATCCCGACCGCGAAGTCGCCGTCTCCGGTCGCGTCCATCCAGCCGATGGGGCCCGCGTACCAGCCGCGGTGGGCCGGCTCGCGCTCCCGGAGGAACGCGAGCGCTGGCTCGCGCGGCTCGCCGGCCACGGCCGGCGTCGGATGCACGCGCGCCACGAGGTCGAGCACGTGCGTCCCGGGGAGCGCCTCGCCGCCGACGCGCGTCTTCAGGTGCGCGAGGTGGCGGTGGCGCTGCAGCGAGGGGGCGTCGTCGCTCGCGACCGACGCGCAGAGCGGGCGAAGGCTTTCGACGATCTGGCGCACGACGAACGCGTGCTCGGCCCGGTCCTTCTCGCTCGAGAGGAGCGCGGGCGCCTCGCCGGGCGCGGTGCCGGCGACCGCGTCGGAGGAGACGGCGCCCTCGCGCAGCGAGACGAGCCGCTCGGGGCTCGCGCCGAGGAACGCCGCCCGGCCGCCGGGTCGGACGAGGTAGCGATAGCAGTGCGGGTTCGCCTCGAGGAGGCGGGCCGTGATCGACCAGGGATCGAGCGGTGCCACGCCGCCCGCCTCGACCGCGCGGGCCAGGACCACCTTCTCGAGCTCGCCCGCGTCGATCCGGTCGAGCGCCGCGCGCACCGCCTCGGTCCACTCCGTCTCCGTCCAGGCGTGGAGCGGCGCGGGCGCGCCCTCGTGGAACGGGGGGATCGGCGGCCCCTCGGGATCGCTCCGCTTCCAGACCGTGCGGACCGGAGGACGTCCGGGGACGGCGTGATCCACCACCGCGGGGACGAAGAACGCGGCGTCGCCGAGCCCCGCGGCGGCTCCGGCGGAGCCGGTCGCGAAGGAAAAGCCGCCGACCGCGATCAAACGCGGCGCCTCGGTGCCGTCCTCCTCCATCGAGGCCACCGAAGCGAGCGCGGCGAGCCACCGTTTCGCGGCCTCGAAGCGTCCCGGACCGGACGCCTCGAAGCGCGCGACGGCGCCGCTCGCGGAGATCGTCTCCCCTTCGGGGGTCGTCCAGTGGAAGAGCGCGAGACCCGGCGTGGGATCGGCCGCGGGCGGGCCGCCCGAGAGCACGAGCGGGCGCGACCGGCCCGTCAGCGCGGGCGCGACGAGCTCCCCCGCGGCCGGCTCCGCGCCTTCGAGCGCCGAGCCGGGGGCGGGTGCGCGCAGGTCGAGCCGGCGCGTCGCGGGATCGATCGTGGGGGAGGTCACCTCGGACGGAGTATAGAGAGCGCCGCGGGAACCGGCAACCGGAGCGGCGGGCGGCGCCGCCGCGAGTCCGGGCCGTGGCGGTCCCGGGGGTCGGTTCCTGTTGGCGCGCCTGCGTCCGCTCGCGTATCCTGCCGCGCATGTCGCTTCCGGCCGCGGCCGCGCCGCCACTCGTCCTCGGGTTCGCGCTCGGGCTCCGACACGCCCTCGACCCCGATCACCTGGTCGCGATGAGCACGCTCGTGAGCCGGGAACGGAATCCGCTCCGCTCCGCCGTCCTCGGCGGCACGTGGGGACTCGGGCACTGCCTCGCGCTCTTCACGGTGGGGCTCGTGGTGGTGCTGGCGCACGTGCCCGTCCCGGAGCCGATCGGGCACGCGATGGAAGTGGGCATCGGGTTCATGCTGATCGGCCTCGGCGCGACCTCGCTCCTCCTCGGCGCGAAGCGCCGGGCGGCGATCTCGCGCACCGCGCACGACGTGCGGCACCGGTTCTCGCGGCGCCCGTTCCTCGTCGGCATCGTCCACGGGCTCGCCGGGAGCGGTGCCCTGGCCCTCCTCGTCCTCGCCACCATTCCCTCCCCGGTCGCCGGGCTCCTCTATATCGCGATCTTCGGCTTCGGAGCCGTCGGGGGGATGATGGGGATGAGCCTCCTCCTCTCCCTGCCGTTCGCCCTGGCCTCGGCGCGGGCCGGATCGCTCGAGAAGCACCTGGTCCGCTTCGCGGCGGTCTTCAGCGTCCTCTTCGGCCTCTACTACGTTTATCAAGTCGCTTGACTTCGACATCACTTGGTGACAGGATTCACAAAGTTTTTTCGCTGATCGCCTCGTCCCGTCACGCGTCCCGAAACCAAAGAAGGCATAGCCGGAACCGGTGAGCGAACGCAGCTCGAAAGCGATCCTTCCCCTGCTCGTTCTCGCGCTCTTGGTCGTGGGGGCGTGGGCGTTCTTCGACGCGTTCAGCAACGTGGGGTATACCCCCAAGCAGCCGATCGCCTTCAGCCACACGCTGCACGCCGGGACGCGCAAGATTCCCTGCCTCTACTGCCATTCCAACGCGGAGCGGTCACGCCACGCCACCGTGCCCGCGATGAACGTCTGCATGAACTGCCACATCGTGGCCCGGACCGACCGGCCGGCCATCCAGGAGATCACGAAGCTCTATCAGGAGAACAAGCCGGTGCAGTGGATTCGCGTCTACCGGCTTCCGGACTACGTCTACTTCAGCCATCGCTGGCACGTGGCGAAGGGCTTCACCTGTCAGAAATGTCATGGTCCGGTGGAGACGATGGACGAGGTGAGCCAGGTCGCCTCGCTCAAGATGGGCTGGTGCGTGACCTGCCACCGTCAGAACCAAGGCCCGACGGAGTGCAATACATGTCACATGTAGACCGCCCGAAGCACTGGACCACGCTCGCCGAGGCCGAGGGCGCCCCGTCCGTCGAGGCGCTCAAGGGGCGCGAGTTCTTCGCGTCGCCCGAGGACCCGGTGACGATGCCGTCGCGCCGCGACTTCCTGAAGCTGATGGGCGCCGGCGCCGCGTTCCTCGCCGCCGGGTGCGCCCGGAAGCCGGTCGAGAAGATCCTCCCGTACGTGCACGCCCCGGAGGAGGTGACGCCGGGGAACGCGGTCTACTACGCCTCGACGTGCCAGGAGTGCCCGGCCGCCTGCGGCATCCTGATCAAGACCCGGGAGGGGCGCCCGATCAAGCTCGAGGGGAACCCCGACCATCCGCTGAACCGCGGCGGCCTCTGCTCGCGCGGCCAGGCGTCGGTGCTGAACCTCTACGATCCCGACCGGCTCCGCGGCCCCGCGCTCGTCGACCGCCGGTCCGGCAAGGCGGCGGCCTCCACGTGGGGCGCCGTCGACAAGCGCGTCCTCGTCCCGCTCAAGGAGATCGCCGGCGGGAACGGCAAGATGGTGCTCCTGACCGGCACGCTGACGAGCCCGACGACCGCGTCCCTGACCCGCGCGTTCCTCGACGTCTTCCCGTCTGCCGAGCACGTCGTCTACGACGCGATCTCCGCGGACGCGACGGCGCGCGCGCAGGAGCTCTCCTACGGCGACCGCCTGGTGCCGCGGTACCGGCTCGACCGGGCCGACGTCCTGGTGACGCTGGGCGCCGACCCGCTCGGCACGTTCCTCTCGCCGGTCGAGTTCGCGCGCGACTTCGCCGCCCGCCGGAAGCCGGAGGCGGGGTCGATGTCGCGGGTGATCGCGTTCGAGCCGATCATGACGCTCACCGGCACGAACGCCGACCGGCGCGTGCTCGTGAAGGCGGAGCACCTCTATCCGGTGGCGATGGCGCTCGCGAACGAGATCCTCGTCCGCGATCCCCGCTCGCCCCTGGCCGGCGACGCGGCCGCGGTGGCGGCGGTCAAGCCGTTCGGCGCCGACAAGGTCGAGGCCGACGCCGGGCTCGAGCCGGGGACGATCGGCGCGGTGGCCGACGAGCTCTGGCAGGCGCGCGGGCGCGGCCTCGTGATGGCCGGACCGCAGGCGGCGCCCGCGGCGCACGCCGTGCCGCTCCAGCTCGCCGTGAACCTGCTCAACTCCGCGCTCGGGAACGAGGGGATGACGGTCGACGGCCGGAACCCGTCGCTCCAGTCGATGGGCTCCGAGGAGGCGATGCTCGGCCTGGTCGAGCGGATGCGCGCGGGCGACGTGAAGCTCCTCGTCGTCTACGGCACGAATCCCGCGTACTCCCTGCCGTCGGCGGTCAACTTCGCCGACGCCGCGAAGCGCGTGGGGATGATCGTGAGCCTCTCCGACCGGCTCGACGAGACGGCCCGCCTCGGCGACGCCGTCGCCCCGGCAACCCATTTCCTCGAGTCGTGGGACGACCACGAGCCGCGCCCCGGCGTCCTCTCCCTGACGCAGCCCGCCATCGCGCCGCTCTGCGACGCGCGGTCGTTCCACGACACGCTGCTCGCCTGGGCCCGGTACGTGGGGAAGGGCCCGCTGGCGGAGACCGCCGGCAGCTACCACGAGTACCTGCGCGAGCGGTGGCGCACCGAGGTCTACCCGAAGGCGAACGCCGCCGGCCCCTTCGACCTCTTCTGGGAAGGGGCGCTCCGGACGGGCGTGCTCGCGCCCGCGGGCGACGGGACGGTCTCCCCGCGCACGTTCCGGTCGGGCTCGCTGGCCGCGCTCCCCGCGGCCGACGCGACGGTCGGGAGCGAGGACCTCTCGCTCGTCCTCTACGCCCCCGTCAACCTGTACGACGGACGGAGCGCGAACAACGCCTGGCTCCAGGAGCTGCCCGATCCCGTCTCGAAGGTCTGCTGGGACAACTACGTGGCCCTGGCGCCCGCGCGCGCGAAGAAGATGGGCCTCCATCAGTCCGAGGACTCGCCCGACATGGGGAGCGACATCGTGACGGTCGACGTCGGCCACACGACGTTCGATCTCCCGGTCATGATCCAGCCGGGTCTCCATCCGGACGTCGCGGCGATCGCGCTCGGCTACGGGCGGAGCGCGGCGGGACGCGTCGGCGACCGCGTCGGCGTCTCCGCGTTCCAGCTGGCGGAGGCGACCGGCGGGCGCGTCGGCCTCGCGGGGATCCGCGCGCGGATCTCGCGCTCGGGGCGCCGCGGGCGGCTCGCGTGCGTCCAGAGCCACAACCACACCGAGGGACGCCCGATCATCTACGAGACGACGCTCGCCGAGTACCTTCGCGACCCGAAATCGGGGAACGAGGGGGGCGAGGCGCCGATCACCATGTGGAGCCACCATCCGTTCCCCGTCCACAAGTGGGGGATGGCGATCGACCTGAACGCCTGCATCGGCTGCAACGCGTGCATGATCGCGTGCCAGGCCGAGAACAACCTGCCGGTCGTCGGCAAGGACCTGGTGATCCAGGGCCGCGAGATGGCGTGGATCCGGATCGACCGCTACTACTCCGGGGAGCCGGACGCGCCCGACTCGACGTACCAGCCGATGCTCTGCCAGCAGTGCGAGAACGCGCCGTGCGAGACCGTCTGCCCGGTCCTCGCGACGACGCACTCCAGCGAAGGCCTCAACATGCAGATCTACAACCGCTGCGTCGGCACGCGGTACTGCTCGAACAACTGCCCGTACAAGGTGCGGCGGTTCAACTGGTTCGACTACAGCCACGTGCAGGAGAAGTCGCTCCGCCTGGTGCTGAACCCCGACGTCACCGTCCGGTCGAAGGGCGTCATGGAGAAGTGCACGTTCTGCGTGCAGCGGATCCGGGACGGCAAGGAGCACGCGAAGGCGCTCGGC
>JBLMXB010000024.1:0-10790 GCA_050257555.1 Hyphomicrobiales bacterium | reverse complement strand
CGGGCCCTCACGTGGCTCGGCTTCGACCTCCGCGTGCTCGAGGAGGCGCTCGACACGGAGAGCCCGATCCTCGAGCGCGCGCGCTTCCTCGGGATCGCGATCTCCAATCTCGACGAGTTCTTCATGATCCGCGTGGCGGGCGTGCGCGAGCTGATCCGCGCCGGGGTCGCGCACAAGACCGCCGCCGGCCGGACTCCCGCCGAGCAGATGGAGTCGATCGCCGAGTCGGCGCGGGCGCTCTTCGAGGCGGCCAACGCGGCCTGGGTCCGCGATGTCGAGCCGCTCCTCCGCGAGTCGGGCGTGCGCTTCGTGGGAGGCGCCGATCTCGCGCCGCGCGAGCGCGCCTTCCTCGACCGGCTCTTCGCACAGGAGATCCTGCCGGTCCTCACGCCGGCCGCCATCCATCCGGACATGCCGGTCCCGCGTCTCTCGAATCTCGCGATCCACCTCGCCGTGCGCCTCGGGCGCGCGGGGGAGGCGGAGCGGCTCGCCGTCGTCCAGATGCCGCGGCCCGCGGCCCGGTGGATCCAGGTGGGGGGCGGTGCGGCCGGCTCGGCGCAGGGTGCGGGCGCCCGGTTCGTCCTGATCGAGGACGTGGTCCGGGAGCGGCTCGGCGATCTCTTCCAGGGATACGACGTGCTCGAGGCCGCGGCGTTCCGCGTGACCCGCGACGCGGACTTCGCGACCGACGACCAGGAGGCGGAGGATCTGGTGGAGGCGGTCCGGCAGGTGCTCCGCCACCGCATGCACGGCGATCCGGTGCGGCTCGAGATCGAGCGCGGCGCGAGCGAGGCGCTGACCGAGCGCGTCCGCGGGCTCCTCGGCCTCGATCCGATCGAGGTCTATCGCGCGCAGGCGCCGCTCGACCTCCGGTTCCTGATGGACTTCGCGCGGCTCCCCTCGCTCCCCGCGCCGCGCGCGAAGGCGTGGCCGCCGCAGGCCGTGCCCGATCTCCCTCCCGGCGAGGCGCTCTGGGACGCGATCGTGGAGCGGGAGCGGCTCCTCTTCCATCCGTACGAGACGTTCGAGCCGGTGCTCCGGCTCCTCCGCCTCGCGGCGGAGGACCCCGCCGTGCTCGCGATCAAGCAGATCCTCTACCGGACGTCGTCCACGTCGGAGATCGTGCGCGCGCTCGAGCGCGCGGCCGAGAACGGGAAGCAGGTGACGGTGCTGGTCGAGCTGCAGGCGCGGTTCGACGAGGAGCGGAACGTCGGATGGGCGCGGCGGCTCGAGGACGCGGGCGCGCAGGTGCTGTACGGGCTCGCCGGGCTCAAGACGCACGCGAAGGCGCTCCTGATCGTCCGCCGCGGCGCGAACGGCATCGAGCGCTACGCGCACGTCGGCACGGGGAACTACAACGAGCGGACCGTCCTCGAGTACTCGGACCTGAGCCTCCTCTCGGCCGACGAGGATCTCTGCGCCGACCTGACCGGCTTCTTCAACGTGGTGACCGGCGTGTCGGAGCCTTTGGCGTGGCGCCGGATCGCGATGGCGCCGCTCGGCCTCCGGTCCCGCTTCCTCTCGCTCATCCGACGCGAGATCGACAAGTCGACGCCCGAGGAGCCCGGCCGGATCCGGGCGAAGATGAACGCGCTCGTGGACGTGAAGCTGGTCGACGCGCTCTACGAGGCGTCGAAGGCCGGCGTGCGCGTGGACCTGAACGTCCGCGGCTCCTGCCTCCTCCGCCCCGGCGTACCCGGGCTCTCCGACAACATCCGCGTCGTCACGGTCGTCGACCGGTTCCTCGAGCACTCGCGGATCTTCGAGTTCCGGAACGGCGGCGACCCCGAGGTCCTGATCGGGAGCGCCGACTGGATGCCGCGGAACCTCGACCGGCGGGTCGAGCTGGTGATCTCCGTCGCCGACGCCGACCATCGCGAGCGTCTCTCGGGGATCCTCGACGTCCTCTTCGCCGACAACGTGAAGGCGCGGGAGCTGAAGGCCGACGGCACCCTCGGCAGGCGCGACGGGCGCCGGAAGCCGTTCCGGGCCCAGGAAGCCTTCTGGGAAGAGGCGCACGCGCGCGCCTCGCGCGCCGAGGATCCCGACCGGAGCGTCTTTCAGCCCTTGAAACGCGCCCCCGCGGCGGGGTAGTTCTCAGGCGGCGGATCGGAGCGCGATCCACTCCAAGGAAGGGGGGAATCCATGGCTACCTGGACGCAGCGGGTGATCGGCGCGGCGAAGCTCGACGCCGCGACGTACGAAGAGGTCGAGGCCGACAAGACCGCGAACGCGCAGGCGATGCTCGTCGTGGTCCTGTCGGCGGTCGCCGCCGGAATCGGCGGCGTGGGCAAGGGCGGCGCCGGGGTGATCGGGGGCACGATCTTCGCGCTCCTCGGCTGGGTGCTCTGGGCCGCGCTCATCTGGCTCATCGGCACGAAGCTCCTGCCGACGAAGGACACGGTCTCCGACGTCGGCGAGCTGCTCCGGACCACGGGCTTCGCCGCGGGCCCGGGGATGATCCGCGTCGTCGGATTCCTGCCGTTCCTCGGCGGCCTCGTCAACCTGATCGCGTGGTTCTGGATGCTGGCGACGATGGTGGTCGCGGTGCGCCAGGCGCTCGACTACACGAGCACCGGCCGCGCGATCCTCGTCTGCGTGATCGGGTGGGTGATCGTGCTCGCCGCGACGTTCTGGGCCGCCGCCCTGATCGGGCTCACGATCTTCGGCGCCGGCGCCGCGCACCACGCGGGGATGATGTAGGGGCGGGGCTCCGTCAGTAGCGGAGGTCCATCGCGAGCCGCATCAGCCACGCGTCGACCGCGCGGCCCTCGACGTTGTGCTCGTTCCGGATCGTGCGGTGGCCGACGCCGACCGAGACGTCGACGTCGTCCCGCGGGAGGAACCGCGCATCGGCCCAGACCTCCCGTGTGCGCTCCACGATCCCCGAGAGCCCCACGTTCGAGACCGGCCCCATCCACGTATCCCACGCGTCGCCGAGACGTCCCGCGCCGTGGTTCGTGAAGTCGCCGCTCGCCCGGAGCTGCCAGTCCTCGCTCAGGTCGAGCGCTCCCGTGACCCAGACGTTCTTCGAGTCGGGCCCGAGGGCGAAGCCGAGCGGCCGGTCGCGGTGGATGAAGTTCTGCCCGTACTCCACGGCGTACGTGAAGTTGTAGACGCGCGTGTACTCGGCGCCGAGGTGGATCGCACGCGCGCCCCAGGGTCGGTCGCTCCGCACGCCGGCCTGATACGCGATCCGGTCGGGCATGTCCTTGTTCTCGGTGGCGAGGTCGTCGATCAGGAGCTCGCCGTAGACGGTCGCCGCGTCGGTCACGCGCCACGAGGCGTCGAGCGACGCCATCACGTTCGCGCGCTCGAAGATGCGCACCGAGTCGGTGGACGCGTCCCGGATCTGGATCCGCTCGACGATCGCGTAGGGGATGAGCCCCGACGCGTAGATCAGGTCCACGTTGTCGCTCCGGTAGCGCACCGCCTCGGCCAGGCCGAGCGTCACCCGCGGCGAGACCCTGGCCTCGATGCGGTGCGCGGCCATGTACCTGTGATCGGCGCGCGAGAGCTGGGCCGAGAGCGCCGTGCCGGTCACGCGGCCGCCGAGCGAGGCGGTGTACATGAGGAATCCCATCGGGCCGGCGGCGTCGGCGAGGAGGAGCGTGCCGCGCTGTCCCGGACCCCACCGGAACGTGTCGTAGCCGAGGGCCGCCGTGAACGGGCCGGTGCGGCCCGTCAGCTCGGCGCGGAAGACCGTCGACTCGAGGTCGGTGTGGAGCGCGACCGCGTCGATGAAGACCCGCTGCCCACGGATCCGCGTGATCCCGAGGTCCTCGTACGCCCCGAACGACGGCCATAGCTGGAGGGAGATCCGCGCGTTCACCGAGGACTCGTCCCGGATCATGTAGTGCGCGGCGTCCCGCTTCTCGTCGTAGTCGGCGCGGAGGTGTCCGCCGGCGGAGACGCGGAACCGCTGCTCGCGCGGGCCCGTGTCCACCAGCGGGCCCGTCTCGGGCGTGGCGGGCGGCGCGTCGAGGTCGGTCAGCTCGCGTGCCAGCTCGCGCTCGAGGCGCCGATAGTGGAGATCGTTCTCGACGCCGGGATGGAGCCGCTTCGCGCGCAGGAGCGCGCGCGCGACGTCCACGCGGACGAGCGGTCGGGTGAAGACGGCGATCGAGTCGAGGAGTCCGCGGGCGGCGAGCGCCTCGATCTCCTCGTACGCCGGGCTCTTGGTGGGGAGGAATTCGGCGGGCGCGGCCTGGGCCCGCTGAGGGATCGCCGGCGCGGCGAGGAGCCCCAGCACGAGACCGCGCACCAACCATTTCATGCGCGGACTCTATCCGTTCCATGTGGAAGCGGTCAAACGGCGTCCGGTGTGGACCTCCGGACACAGGGTGTGCGCGGGGCGCCATTCCGGCAGGCGATCCGGCGCGATCCGACCCGCTAAGTCCTTATTCGACAACGATCGGGCGGCTGGCACATCGGCTGCAATGTCCCCGGGCGTGAACACGCCAATCCCATCCACGGAGGGCATCATGGATCCCACGCTGCGATTCGAATCCGGACGGCCGGCGGCCGGGCGCGGTACTTGCCCGGCGGGGTGGCTCACCGCCGCCGCGCTCGTCCTCGTATTCTCCCTCGGCGGGGCCCGGACCGCCGCGGCGGGATCGCCGCTCGACTTCCAGAGCGCGGCGTTCACGCCCACCGCGTCGGGCGCCGACGGCGCTTGGTTCGAGCCGTCGGACGCGTCGAGCGGCACGGTCCTCTCCCGCGGTGCGTTCGCGTCGTCGAGCGAGCACCCGATCCGCCGGCGCCGGCCGGAGCGGTATCGCACGTACGACTACACGCCGCACTACTTCGCGTCGCTCGGACTCGGCACGTTCGATCCGTCGAGCCAGCCGGGGAGCGGCTTCTACTTCAACGGAACGGTCGGCACCGAGATCTACGATCCGATCGACCTCGGCCTCGGCGTGTCGTGGTATCACCGCTCCACCGGCGGCTCCGAGGTCATCAGCACGTACACCGACCCGGCGGGCAACACCGGGAAGCGCGTGATCCAGACCGCGTCGGTCACGACCGACCTCGTGCCGATGATGGGCTTCATGCGCGTCCGCTTCCCGACCGGCTCCAAGGTCCAGCCGTACGTCGGCGCGGGGATCGGCTGGGAGTGGCTCACCGTCGAGGGTACCGACGCGCAGGGCTACGACTTCCGCGATCAGTACGACGGGTTCGGCGCCCAGTTCTTCGGCGGCGCCTCGATGGAGGTGGCCCCGAACGTGTCGCTCTACGGCGAGGCGCTCTGGAACGCGAGCACGGTGAAGGACCAGTTCTACGATCCGGTCTACGGCGGCACGGTCCGCGACGAGGTGGACATGAACGGCGCCGGACTGCATGGGGGCCTCAAGTTCCGGTTCTAGTTGTCCCGCAAAGGATTATTGAGATATCGTTGCCGGCGGGAGCGTCAGGGCTC
Organism: Hyphomicrobiales bacterium; assembly: GCA_050257555.1. Classification (GTDB taxonomy): domain Bacteria; phylum Eisenbacteria; class RBG-16-71-46; order SZUA-252; family SZUA-252; genus DASQJL01. The sequence goes on along the minus strand of JBLMXB010000024.1, from coordinate 5,371 downwards.
TGTCGCCGGCAACGCTTTGGCCGAAACGGAACCACGGAGGGGGATTCATGATGAGAGGGAACACGATGAGGAAGTGGTCGGCCGCGGCCGTGCTGGGGCTCGGCGTGCTCGCGTGGTCCGCCGGTCCGGCGCTCGCCGCCGCCGCGGATCAACCCGCGACGCTCGGCTTCAAGGGTCTCGGCGCGCGTCTGGGGCTCGTCGATCCGGAAGGCGCGAGCAGCACCGCGGCCTTCGGAGTCCACATCGACGCGGGCGAGTTCGTGCGCCACGTGCACCTCTCCCCGCTGGTCGAGTACTGGAAGGTCGGCGTCGGCGGAAACGATCTGAGCGACTTCTCCCTGGGCACCGACGTCACCGTCGACTTCCCGCTCCAGAACAGCCGCATCGTCCCGTACGCGGGCGGCGGCCTCGGACTCAACTGGGTGAAGCTCGCCACCAGCACGCAGGACATCAAGGACACGAAGCTCGGCCTCGCCATGCTCGGCGGCGTCCGGAACGACGTGATGCCGAACTTCTCGCTCTTCGGCGAGGTGCGCTACAACTTCGTCTCCGACACGAACCAGCTCAAGATCCTCGGTGGGTTCACGTACCACTTCATCTATTAGGACGCGACCGAACGGGAGCGGACGAAAAGGAGACACGATGCGCTTCATGAAAGCCCTGGCCACGGCCACCCTGGCGCTGGCCCTGACGGTGGGCCTCTCGGCCTGCCAGAAGGCGCCCGAGCAGCAGACGAGCGCCGCGCCCGAAGACAACCCCGCGACGATGGCCGAGACGCCCGCCGCGGACCAGACCCAGGCGACGGCTCCGGCGGAGACGCCGGCCCAGACGACCGCCCCGGCCCAGAAGCCGGCGACCACGAAGCCGAAGACGACCACGACGACCAAGAAGACGGCGGCCGAGAACGCGACGGCCCAGTCGTATTCGATCGAGCTGCCGGCCGGGACCACGTTCGACGTGGCGATGGTGACGCCGGTCGACACGCGCACCTCGAACGTCGGCGACAAGGTCGAGGCGAAGCTCGTGAACCCGCTCGTCGTGAACGGGAAGACCGTCGCGAACGCGGACGCGATGATCCGCGGCGAGATCTCCGAGCTGACGCGCGCCAGCCGCGCGAAGAGCGAAGAGGATCGCGCCGGCGTCAAGTTCACGTTCACGTCGCTCGAGACGGTGGACGGCGAGAAGGTGCTCCACGCCACGGTGACGAACGCCGAGGGCCGGATGATCGCGAAGTCGACCAGCACGCGCGACAAGCTGATCATCGGCGGCAGCACGATCGCCGGCGCCGTGATCGGGAAGGTCGCGGGCAAGGACACCAAGAGCACGATCCTCGGCGCCGTCGGCGGCGCGGTGCTCGGCACCGGCGTGGTCCTGGCGGCGAAGGGACACGAGCTGGAGGTTCCCGCAGGCTCCAAGGTCAGCCTCCGGGTCGACCAGCCGATCACGATCGTCCAGAAGTAGCACCGCGATGGCGGTCGCGGGGTTCGTCGTCCGAAACCCCCTGCTCGACATCGTCGCCCGCACCCTCGTCATCTATCTGACGCTCCTCGTGGGGCTCCGCCTCACGGGGAAGCGTCAGGTGGGGCAGCTCACGCCCTTCGACCTCCTGCTGCTCCTCCTCCTCGCCAACGCCGTCCAGAACGCCATGGTCGGCCCCGACGTCTCCGTCGCGGGCGGCCTGATCGCCGCGGCCACGCTCTTCGGCGTGAACGCGGTCGTCGCGCGGTTCGCCCTCGGAGGCGCGCGGACCGCCCGTCTCGTCGAGGGGACGCCCACGCTCCTCGTCCGGCACGGCCACGTGCTCGAGCAGAACCTCGTGCGAGAAGGGATCTCGCGCGACGACCTCCTGCGCGCGCTCCGCGAGCACGGCGTCGAGGCCGTGGACGCGGTGCGCACGGCGATCCTCGAAGTGGACGGGACCGTGAGCGTCCTCCGCGAGGACGAGTTCCCGAAGACCGCGCGGCCACATCACCGTATCCATGGCCTCCGTAGGGTGGCCCCGTGAGCGACCGGTCCGGACACGACGCCGGACGGGGGCGCGCGCGGAACATCGCGACCGGGGCGCGCTCGCTGCCGGAGGCGCTCCGCCCCCGGTTCGTGGAGAGCGCCTGCGCTGGAGACGAGGCACTCCTCGCCGAGGTGCGCTCGCTCCTTGGGTGGGAGCCCGAGGCGCCGCCCGCGAGCGCGGGCGCGGAACCCGGGGCGGCGCCGGCAGCGGCACCACCTCCGCCCGATCTGGAAGCGGACCTGGTCCACGAGGAGCCGAGCGCCGCCGCCGAAGAGCCGACCGCCCCCGCCGATGAGCCGACCGCCCCCGCCGACGTGGATCGCGCGCTCGATGCCGCGTTCCGGGAGCCTGACGCGAGCGACGAGGGGGTCGCGTGGTCTGCCCCGGCGCCCGGGCTGCCGCACGCGTTGCCCCCCGCCGAGCCGCGACGGCGCTCGTTCCCGTTCGTCGCGCTCCTCGCGACGGCCGCCGCCGTCTGGCTCGGCTTCATCGCGGTGACGCTCTCCAAGGAGGCCTCGCGCGCGAACGCCGAGCGGGACCGCGCGATGCTCGAGGAGGCAAAGACCCGCGGGGAGGTCGCGGGAGTGGAGGAGAACGCGCGCCGCGCGGCGGTCGAGCGCGACTTCCTTACCGGGCTCCTCGCGACCGAGGCGAGCGACACGCTCTGGCGCGACCGGATCGCCATGGGCCGCTTCCTCGACCGGGCGGTCCTCCTGGTGCGCGCCGACCCGACGCTCGACGACGCGGCGCGGGGGCGGCTCCTCGCGGCGTTCGCCTCGGGCTACCGGGCGCGGGGGTTCGTGGATCGGGCCGACTCGATCGCGCTCGAGGCCGATTCGCTCCGGGGCGGGGCGCCGGCCGCCGGCGCACCGTAGGCCGCCGGCGCCCCGTAGCGCACCGACGCCCCGCAGGGCTCCAACGCTTCGCAGGGTTCTGACGCCCCCCAGGCCGCCATCTTGACGCGGCACCGTCCCGCCCGGATACTCCCGCCGCGCGCCGCCCCGGGGGCGGGTCCGCGCGTGGCATCGCCGGAAGGAAAGGGGTCATTCCATGAAGCGGTTCCTGATCTCGGTCTCGGTCGTGGCGCTCGTCCTCGCCTCCGCCCCGCGCGCCGTCCTGGCGGCCGGGGAGCACATGGCGGCCAAACCCGCCAATCCCGCCTTCGAGATGCTCAAGTCCCTCGTCGGGACCTGGTCGATGAAGGACGAGAAGGGCAACGTCATGCACGTGAAGTACGAGCTGGTCGCGGGCGGCACCACGCTGATGGAGTCGCTCGAGCCGGCCGGCGAGCCGCTCATGGTGACGATGTACCATCCCGACGGCGCGAACCTCGTGATGACGCACTACTGCGACGCGGGGAACCAGCCGCGGATGCGCGCGGTGAAGCCTGCGGCGGGCGCGAAGACGATCTCGTTCCGGTTCCTGGACGTGGCGAACCTCACGTCGCCGAAGGAAGGGTACATGCACGACCTCGACATCACGCTCGAGGACGCGGACCACATGACCCAGGTCTGGACCTGGAAGGGTCCGGACAAGACCGGCAAGGAAACCTTCGTCTGGACCCGCGAGGCGAAGGGCTGATCGCGGCGGCATCGGGCTCCCGAGGCGGCGCGGACACGGGGCATACCGACCCCGGCGCGCCGCCTTGACACACGGAGAACTCAGGCCGATACTCGCGCTGCCTCTCGTTGCCATCTCCTCAACTCAGGAGTTCCCATGGACGCCACCCAGTCGTTACTGAAGGAACTTTGTGAAGGCTTCGGCCCTCCGGGCCACGAGACCGAGATCGCGGGCATCCTGCGCAAGCACTTCCGCGGGCTCGGCGAGGTGTCGCAGGACGGCCTCGGGAGCCTGATCTGCAAGAAGAAGGGCGCGGCCGACGAGCCGCGCATCATGGTCGCCGGTCACATGGACGAAGTCGGGTTCATGGTCAAGGGGATCACGCCCGAGGGATTCATCAAGTTCCTTCCGATGGGTGGGTGGTGGGGCCACGTCGTGCTCGCGAAACGCGTGCGCATCCGGACGCGGAAGGGCGACATCATCGGCGTCGTCGGATCGAAGCCGCCGCACGAGCTGCACGAGGACGAGCGGAAGAAGGTCCTCGAGCTGAAGGACATGTTCATCGACGTCGGGGCGACGTCGTATTACGACGTGCGGAAGAAGCTCGGCATCCGCGCGGGCGACCCGATCGTCCCGGATTCGCCCTTCACGGTGATGGCCAACGAGCGGCTCTACCTCGCGAAGGCGATCGACAACCGGGTCGGCTGCGCGATGGTCGTGGACGCGCTCCGGAAGCTGAAGGGGATGCGCCATCCGAACACGTTCTACGGTGTCGCGACGACGATGGAGGAAGTGGGGCTCCGCGGCGCGACGACGAGCGTGGCGTCCGTGAAGCCGGACGTGGCGATCGCGGTCGACACCGGGATCGCGCACGACACGCCGGGCACGATGGGCGACGGCGACGAGAAGCTCGGCGCCGGGCTCGGCATCCTGGTCTACGACGCCAGCATGATCCCGAATACGCGCCTCCGCGATCTGGCGATCGACGTCTGCGAGCGCGAGAAGATCCCGTATCACCTCGGGACCGTGGAGCGGGGCGGCACCGACGCCGGCCGGTTCCACATCTACGGCACGGGCGTCCCGTCGCTGGTCGTGGACATTCCGACGCGGTACATCCACAGCCACTCGACGATCATGGACCGGAAGGACTACGACGCGGCGGTGAAGCTCCTGGTCGGGCTCACCAAGCGACTCGACAAGAAGGCGGTCGCCGCGCTCTAGCAGCAGGGAGGCGGAATCGTGGGACACGCGAAGCGTCACCTGGCCGAGTTCCTCGGCACGTTCATGCTCGTCTTCTTCGGGGAAGGCGCGATCCTCCAGCAGCACGCGGCGCAGAACGTCGGGATGACGGGCATCGCCCTCGCGCACGGCCTCGGCATCATGCTCGGGATCTACGCGTTCGGCGCGATCTCCGGCGGGCACTTCAATCCGTGCGTGACGTTCGGGTTCCTGGTGACCCGGCGGATCTCCTTCGGCGGCGCGGTGAACTACTGGATCGCGCAGATCGTGGGCGCGTGCATCGCCGCCTGGATCCTCGCCGCCGCGTACCACGGCGGTCCCGCCGACGTGCACCTCGGCGCGCCGTCGCTCGATCCGACGATCGGGACCGGGATGGGCGCGTTCCTCGAAGGCGTCATGGCGTTCCTGCTCGTGATCGTGATCTTCGGCACCGCGGTCGACCCGCGCGCGCCGAAGGGATTCGCCGGCCTCGCGATCGGGCTCACGATCACCGCGAACATCCTCTTCGGAGGGGGACTGACGGGCGGCTCGTTCAACCCGGCGCGCGCCTTCGGCCCGTCGCTC
>JBLMXB010000023.1:0-9588 GCA_050257555.1 Hyphomicrobiales bacterium | reverse complement strand
GGGAGCCGGAGTTGGCCATCATGTAGATCGGGTTGAACCCGTTCCGGTCCTTCGCGAGCCCCTGGAACGTCTCCTCCTCGACCTCCTGGGTCGCGAGGGTCCAGGTGTTGATGACGGCGTTGTACCGCTCGCCGTCGGTCATGACCCGCTGCTGGTACTGCGCGTTGATGTGCGCCGCGTCGGTCGACGCCCGCTGGATGATCTTCGCCTTGGTCTCCGGGATCAGGATGTCGTCGATGCCCACGGTGATGCCCGCCTGGGTCGCGTACTGGAAGCCCAGGTTCTTGAGCGAGTCCAGGATGGACGAGGTCGCCTTGTCGCCGAGCCGCCGGTGGCACCCGCCCACCAGCTCCTCCAGCGCCTTCTTGTCCATCTCCCGGTTCTCGAAGGGGAGCCCCCACGGCTGGAGGATCTCGTTGAAGAGAACCCGCCCCACCGTGGTCTCGGCCCGGTCGCCGTTCACGCGCAGGAGGATCGGGTCGTGGAGCCCCGCCTGCTTGTGGTCGTACGCCGCGCGCACCTCCTCCATCGAGGAGTAGAGCTTGCGCCGCTCCCCCTCCTTGAGCGGCCGCGCCTTGGTCATGTAGTTGCAGCCCAGCACGATGTCCTGGCTGGGCGCCGCGACCGGCCGGCCGTTCGACGGGAGCAGGATGTTGTTGGTCGAGAGCATCAGCTGCCGCGTCTCGATCTGCGACTCGAACGAGAGCGGGACGTGGACCGCCATCTGGTCCCCATCGAAGTCCGCGTTGAACGCGCCGCACACCATCGGGTGGATGCGGATCGCCTTGCCCTCGACGAGCACCGGCTCGAACGCCTGGATGCCGAGGCGGTGGAGCGTCGGGGCGCGGTTCAGGAGGACCGGGTGCCCCTTGATGATGTCGCCGAGGATGTCCCAGACCTCGGGGCGCTCGCGCTCGACGAGCCGCTTCGCGCTCTTCACGGTCTGGACGAAGCCCTTGTCCTCGAGCTTCCGGATGATGAACGGCTTGAAGAGCTCGAGCGCCATGTTCTTCGGCAGCCCGCACTGGTGGAGCTTGAGCTCGGGGCCGACCACGATGACCGAGCGGCCCGAGTAGTCCACGCGCTTGCCGAGGAGGTTCTGGCGGAACCGCCCCTGCTTGCCCTTCAGCATGTCGGAGAGCGACTTCAGGGGCCGGTTCCCCTGGCCGCGCACGGCGCGGCTCCGGCGGCCGTTGTCGAACAGCGCGTCGACGGCCTCCTGGAGCATCCGCTTCTCGTTCCGGAGGATGACTTCCGGCGCCCGGATGTCGATCAGCTTCTTCAGCCGGTTGTTCCGGTTGATCACGCGCCGGTAGAGGTCGTTCAGGTCGGACGTCGCGAACCGGCCGCCCTCGAGCGGCACGAGGGGGCGGAGATCCGGCGGCAGCACCGGCACGACGTTCAGGATCATCCACTCGGGGCGGTTCCCGCTCTGGCGGAACGCCTCGACGATCCGGAGCCGCTTCAGCGTCTCCTTCTTCCGCTGCACCGAGTTCTCGATCTTCGCGAGCGCGCGGAGCTCCGCCGACAGCTCGTCCAGGTCGATCTCCTGGAGGAGGTCGCGGATCGCCTCGGCGCCCATCTTCGCGGTCAGCGTGACCGTCTCGTCCTGGGTCAGCTCGTAGTACTCGTCCTCCGAGATCAGCTGCTTCTTCTTGAGGCCGCTCGTGCCCGGGTCGATCACGACGTACGACTCGTAGTACAGCACCCGCTCGAGGTCGCGGATCGACATGTCGAGCAGGTGGCCGATGCGGCTCGGCACGGCCTTGAAGAACCAGATGTGCGACACCGGGACGGCGAGGTTGATGTGCCCCAGCCGCTCGCGGCGCACCTTGGCCTGCGTCACCTCGACGCCGCAGCGGTCACAGATGACGCCGCGGTACCGGATGCGCTTGTACTTGCCGCAGTTGCACTCCCAGTCCTTGACCGGACCGAAGATCTTCTCGCAGAACAGTCCGTCCCGCTCGGGCTTGAACGACCGGTAGTTGATCGTCTCCGGCTTCGTCACCTCGCCGTGCGACCACGACCGGATCGTCTCCGGAGAGGCGAGCATGATCCGGATCGAGTTGAAGCTGACCCGGCGCCGCGCGAGATCACGTTCGTCCGGCCGCGTCAGCGAGAAGCGCTGGCGCTCGGTGGCGAGAGGGGACTTGATTCCGAACAGTTCCTGCATCGTCGATTGCCTCCTCGGCTTAAGGCTCGTCCCGAAGCTGCACGTCCAAGCAGAGGCTCTGGAGCTCCTTGACCAACACGTTGAACGACTCGGGCGTGGACGGCGAGGGCGGGTTCTCGCCCTTCACGATCGCCTCGTAGATGCGCGACCGGCCGCTCACGTCGTCGGACTTCACGGTCAGGAGCTCCTGAAGGGTGAAGGCCGCTCCGTACGCTTCGAGCGCCCACACCTCCATTTCGCCGAACCGCTGACCACCGAATTGCGCCTTGCCGCCCAGCGGCTGCTGGGTGACGAGGGAGTACGGACCGATGGAGCGCGCGTGGATCTTGTCGTCGACCAGGTGCGAGAGCTTCATCATGTAGATGAAGCCGACCGTCACCCGCTGGTCGAACGCCTCGCCCGTGCGTCCGTCGTACAGCACCGTCTTCCCGTCCTCGGGCAGGTTCGCCTCGCGCAGACAGCCCTTGATCTCGTCCACCGTCGCGCCCGCGAAGACCGGGGTCGCGACCGTGACGCCGATCTCGTGCGCCGCCCAGCCGAGGTGCGTCTCGAGGATCTGACCGATGTTCATTCGCGACGGCACGCCCAGCGGGTTCAGCACCATGTCCACCGGGGTCCCGTCGGGCAGGTACGGCATGTCCTCCTCGGCGAGGATCTTGGCGACGACGCCCTTGTTGCCGTGGCGTCCCGCCATCTTGTCCCCGACGGAGAGCTTGCGCTTCTTGGAGACGTAGACCTTCACGAGCTTGACCACGCCCGGCGGAAGCTCGTCCCCGCGCGTGACCTTCTCGATCTCCTTCTCGAGGTTCTTCTCGACGCGGTCGAGCGCGCGCGCGGCCCCTTCCATGATGCTCCAGAAGCGGTCGTTCACGGCGTCGTCGCGGGTGATCGCCGTCCGGTACGGCACGGCGTCGAGATCGGCCTTCGACAGGAACTCGTCGTCGATCTTCTTCCCGCTCCGGGCGATCGCCTTCTCCTCGTCGCCCTCGACCCACTTGTTCACGTACTCGCCCACGAGCGCCTTCGCGACCTCGGCCGCGCGCGTCTCGAGGATGCGGTCCTTCTCCTTCTTGGCCTGACGGCGGAGCCGGTCGATCTTCCGCTTCTCCTGCTTCTTGGTCGACTCGTCCTTCTCGCGCCGGCTGAAGACCTTCGTGTCGATCACGACGCCGTCCATCCCCGGCGGGGCCTTGAGCGACGCATCGCGCACGTCCCCGGCCTTCTCGCCGAAGATCGCGCGGAGGAGCCGCTCCTCCGGGGTCAGGTCGGTCTCGCCCTTCGGCGTCACCTTGCCGACCAGGATGTCGCCCGCCTTCACGCGGGCGCCGATCCGCACGATCCCCTCCTCGTCGAGGTTCTTGACCGCGTCCTCGCTGACGTTCGGGATCTCGCGCGTGATCTCCTCGGCGCCGCGCTTCGTGTCGCGGACCTGGAGCTCGAACTCCTCGATGTGGATCGACGTGAAGCGGTCGTCCTTGATGAGCCGCTCCGAGACGAGGATCGCGTCCTCGTAGTTGTAGCCGCCCCACGGCATGAACGCGACGAGCACGTTGGCGCCGAGCGCCAGCTCGCCGTTCCGCGTGGCCGCGCCGTCCGCCAGGAGCTGGCCCCGCTTCACGCGGTCCCCCTCGCCGACGAGCGGACGCTGGTTCAGGCAGGTGTCCTGGTTCGACCGGCGGAACTTCGTCAGCCGGTAGACGTCGACGCCCGCCATCTCCGAATAGTCGACCGCGTGCGCCTTCCCCTCGGGCTGGTCGTACCGCACGAGGATCTGGTCGCCGTGGACCGCCTCCACCGTCCCCGCCCGCTTCGCGATGCTCAGGGCGCCGGAGTCCTCCGCCACCTTCCCCTCGAGACCGGTGCCGACGAGCGGCGCCTCGGTGAAGAGGAGCGGCACGGCCTGGCGCTGCATGTTGGAGCCCATGAGCGCGCGGTTCGCGTCGTCGTGCTCGAGGAACGGGATCAGGGCCGCCGCCGGAGAGACCAGCTGGATCGGCGAGATGTCCATGAAGTCGACCTGCTGGGGCTCCATGACCGGGAACTCGCCCCGCTCGCGGACGGGCTGGGCGTCGGTCAGGCGGCCGTGGTCGTCCATGGTCGCGTTCGCCTGGGCGATCTTGTACTGGTCCTCCATGTCGGCCGAGAGGAACTGGACCGTCTTCTTGTCGACGGAGCCGCCCTTCACCGGCCGGTACGGCGTCTCGAGGAAGCCGAGCTCGTTCACGCGGGCGTACGTCGCCAGGGACGAGATGAGGCCGATGTTCGGGCCTTCCGGCATCTCGATCGGGCACATGCGCCCGTAGTGCGTGTAGTGGACGTCGCGGACCTCGAACCCCGCGCGGTCGCGCGTGAGGCCGCCCGGCCCGAGCGCCGAGAGGCGGCGCTTGTGGGTCAGCTCGGCCAGCGGGTTCGTCTGGTCCATGAACTGCGAGAGCTGGCTCGATCCGAAGAAGCTCTGGATCACCGCGGAGATCGTCCGCGCGTTGATCAGGTCGTACGGCGTGACCTGGTCGGCGTCCTGGAGCGTCATCCGCTCCCGGATGATCCGCGCCATCCGCGCGAGCCCGACGTTGAACTGGTTCGCCAGGAGCTCGCCGACCGCGCGCACGCGCCGGTTGCCGAGGTGGTCGATGTCGTCCGTCGTCACCACGACGCCCTCGACCTCGGTCCCGAGGCGGAGGTGCATCAGGTAGTTCACGATGACGAGGAAGTCCTCGGGGCAGAGCGTCGTCTGGCCGTCGTCGGGCGCGGTGAAGCCGAGGCGCTTGCGCTTCTCCTTCGCGCCCAGGAGCGGCTCGTGCGGCAGCTTCCGGTTCAGCTTGTAGCGGCCGACCTTCGCCAGGTCGTAGCGCTTCGGGTTGAAGAACAGCTTCTTCAGGATGTCGCGCGCGGTGTCGGCGCGGGGCGGCTCGCCCGGCCGGAGGAGGTTGTAGATGCGCGTGAGCGCCTCCTCCTCGGTCTTGGTCGAGTCCTTCTTCAGCGTGTTCCGGACGATGTCGGCCTCGTCGCGGTGCGGGATCACGAACGTGCGCACCGTGGTGAAGCCCGCCTTCCGCAGGCCCTCCACGCGCTCCATCGTGATGATCTCGTTCGATTCGAGGAGCACCTCGCCGGTCTTCTCGTCGACGACGTCCTCGGCCGCGATCTTGCCGAGCGCGTCCGGCTCCTTCTTCGACCGCGGGCCGCCGATCTCCTCCTCCTCGGACTCGTAGAAGAGCGCGAGGATCTCGCGATCGGAGACGTACCCGAGCGCCTTCAGGAGGACCGTCACCGGGAGCTTCCGCTTCCGGTCGATGTGGACGTACATGATGTCGTTCACGTCGAGGCTGAACTCGACCCACGATCCGCGGTACGGGATGATGCGCGCCGTGTAGAGCTTCTTGCCGCTCGGATGCACCGATTCGTCGAAGAAGACGCCGGGCGAGCGGTGGAGCTGGCTCACGATGACGCGCTCCGCGCCGTTGATGATGAAGGTGCCCTTGTCCGTGATGATGGGGAGCTCGCCGAGATAGACCTCCTGCTCGATGATGCTCTTGTCCTTCCGCCCCTCCTCGGTCTCCTCCCGCACGCGGAGGCGGAGCGTCGCCTTGAGGGGGACCGAGTACGTCAGGTCCCGCTCCTGGCACTCCTCCACCGAGTACTTCGGCTCCCCGAGGTCGTACCGGACGAACTCCAGCGCGAAGAACTCGCGCGGGTCGCTGATCGGGAAGACGCTGTGGAAGACCTCCTGGAGGCCCTCCATCTTGCGCTTCGCCGGGTCGGTCTCGGCCTGCAGGAAGCCCCGGAACGAGTCCAGCTGGACGTCGAGGAGGTTCGGGATCTGGAGATCCCACTCCCGATCGATCTTGCTGAAGCTGCGTCGCTCCTTGCCGCGAATGGCTTTCACGTCGATCTCATCCTTTCGATGAACCCACGGTCGCCGCGCGGCGTGATCCGCGCGGCCGTACGGCGGAATGCCGGAGCTACTTCACTTCGACGGACGCGCCCGCCTCCTCCAGCTTCTGCTTGATCGACTGGGCCTCTTCCTTCGACACCTTCTCCTTCACGGGCTTCGGCGCGCCGTCGACCAGGTCCTTCGCCTCCTTGAGGCCGAGACCGGTCAGCTCGCGCACGACCTTGATCACGTTGATCTTCTTCTCGCCGGCGCTCATGAGCACCGCGTCGAACTCCGTCTTCTCCTCCACCGCCGCCGCCGGGCCCGTGCCCGGCATCATGCCGGGCATCATCATCGGAGCCGCCGCCGTGACGCCGAAGTGGTCCTCGAGCTTCTTCACGAGGCCGGAGACCTCGAGCATCGTCATGCCCTCGAGAATGCTGATGATCTGCTGTTCCTTGGTCGCTGCTTCCACGTGTCGTTCCTCCTCCAGGGGTACCGGGCGCGGCCGCGCTCGGGCTTAAGCCTGCTTTTTCTTACCGATGGCGTCGACGACGCCGACCATCTGCCGGAGCGCGCCCGAGAGCACGCCGACCACCCCCCGCATCGGGGCGTTGAGCGTTCCGATGAACTGGCCGAGCAGCACCTCGCGCGGAGGCAGCAGGGCCAGGGACTTGATGCCATCCGGCCCGTAGACCTGGCCGGCGACGTACGCCGCCTTGAGGGCCGGCTTCTCGAATTCCTTCGCGAACTCCGCCAGGATCTTGGCGGCGCTCACCTCGTCCGGGCCGAACGCGATGCCGGTCGGGCCCTCGAGGTACGGGTCGAGCGACTCCACGCCCTGCGCGCGGAGGGCGCGCTTCGTGAGCGTGTTCTTCGCGACGATGTACTCCACCTTCGCGTCGCGCAGCTTGCGGCGCATCTTGGTCGCGAGCTCGACGTTCATCCCGTTGAAGTCGGTTAGATAGATCGACTTCGAGCGCGTGATGAGCTCCGTCAGCGCGGCGACGGCTTGTTCCTTCTCGGGGGTCGACATGGACGTCGTTTCTCCGTGGTGCCGGTACGTGATGCGGCGGAGCCGCTACGACTTCAGGCTCGCCTGGACCGCGGCGGGATCGAGCCGCACCGGCGGACCCATGGTCGAGCTGAGCGTGACGCTGCGCAGGTACTGGCCCTTGGCCGTCGCGGGCTTCAACCGGATGACCTCCCGGAGGAACGTCTCGACGTTGGCGACCAGCTGTTCCTTGGCGAACGAGGCCTTGCCGACCGGCGCGTGCAGGTTGCCCGCCTTGTCGACCCGGTACTCGATCTTTCCCGCCTTCACCTCGCGGACGGCCTTCGTCACGTCCATCGTGACGGTGCCGCTGCGGGGATTCGGCATGAGACCCCGCGGACCGAGGACGCGGCCGAGCTTGCCGACCTCGCCCATCATGTCCGGCGTGGCGATGATCACGTCGATGTCGAGCCAGCCCTCGTTCAGACGCTTGATGTACTCGTCCGACCCGACGTGGTCGGCGCCCGCGTCCTTGGCCTCGCGCTCCTTGTCGCCCTTCGTCAGGACGAGGACGCGGACCGACTTGCCCGTTCCGTGCGGCAGGACCACCGTGCCGCGCACCTGCTGATCCGCGTGCCGGGGATCGACGCCGAGGCGCATCGCCACTTCGACGGTCTCGTCGAACTTGGCGCTCGCCGACTTCTTGAGCCGCTCGACGGCGTCCGTGACGTCGCCCAGCTTCTCGGCCCCGGCGGCGTCCAGGGCGGCGCGGTACCGCTTTCCGATCTTCATCGCGCCCCCCCTATCCTTCGATCTCGATGCCCATGGAGCGCGCGGTCCCTTCGACCATCCGGATCGCGGCGTCCACGTCGTTCGAATTGAGGTCGGGCTTCTTCAGCTCGGCGATCTCGCGCACCTGCGCGGCGGTCACCTTCGCGACCTTGTTGCGGTTCGGCTCGCCCGATCCCTTCGCGAGGCCGGCGGCGCGCTTGAGCAGCACCGCGGCCGGCGGCGTCTTCGTGATGAAGGTGAACGAGCGGTCGTTGTAGACCGTGATCACGACCGGGATGATGAGGCCCGGCTGCCCCTGGGTCCGCGCGTTGAACGCCTTGCAGAACTCCATGATGTTCACGCCGTGCTGGCCCAGCGCGGGGCCGATCGGCGGAGCGGGAGTGGCGTTCCCGGCGGGCACCTGGAGCTTGACCAGGGCCTGGACCGGTTTCGACTTCGCCATGCGCCTTCCTTTCCCTAACGCGGGGGATGCGCTCCCCGCTCCCACGTCGCGTGGTGGCGTGGCGGGGTCCGATCCCCGCCGGAATCCGGTCCTAGACCGGCTGCACCTGCAGGAAGTCGAGCTCCACGGGCGTCGCGCGCCCGAAGATCGACACCATGACCTTCACCTTCTGCCGCTCCGGATTCACCTCGTCGACCACCCCGGTGAAATCGGTGAACGGGCCGTCGACCACCTTCACGTGCTCGCCGGACTTGAACGGCACCTCGGCGGCGCCGCGCATGCGGCCGCCCGCCTCCATGTGCCCCAGGATCCGCTTCACCTCCGTCTCGCGGAGGGCGATCGGGTCCTGCCCGGAGCCGACGAAGCGCGTGACGCCCGGGACGTTCTGGACCGTGAGCCGCGTCTCCTGGTTCAGGTCCATCTCCACGAGCACGTAGCTCGGGAACGTCTTCCGCTTGGACGTGATGCGCTTGCCGTCCTTCATCTCGGCGAATTCCTCGGTCGCGACGAGGATTTGGCCGAAATGCTCCTCCAGCCCGGCGGCGTGGATCGCGCGCTCCAGGTTGGTCTTCACCTTGTTCTCGTGACCGGAATACGTGTGGATCACGTACCACTGCATCGTTCGATCCCTTCCGCTTCTAGCCGAGGAGACGGATGAGCTTCTCGAACGCGAGCCCCAGCCCGCGGTCGATCACGCCGATCAGGATCGCGATGAGGAACACCATGACGATCACGACCATGGTGGACTCGCGCAATTCGTCCCGCGTCGGCCAGGTGACCTTGCTCATCTCGACCCGCACGTCCTTGATGTACTCGTTGACGGCGGTCATCACGCCGGGCTTCGCGCCCGACTTCTCGCCCGATTTCTCGGTTGGTTCCGCTCGCACCGACGGCCCTTTCCGCTTCGTTCGCGTCCTGGAATGGCAGGCCAGGAGGGATTCGAACCCCCGACACCCGGTTTTGGAGACCGGTGCTCTAACCGGACTGAGCTACTGGCCTACCCCGGTCCCGGCCCGGCTCGCTACCGGGTCTCTTTGTGCAGCGTGTGCTTCCGGCAGCGGGGGCAGAACTTCTTCCACTCCACGCGGTCCGGATGCTTCCGCTTGTTCTTCGTGTTCGTGTAGTTGCGCTCCTTGCATTCGTTGCAAGCGAGCGTGATCAGATCGCGCATGGCGCTCGGTCCCGCCTCTCCTTACTCCGTGATCTCCGTGACGACGCCGGCGCCGACGGTGCGGCCGCCCTCGCGGATCGCGAACCGAAGCTCCTTCTCCATCGCGATCGGCGTGATCAACTCGATCGACATGTCCACGTTG
>JBLMXB010000022.1:0-9990 GCA_050257555.1 Hyphomicrobiales bacterium | reverse complement strand
ATCCTCAAGGGCGTGAACCAGCTCGCCAACGCGGTGAAGGTCACGCTCGGCCCCAAGGGGCGCAATGTGGTCATCGACAAGAAGTTCGGCTCGCCGACGATCACGAAGGACGGCGTCTCGGTCGCCAAGGAGATCGAGCTGCAGGACCCCTTCGAGAACATGGGCGCGCAGCTGGTGCGTGAGGTCGCCTCGAAGACCTCGGACGTCGCCGGCGACGGCACCACGACCGCGACCGTGCTCGCCCAGGCGATCTACGCCGAGGGCATCAAGAACGTCACGGCGGGCGCCAACCCGATGGACCTCAAGCGCGGCGTCGACCAGGCGGTCGACGCGGTCGTGAAGAACCTCAAGAAGCTCAGCAAGCCGATCAAGGACAAGAAGGAGATCTCGCAGGTCGGCTCGATCTCGGCGAACAACGACTCGACGATCGGCGACATCATCGCCGAGGCGATGGAGAAGGTCGGCAAGGACGGCGTGATCATGGTCGAGGAGGCCAAGGGCACCGAGACCAACCTCGAGGTGGTCGAGGGGATGCAGTTCGACCGCGGCTACCTCTCGCCGTACTTCGTGACCAAGCCCGAGCGGATGGAGGCGATCCTCGAGGACGCGTACATCCTGATCAACGAGAAGAAGATCTCGTCGATGAAGGACCTGCTGCCGATCCTCGAGCAGATCGCGAAGATGGGCAAGCCGCTGCTGATCCTGGCCGTGGAGGTCGAGGGCGAGGCGCTGGCGACGCTGGTCGTGAACAAGCTGCGCGGCACGCTCAACGCCGCGGCGGTGAAGGCCCCCGGCTTCGGCGACCGCCGCAAGGCGATGCTCGAGGACATCGCGATCCTCACCGGCGGCAAGCTGATCACCGAGGACCTCGGGATCAAGCTCGAGAACGTGAAGCTCGCCGATCTCGGCCGCGCCAAGCGCATCACGATCGACAAGGACAACACGACGATCGTCGAGGGCTACGGCAAGCCGGCGGACATCGAGGGCCGGGTCAAGGTGATCCGCGCGCAGGTCGAGGAGAGCACCTCGGACTACGACAAGGAGAAGCTGCAGGAGCGTCTGGCGAAGCTGGTCGGCGGGGTGGCGGTGATCAACGTGGGCGCCTCCACCGAGACCGAGATGAAGGAGAAGAAGGCCCGCGTCGAGGACGCGCTCCACGCGACGCGCGCCGCGGTGGAAGAGGGCATCGTGCCGGGCGGCGGTGTCGCCCTGATCCGCACGATCCCGGCGATCGACAAGCTCGCGCTCGAGGGTGACGAGAAGATCGGCGCCACCATCGTGAAGCGCTCGCTCGAGGAGCCGCTCCGCCAGATCGTGAACAACGCTGGGCTCGAGGGCTCGGTCATCGTCGAGCACGTGAAGAAGGAGAAGAAGACGGTCGGCTTCAACGCGGCGACGGAGAAGTACGAGGACCTGTTCGAAGCCGGCGTCGTGGATCCGACCAAGGTGACCCGCTCGGCGCTGCAGAACGCGTCGTCGGTCGCGGCGCTCCTCCTCACCACGGAGGCGCTGGTCACGGAGATTCCGGAGAAGAAGAAGCCGGCCGCGATGCCTCCGGGCGGTGGCGGCGGCTACGACGACATGTACTAGTCGTCCGACCCTCCGGGCGCCGCGCGGTCGGCGGTCGCTCCGGGTGGTGGATGTTCCAGAGGGGCGGGATCGCGAGATCCCGCCCCTTGCGTTTGCGCCTCCTCGGCCGCCCGGCCGGCGCCCCTACTTCGCGATTTGCTCGACGAGCGTCTTCACGAGCCCGTCCATCGACTCCTCGAACCATTCGCGATTGTCGGGATCGCTCCCCGCGAGCTCCGCCTCGTACGCGGAGAGGTCGACCGCCTTCCGGACGTCCTCGTACCGGGCCGAGAGCGAGCCGCGTCGGCGCGTCTCCGCCACGACCCGGTCGCGCGCGTCCGTGAGGAGCGCGAGCGTCCGCGTCAGGCACGTCGCGTCGTGCTGCACCGCGCCGTGTCCCGGGACGATCACCGAGGCGTCCATCGTGGCGAGGGCGCGGAGCGTTCCGATCTCGTCGTAGGGGAATCCGGCGAAGAAGTAGGGCACCGGCCACGTGACGAGGTCCCCCGCGATCAGGATCTTCTCGGCGGGGAGGTACGCGATCGCGTCGCCGACCGTGTGGCCCGCGCCCGGATGCGAGATCTCGACCACGCGGCCGCCGAGGTCGATCGTCATCCGGTCCTCGAACGTGACCGTGGGATAGACCGGCCGGTAGTCCCGGAGCTCGCCGAGCACGATCGCCATCCCTTCCACCTGCTTCCGCATCGTGCTCCGCTCCGCGTCCGTGAGCCGTGTGCCGTCGTCGCGCTTTCCCCGCGCGAGCGTGGCACGCATCGCCTCGAGGCGCTTCGGGTAGCGGGCGAGATTCGGCTCGTCGAAGCCCCGTTCCAGATCGGGCGTCCGCGCCTGCGCGAGGATCGCGAGTCCCGGAAACGCGGCCGCGTACGCCCCGTTCCCCCGGACGTGGTCGGGGTGCCAGTGCGTGTTCAGGAGGTAGTGGACCGGCTTCTCGGTCCACGTGCGGATCTGCTCGATGTCCGCGCGCGCGCTCGACGGCAGGTAGCCCGAGTCGACCACCAGCACGTCGCGATCGCCGACGATCACGGTCGTGTTCCCCTGAGGGTTCGTGTCGGGCGCGTCGCGATGGCGGATGACGTAGACGCCCGGGGCGACGGTCGTGACGACGCGCTCGGAGGTCAGGACCGAGCCGTACGGCGCGGCGATCGTCGCGTCCCCGCCGGCGGGGGCCGCCGGCTCGGCCGACGCGGGGAGCGGCCGGGCCGCGAGGACGAGGCAGGCGAGCACTCCGGCCATGCGCGACCGCGGGATACGAGGCGATGAGCCGATCATGGAATCCTCGAGGGCCGGCGGATTCGGGCCGCGATGGGCGCCCGTACGTTCCGACGGTACGCCCTCGGGCCGCCGCAGGTTTCGCACGGGGCCGGCGCCCAGGCCGGACGCGGCCCATGGCGGGATGCGGGGCCGGGAGGTTCTTCCTGCAATGGGGCCGGTCGCCGCCGCTCCCCTCGCGCCGATAACCCCCGGATGATTGACAGGGATAGCGCCGCGGGGGGATGCTTGAGGGTGGCCTGGTTCTTGCGAATTTCGGACTGATGTTCCTACGGCCCGACCCCGGCAGGAGGAAGTGACATGCCGCACGGCTCCAACGACCTACGCCCGCCCCGCATCTTGCTCGCCGCCGCCTCCCTGGCAGGCGCCGTCGCCCTCGCCGTGGTCCTCGGATCGGCCTGGACGCAGAAGGCAGCCCACCCGAAACATGAAGCCTCGCCGTCGGCGCTGACGGAGGCTCCGGCGGCGACGCCCGCCGCCGTCGTCGCCACGGCCGCGCCGCCGGTTCTCGCGATCGCGCCCTACGGGCCGATGCGGCCGCCCGCGGGCGAGACCGCGCTCGGCGTGAGTCCCGGCACCGCCGGCATGCTGGTCGGCATCGTTCCCGAGACCGGGAAGCCCGGGCGGCCGTCGCAGTCGTTCCGCCAGCGCCTGGCGAACGAGAACGCGATGGCGCTCGATCGCTCCATGAACGGGCTGACCGTGGTCACCCGCCCGGACGGGGTCAAGGAGATCGACCTCAAGGGCCGGTTCCAGAACTTCATGGTCGTGCACCTGACGCCGGAAGGCCGCAAGGTCGAGTCGTGCGTCGAGGGCCCCGAGGTGGAAGCGGCGCTCCGCCAGGCACCGGCCCCGGCTCCCGCCCCCGCGCTTCCGGAGAAGTGAGCCATGAACCGACGCGACTTCTCCGCTCTGACGCTCGGCGCGCTCCTGCTCCTCGCCCTCCCCGCGGGTCCGGCCCCGGCCGCGACCGTCACGATCATCAACAACGACGGAGCCGGCGAAGGGTTCAATGATCCGACGCCGGTCGCTCCGATCGGCGGGAACCCGGGCACGACGCTCGGAGCCCAACGTCTCTACATCTTCAACTACGCGGCCTCCATCTGGGGCTCGATCCTCCCGAGCCCGGTCACGATCCAGGTGACGGCGCAGTTCAACTCGCAGACGTGCGATTCGGTGAGCGGCGTCCTCGGCAGCGCGAGCGCCACGAGCGTCTACGCGAACTTCCCGGGCGCCGAGTTCTCCAACACCTGGTACCCGCAGGCGCTCGCGAACAAGCTCTCCGGCGTGGATCAGGGTCCGACCACGGCCGACATCAATGCCACGTTCAACTCCGACGTCGACAATTCGACGTGCCTCGGTTCGAGCAACTGGTACTACGGCACCGACGGCAACGAGGGCACGAACATCGAGCTGCTCCCGGTCGTGCTCCACGAGCTGGGCCACGGCCTCGGGTTCGCGACGTTCGCGAACGCGTCGACCGGACAGCTCCTCTCGAACACGCCCGACGTCTACACGCACTTCATGCTCGACAAGTCGAGCGGGCTCCACTGGAACGAGATGTCGAACGTCCAGCGGAAGAACTCGGCCGTGAACACGGGGAACCTGGTCTGGGACGGTCCCGCCGTCCAGTTCATGTCGCAGCACTACCTGTATCACCGCCCCGAGCTGCTCGTGAACTCGCCGGGATCGGTGGCGGGCTCGTACAACGCCGTCCTCGCCGGCTTCGGCCCGCCGCTCGACGGGACGGGCCTCACCGCGAACGTCGTGCAGGTCGTGGACAACACGGCCCCGACGAGCGACGCGTGCGAGACGATCGTGAATGGCGCGGCGCTGAACGGGAACATCGCACTCATCGACCGCGGCACGTGCACGTTCGTGTTCAAGGTGAAGGCGGCCCAGAACGCGGGCGCGATCGGCGTCATCATGGTGAACAACGTGGCCGGCGCCCCGATCTCGATGGGCGGCACCGATCCCACGATCACGATTCCGTCCGTCATGATCTCGCAGACGGACGGCGCGACGCTCAAGACCGCGCTCGGCTCCGGGACCGTCAATGCCACGCTCCACCTGAGCGCGACGCAGCTGGCGGGCGCGTTCCCGGACGGCGACGTGCTCCTCTACGCCCCGAATCCGGTCGAGTCAGGATCGTCGCTCTCGCACTGGGACGACACGGCCGCGCCCGATCTCCTGATGGAGCCGTTCATCAGCGACTCGCTCCACGACACGATCGACCTGACCCGCCAGGCGTTCGAGGACATCGGCTGGCTGCCGCGCGTGACCGCGGTCGAGCCGGTCGCGTCGGCGCCGCTGCCGTCGTTCCGCGTGCGCTCCATGCCGAATCCCTTCCGGCCGTCGACCATCATCTCGCTCGAGCTGCCGACCAGCGGCTCGACGCGGGTCGACGTCTTCGACATCCACGGGCGGCTCGTGAAGGAGCTGATGAACAACTGGATGCCGGCGGGGAATCACGCCGTGACGTGGGACGGCACCGACGGGCGCGGCAGCCGCGTCGGCGCGGGGATCTACTTCTCGCGCGTGACGTCGGGCGGCCGGTCGAGCTCGCAGCGGCTGGTCAAGCTGGATGGGTGACCCTGGCCGCTGAGCCGTCGTCCCGGGAGGGGCCGGCCATCGCGCGGGGATTGCCCGTGCTGGCCGGCCTCGCCGCGTTCGCCTTCTATCTTCAGCTGATCCCGATGGTCTCGGGGTTCGGCGACGGCCCCGAGTTCACGGTCGTCCTCGCGAAGGCCGGCCTCTCGCATCCCACCGGATACCCGCTCTACACGATCCTCGGTCATTTCTTCGTCACGGCGCTTCACGCGATCGGCGTGCCGTGGGCGTTCGCCGCGAACGCATGGAGCGGCGCCGGCGCGGCGACGGCCGTCGCGCTCTTCGTCGCGCTCGCACGTCGGCTCGCGGCGCTCGGTCCGCCCGCGACCCCGGCGCCCGGGGGACCGGCGTCCGCCGCCGCGCTCTTCCTCGCCGCGATTCTCGCGGTCCATCCCGCGCTCATCGCCGAGGCGACGCAGGCCGAGGTGAACGCCTGGAGCGTCGCGTGGACGTGCGCCGCGGCGCTCGTCTTCCTTCGCCTGATCGCACGGCCGCTCACGGCGCGCGGCGCCTTCGCGTGGGGGCTGATCGCGGGTGTGGGGATCGCGCACCACTTCCTCTCGCTCCCCGTGACCCTGCCGCTCACGATGGCGCTCGGCGCCGCGGCCGCGCGCACGCGCTCGCTCCGGCCGCGGGCCGCGGTCGCCGCGATCGTAGGCGGGCTCCTCCCGGTCGCCTCGTACGGCTTCCTCGTCTGGCGCGTCTTCCATCCCGCGCCGGGCCAGTGGACCGACGTGCCGCGCACCGCGGCCGGGATCTTCGAGCACCTGACCGGCGCGCGCTATCGCGTCTTCCTCGGCTCGTTCGCGCCCGACGCGCACAACGCGGAGATGCTCGCGTGGTGCGTCTATCCGATCGTGTTCCCCGGCGTGGTGCTGCTCCTGCTCGGGCTCCTCCGGTCCCGCGACGCGGTCCGGCGGCTGGCGTGGGGCGGCCTCGCCGCGGGCACGCTCCTCACGATGGGCTTCGTCTTCCGGTACGGCGTTCCCGATCCGACCCCCTATTTCCTCCCGGTCGTCGCGCTCGGACTGCTCGGCGCCGCTCCGCCGGCCGCGGCGCTCGCGCGACGCCTCGCCGACGCGCCGATCCCGGCGCGGTCGCTCGCGGCGCTCCTCGCCGTCGCCGCGATCGCCTTCTTCGGCGCGCAGGGGGTGGGGCAGTCGTCGCGCGAGAAGCGTCAGCTCGCGAGCTTCGACCGGATGGTGCGGATGATGTGGGCGTCGGTGCCCGCCGAGTCGTCGATCGTCGTCTATCCGGCCGACCAGCACCGGCGGCTCGTCGAGTATCAGGTGCTCGACGGCGAGAAGCGCGCCGTCTACGTGACGAACCTCGACCGGCTGCTCGAGCCGGAGACGCGCGCCGAGATCGAGCGCCGGTTCGGCGTCGATCCGATGGCGGGGGAGCCGATCCCGGACGTGCCCGAGGATCCGGCCGCCGCGGCGCGCGTGCAGGAGGAGTTCCTGATCCGCGTCGTCCGCGACCTCAACGCGCGGGTGCGCGTCCCGGTGATCGTCTTCGATCCGACCGTGCCGATGGTCCAGGAGCTGAAGAAGTCGGGCGCGTAGCGGCTCGCGCGCCCCGCCTCACGCCACCGCGCGAAACGCCGCCTCCACCATGTCCGCCTGGATCCCGACCGTGTCGTTCACGTCGGCCGCGTAGCCGCCCGCCAGGAAGACGGCGAACGGAAGCCCGCGCGCGACGCACGCCTCGAAGACCAGCCTGTCGCGGGCGCGGAGGTCGTCGCGGGTGAGGCGGAGCCGCCCGAGTTGGTCCTGCTCGTACGGATCGGCGCCGCCCACGTACGCGACGAAGTCGGGTGCCTGCCGGTCGAGGAGGCGCGGCACCCAGTGCCCGAGCGCGGCGAGATACGTCGCGCCGTCCGCGCCGGTCTCGAGGCCCACGTCCTGGTCGCTCGGCGGCTTGACGGCCGGGTAGTTGTCCTCCTCGTGGATCGAGAACGTCGTGACCGTGGGATCGTCGCGGAAGATCGCGGCGGTGCCGTTCCCCTGGTGCACGTCGACGTCGATCACCGCCGCGCGCCGGATCTCGCCCGCGGCCTGGAGGTCGCGGATCGCGATCGCGACGTCGTGGAAGACGCAGAAGCCCTCGCCGTGGTCGGGAAAGGCGTGGTGGAAGCCGCCGGCCAGGTTCGCGGCCGTGCCCCGCTCGAGCGCCGCGCGCGAGGCGAGAATGCTCCCGCCCGCGCAGAGGAACGACGCCTCGACGAGCGCCTTCGAGTAGGGAAGCTCGAGGATCGCCTCCTCGAGCGCGGAGAGGCGTCCTTCGGTCAGCTTCGCGACGTAGTCCCGGTCGTGGACGCGGCGGACCTGCTCGAGCGACGCGGGCGCGGGCGCGAGGATCTCGTCCTCGCGCACGATCCCGCGCCGCACGATCTCGTCCCGGATCATGCGGAATTTCCGCATCGGGAAGACGTGGAGCCCGATGTCGGCGTAGTAGCCCTCCGCGTAGACGACCGCGGGGCGGAGCCCGGCGCGTCGCTTCGTCGCGGGCGTGTCGTCGGGAGTCACGGACGCGGCCCTGCGTCCCTACTCGAAGAGCTGCGGGTTCGCGCCGGTCTCCGGATCGTCGGGCGTACGCGCGGCCGGGTCGGGCGACGAAGGCCCGACCGTCGGGCCGGGAGCGGGAGGCGCGGCCTCGCCAGGCGCCGTCTCCTCCGCGCCCGGCACGAGCGACCGGTAGAGCACGACGAGCGCCGCGACCCAGTAGGGGAGGATCAGCGCCGTGGCGACGCTGGTCCAGAGCACGCGCGAAGCCTTGACCGCCGGGGGCTCGGCGCCGGAGACCGCGGCGCCGACCTGGAGCATCGTGGCCGGGAACGTCACGACCATGAACCCGAGGATCACGAGCACCGTGAAGAGGAAGACGCGTCCCGCGAGACCCCAGAAGTGCCCCCAGACGAGCGACAGGCTCCGTCGGATGGAGTCGAGCGGCCCGCCCGCGTCGAGGATCACGATCGGGCCGACGAACGAGAAGTACGCGCTGGCGAGCGCGCACCAGGCGACGACCGGGAAGAGGAGGAGGAGGACCGCGGCCATCGCGGCCTCCTGCGAGACCGTTCCCGCGCCCGCGACGAACGCGGCGCCGATCAGGAGGATCAGGAGCGCCGGCACGAAGACGACCAGCGACTGCACGATGCCGGCGCCGGCCAGCGCCGGGAACCGCTCGAGCACGCGCCGGATCGCGTCGAGGAACCCGATCCGCTCCCCGCGGCGGAGCGTGTCCTGGAGCGGCAGGAACGGGAGCTGGATCAGGACCAGGAGCGGGAGGTAGGCGACCAGCGACATCATGAGGTGGACGATCTGCGCGCGCGCGTCGGGCTCGCCCAGCGGGCCCGTCGCCTTGACCGCGAACTCGAGGTAGAGGCCCGTGCCGAAGTAGTAGAAGCAGAGGAAGACGAGCGCGGGGAGCGCGCGCCGGATCGAGCGGTTGCCGAGCGAGAAGCTCTCGCGCAGGAAACCGCTGACGGGAGGGAGCAGGGGTCGCCGCGTCGCCGCGGGCGGGTACCATTCCATCGGCGCGCATTCTACGCCGCCGCGCGTTGCGACGGCACCCCCCATCTGCTAGCGTCGCGGGCCATGGCCCCCTCGCCGGAAGCGCCCGCCCTCTCGGGAGCGGCCGGACGTCTCGACGCCTGGACGCGACGCTGGGTCCCGAGCGCGTTCACGATCGCGTGGATCCTCACGCTGATCGTCTTCGCGCTCGGCATGACGGTCGGGCGCACGTCCTTCCTCGGCTGCATCCGCTCCTGGGGCGACGGCTTCTGGGAGCTCCTCACGTTCTCCATGCAGATGTGCCTGATCATCTTCACGGGGAGCATGGTGGCCGTCTCCCCGCCGGTCGCGCGCGGCCTCGCGCGCCTGGCCGCCATCCCGCGGACGCCGCGACAGGCGATCCTCCTGATGGCGCTCACGTCCATGCTCCTGGCGCTCGTCCACTGGGGCGTGAGCCTCGTCGCGGGGGCCGTGCTCATCCGCGAGCTGGGGCGGCGGCGGATCGGCGTCGACTTCCGCCTCCTCGTCGCGGCCGCGTATCTCGGCCTCGGGATGACGTGGCACGCCGGGCTCTCCGGCTCGGCGCCGCTCCTCGTGGCGACGCCGGGGCACTTCCTCGAGAAGCAGGTCGGGATCATCCCGATCTCCGCGACCACCCTCTCCGCGTTCAACGTCACGCTCGCGGCGGTCGTCGTCGCCCTCTTCGCGTTCCTGACCCCGCGGCTCCACCCGCGCCCGGCCGCGACCGTCGAGGCCGGGCCCGATCAGCTCGACGCGATCCGCGTCTTCGCCCCGCCCCCGCCGCCGTCGGGTGAGGACGCGACGGCGCCCGCCACCCGACTCGAGCGCTCGCGGTTCGTGAACCTCACGTTCGGCGCGTTCGCGGTCCTCTGGGGCATCACGTATTTCCTCCAGCCGAAGCACCCGCTCACGCTCGACGTGCTCAACTTCGCGATGCTCGGGCTCGCGGTGCTCCTCCACCCGTCGGCCGCGTCGCTGGTGCGCGCGG
>JBLMXB010000021.1:0-37771 GCA_050257555.1 Hyphomicrobiales bacterium | reverse complement strand
AGGACGTGGGACGGGCGCGAGGAGCCCGCCTTGCACGCCGCGCCGCTCGAGCAGGCGATGCCCTTCATGTCGAGCGCGAGGACCAGGTGTTCCCCCTCGACCCCGACGAACGAGAGATGCGACGTGTTGCAGGTGCGCGGCGCGCCGGCGCCGTGCACGACCACGTTCGGCACGGCCGCGACGAGGCCCGCCTCGAGCCGGTCGCGGAGGGCCGCGATCGCGGGCGGCACGGTCGCGAGCTCGCCCGCGGCCAGCTCCGCCGCGGCGCCGAGCCCCACGATCGCGGGCACGTTCTCCGTGCCCGGGCGTCGCCCGCGCTCGTGCTCGCCGCCGAAGAGGAGCGGCGCCGGCCTGAAGCCGCGCTTCACGTAGAGCACCCCCGCGCCCTTCGGCCCGTAGAACTTGTGCCCGGTGACCGTGAGGAGCGTCGCGTTCCACGCGGCGGCGTCGATCGGGAACTTCCCCGCCGCCTGCACCGCGTCCACGTGGAACGCCACGCCGCGGGCGGCGCACACCGCGCCGATCGCCGCCGACGGCTGGATCACGCCGGTCTCGTTGTTCGCCGCCATGACCGAGACGAGCGTCGTGTCGGGGCGGATGGCCGCGGCCACCGCGTCGGCCGTGACCACGCCGTCCGGCCCGGGCGCGATGCGGTCGATCGCGAAGCCCTCCCGCTCGAGCGCCTGCGCGGCGTGGAGGACCGCCTCGTGCTCGATCGCGCCGATCGCGACGCGGCGTCCCTTCGCCGCGAGCGCCCGGGCGGCGCCGAGGACCGCGAGGTTGTCCGACTCGGTCCCGCCGCTCGTGAAGACGATCTCCCCGGGCGTCGCCCCGATCAGCGAAGCGACCTTCGCGCGGGCGTCCTCGAGCGCGCCCTTCGCCTCCTGCCCGAACGCGTGCGCGCTCGAGGCGTTGCCGAAGCGCTCGCCGAAGGACGGGAGCATCGTTTCCAGGACTTCGGGGCGGACGGGGGTGGTCGCGTTGTGGTCGAGATAGATGCGGGACATGGCGGGCTCCGAACCGGTGGTGGGCGTCGCGGAAGAGCGTATCAAAGCGGACGGGCCGGACGCAACGCGCGCCCGGCCCGCCGATCGGGATCCGGAGACCCCGTCTACTTGTGGCCGCCCATCGCGGAATCGGGAGCCGCCTTCGCCGCTTCCGGCGCCGCCTTCGCGGCCTCGGACGCGGCCTTCTCCTTCGCCGCCTCGGCCTTCGCCTGTCCCGCGGACTTCGCCTCGTCCGCCTTCGTCTTCGCGGCGGCCGCCTTCTCGGCGCCCGCGGCCTTCGCCTCCTCCGCCTTCGCCTTGCCGGCCGCGGCCAGCGAGGAGCGCGGCACGATCTTCACCGACTTCAGCGTCACCCACTCGAGCGGCTTCGAGCGCTCGCCGCCCATCATCGGATTCGGACCGACCGGCACGTTCGCGATCGCGTCGAGGACGTCCATGCCCTGGATGACGTGGCCGAACGCGGTGTACTTGCCGTCGAGGAACGTGGCCGGGCCCTGCACGATGAAGAACTGCGAGCCCGCCGAGTTCGGCGTGCCGCTGTTGGCCATCGAGATGACGCCCTTCACGTGATGGTGCGCGTTGAACTCGTCCTTGATCTTGTAGCCCGGGTCCCCCGTGCCGAGGTCGGTCGCCTTCGGGTTCTTCGACTTCGGGTCGCCGCCCTGGATCATGAAGCCCTTGATGATCCGGTGGAAGCCGGTGCCGTCGAAGAAGCCCTGGCGCGCGAGCTTCTTGAAGTTCGCGACGGTCTGCGGCGCGTCCTTGTCCCAGAACTCGAGGACCATGCGGCCCTTCGACGTGTCCAGGATGGCGACCTCGTCGGACGATCCGGTCGCCGCCGCCTTCTTGGCGGGCGCGTCGGCCGCCATCAGCTGGGCCGCCGCGAGAATTCCGACCGCCGCCACGACTCCGATTGCCAATGTCTTCATGGGAACCATCGATCCTCCTCGGTGGTGGAACTGCCCGACCCCTCGTACCGGAGTGTACCCCGGATCGCCCCGGAGTGCGTCAGTTCGCGCGATCCTTCGTCTTCAGGAGCCGGACGATCCGTTTCTGCCGCTCCAGCTCCCGCTGCGCGGATTCGGCGTACGCCGGATCCGAGAGCACGGCTTCGAACATCGGGATGGCCTCCTCGTGACGGCCGAGCTTGTCGAGCGCCTGCGCCCAGCAGAACTTGAGGCACGTGCTCGCGCTGTCTCCCGCGAGCCCTTCCTTCACCATCTCGATGGCGCGGTTGTAGCGCGTCGCGTCATAGTACGCGTACGCCATGTTGCAGTAGACGCCCTTGTAGTTCTCGGGGTCGAGCCGGACGACGTCCCGGAAGAGCTCGACCGCGCGATCGGTCTTGTTCGACTTCGCGTACGCCTGCGCCAGGTAGTACCGGTCCACGGTGCCGAGCGAGTCGCCGACCGCCTCGTAGTCGCGGATGGCCATCGGATAGCGCTCGAGCTTGAAGTTCACCCACGCGAGCTGCTTCTTCGCGTCGATGTCGAGCGGCATGAGCTGGAGCAGGCGGTCGAGCGCCGACGCGGCCTCGGCGTAGAGGCCGCCGCGCACGGCGGCGTCCGCCGCCCCGCGCGCGATCTCGGGATCGCGGGGGTCGAGCTCGGACGCCTTGTAGTACGCGGACATCGACTCGGCGATCCTCCCTTCCCGCGCGTAGACCTCGCCGAGCTGGCGCGTCACCTGGGCCTGCGTCTCGGGCTGCCCCTTCGCCATCCGGAGCGCGGCCGTGCAGATGCTCGCCGCCTCGCCGTAGTCGCCGACTTCGGTGAGGGAGTGCGCCAGCGCGAGGCGCATCGAGAGATCGCCCGGCGCGAGCGCGACCGCCTGCCGGTACGCGACGGCGGCC
Source organism: Hyphomicrobiales bacterium (assembly GCA_050257555.1). Taxonomy (GTDB): domain Bacteria; phylum Eisenbacteria; class RBG-16-71-46; order SZUA-252; family SZUA-252; genus DASQJL01. The sequence continues at coordinate 34,912 of JBLMXB010000021.1, read as the reverse complement.
TTGTCGAGCTGTCCGAGCGCCGCATACGCGTCGCCGAGGGAGCGGAAGGCGGTCACCATCTGCGAGGAGGGACGGGTCGCCCGCTCGAGGAGGGGCACGGCGTCCGAGTAGTCGCCGCGGTGCACCTGCACCTGGCCGAGGCCCGCCGTGGCCTCGAGGTTGCCGGGATCGGCCTCGAGCGCGAGGCGGAACTCCCGCTCGGCGTCGTCGTACCGGCCCCGGCCCAGGAGCTCGTTGCCCGCGTCGATGTGGGCGCGAACGGGTGAGACGGCCGCGCCCCCGCTCTTGGCCGCGGCGGCCTTCGGCGCGGCGCCGTCGGCGGCGACGGCGGGCGTCGTCTCGGGCCGCGACGAGGAGCATCCGACCACGAGGCAGAGGACGGCGACGGGAAGCAGACGAACGGGTCGTGACGCGGATCGCACCGACATGGTCGAGGACCTCCCTGGATCGTGCGCCCCGGCGACCGGCGGCGCGTGCGCTCAGTGTCCCGCGGGCGGCTGACCCGCGGGCGTCGATGCCTTCTGTTGCGAGTCGAGGTACTGCTGCAGCACCTGGATGCTGCTGCGCGCGCTCTCCGCGACCTGAGAGGTGGAATCGATGGCCACGACGTGGCGCCAGTACTCGATGGCGGTCTTGTAGATCTGGGCGTCGGCGAACGCCACGCCCATGTTGTAGATCGCTTCCTGGTTGTTCGGGTCGAGCTTCAGGGCCTTCCGGTAGAGGTCCGTCGCGTCGGGGATCCGCCCCATGCCGTAGTACGAGTTCCCGAGGTTGCAGAGCGCGCGGATGTTCGTCGAGTCGATGGCGATCGCCTTCCGATAGGAATTGACCGCGTCGTTCGTCTGGCCGATCTCGGCCTGGATCAGCCCGAGGTTCACCCACGCGTTCGAGATCGGCGGCTCGAGCGACGTCGCCTTCCGGAACTCGCTGAGCGCGTCGTCCCGCCGGCCGACGTTCTGGTAGAACGTGCCGAGATTGTAGTGGGCCGCCGCGTCCTTCGGATTCAGCGCGACCGCCTTCTTGAACTCCGCCTCGGCGTCCTTCGTGCGGTTCAGGTCCATGTAGACCGCGCCCAGGCTCACGTGGGCCGTCGAGTTCGCCGGATCGAGCGCGGACATCTTGCGGAACGCCCCAAGGGCCTCCTGGTACCGGCGCGCGCGGCGGTACGCACCGCCGAGCGAGAGCCACGCGTTCGTGTCCTTGGGCGTCTTCTTGACGAGGGCCTCGGCCTCCTCGACGGACATCGGGCCCGGAACCTTCCGCGTCACCGCTTCCCGGGCGGGCGGCGCCGAGGTCGTGGCGTCGGACTTGCCCTGCGCGCGAACGGGGCTCGGCGACGGAGATGCCAAAAGGGCCACGAGGAGCGCGTACGCCCCCACGGCCGCCGGTCGGAACGATCGTGTGGTCATGGACTCTTTGTCTCCCATAGGGTTAGGAGCCGTAACAACGCTATCCGGAAGATACCCCGAAGTCAACCCGCTTCTCCCCCGGGCGGCAGCGCCGGCGCGTCACCTCGGACCGACGACCGCCCGGTACTGGAGCGCCTCCGCGACGTGCTCGGCGCGGACGATCTCCGAGCCGGCGAGGTCGGCGATCGTGCGCGCGACGCGGCGGGTGCGGACCACGCCGCGCGCGGTGATGCCGAGCGACGCGGCGGCCCGGGCGAGGAGACGGCGCGACGCGTCGTCGAGCGGCGCCGCGCGGGCCAGCTCGCGGGCGGCGAGCGCCGCGTTCCGGGGGCGCCCGGGCGTGCGCGCGGAGGCGGCGGCGCGCGCCCGGACGTTGGGGGCGCGCACGGCCGACGACGGCTCCCCTCCCGCGCCGGCGAAGAGATCGTCCATCGGAACCGCGGCGACCTCGAGCGTGAGATCGATGCGATCGAGGATCGGCCCGGACACCTTGCTCCAGTACGCGGCGATGCGCGCGGCGTCGCAGCGGCAGCGCCGGGCGTCGTGGCCGTGGAAGCCGCAGGGGCACGGGTTCATCGCGCCCACCAGCGAGAAGGAGGCCGGGAAGGAGACCGACGCGCCGGCGCGCGCGATCGTGATCGCCCCCTCCTCGAGCGGCTGGCGGAGCGCCTCGATGGCGTTCCGCCGGAACTCGGGGAGCTCGTCGAGGAAGAGGACGCCGCGGTGGGCGAGCGAGGCCTCGCCCGGGAGCGGCCCGCGCCCGCCGCCGACCAGCCCGACGTCGGAGATCGAGTGATGCGGCGCGCGGAACGGCGGCTCGCGGAGGATCCCGGCGCCCGGCGGGAGCCGTCCCGCCACGGAGTGGATCGTGGAGACCTCGATCGCCTCCTCGTCGGTGAGGGGCGGAAGGATGCCGGGGAGCCGCCGCGCGAGCATCGTCTTCCCCCCGCCGGGCGGGCCGACGAAGAGGAGGTTGTGGCCGCCCGCGGCCGCGACCTCGAGCGCGCGCCGCGCGAGCGCCTGCCCACGCACGTCGGCCAGGTCGGGCGCCGGCTCGCCCGGCGCGTCCGGTCCCGCCGGCGCGTCCGGCGGCGGGGCGTCGGCGCGGATCCCGGGGTCGGCCCGCGGCGCGTCGCCGCGGAGGTCCGAGAGCGAGCGGAGCCCGACCGACGGCACGATCGGGTAGGCGCGCGCCTCCCGCTCGTTACCGGCGGGCACCCAGACCGGGGCGCGCCCCGCGCGGCGCGCCGCCGCGAGCACGGCGAGCACGCCGCGCACCGGCCGCACCGCGCCGTCGAGCGCCAGCTCGCCCAGGAAGACGCCGTCGTGCACCGGAGCCCCGCCCGGGATCTGCCCCGACGCGAGCAGGATGGCCACGGCGATCGGGAGGTCGAACCGCGCCCCCTCCTTCCGCACGTGCGCGGGCGCGAGGTTCACGGTGATGCGGCGCGCCGGGAATTCGAACCCGCAGTTCCGGAGCGCGGCGAGCACGCGCTCGCGGCTCTCGCGGACCGCGGCGTCGGGCAGCCCGACGATGGTGAACGTGGGGAGCCCCGCGCCGAGGTCGGCCTCGACCGCGACCAGGAGCCCTTCGATGCCGACCGTCGCGCAGGACGTGACGCGCGCGAGCATGCCTTCTCCTCGGGGGAGGAGCGGTGGGATCGGCACGGGGCGCGGACGCCGCCGGGAGCGTCAGCCGAGCGCGGCCAGGAGCGCCGCGCGAAGCGCCTCGTGCGTGGGGACGCGATGCCGGGGGACGACCGCGTCCTTAAGCGCCGCGTCGCCGGGATTCTCGACCGCGGTCAGGTGGAACGTCTGGAGCCCGAGCGCCAGGGCGCCCTGGATGTCGTGGCGGAGCGAGTCGCCGACCATCGCGACCGACTCCGGCGGGTACGGCCAGGCGCCGAGCACCGCCTCGAACGCCTCCCGCCGGGGCTTCCGGACGCCGAGGTCGGCGGAGACGACGAAGGGATCGAGCCATGCCCGCCAGCCGACCCGGACCGTCACCCGCTCGATGAACGAGCCGTCGGTGGCGTTCGAGAGGAGCGCGAGCGGGACGCCGCGTGCCCGGAGCGCGGCGAGCGTCTCGGTCGCGCCGGGGAGCGGGACGATCCGCGCCTCCTCCTCGGCGAAGAAGGCGCGGAGCGGAGCCGCGGCGCGCGCGGCGTCGAGCGGCGGGGCGCCGACCGCGAGGAGCGATTCGGCGAGCGACGTGGCCGCGGTGATCTCGTCGCCGCTCTCGTCCGCGCGCCGCCGGTTCGCCTCGCGGATCTCGAGGAACCGGGCGACGAACGACGCGGAGACGCCGTCCTCGAGCGCTCCTTCCTCGACGAGCCGCCGCGCGAGGCGCACGGCGCCCGGGCGCGCGATCGTCTCGGCGTAGTCCGTGCGCCACGCCGGCCGAGACGGGTCGAGGCAGGCGAGCGTGTTCCCGAAGTCGAAGATGACGGCGCGGATCAATCCGTTTCGGTCCGGTTCGGGGTATGATCGGGGGGTGCGAAGCCGAAGCGAGCGCAGTGTACGCGCTCGCGGCGTTCCCGTCAACGCGCGGGGGAGGAACCGTGGCCGAATCGATCTGGATCGTCGGGGGCGGCGCGCTCGGCACGCTGCTCGCCTCGCGGCTCGAGCGCGCGGGGCACGCGGTCTGCGTGCTGATCCGGAGCGACGCGCGCGCGGCGGGCCTCGCCCGCGCCGGCCGCGCCCTCCTCGTGCTCCGCGATCCCGGACAGGCGCCGCGTCCGACGCTCGCGTTCGTCTGCGTGAAGGCGCGCGACACCGGAGGCGCCGCCCGCTCGATCGCGACGATCGCCCCGCCCGCCCCGGTCGTCTGCTCGCTCCAGAACGGCTGGGGACACATGGAGACCCTCGCGACCCGGCTCCCCGGCGCGCCGCTCGTGGCCGGCGCGACGACGCTGGGCGCCTACGTCGACGCGTCCGGCGACCTCCACGCCTCGACGGAGGGGATTACGCTCCTCGCGCCGTGGGACGGGCGGGACGCGCGGTCGGCGGAGTACGTGGCCACGGTGCTCCGGAGCGCCGAGCTCGCGGCGGAGACGCGCCCCGACGCCCGCGCGATCCTCTGGAGGAAGGTCGTGCTCAACGCCGCGGTGAATCCGCTGACGGCGCTCCTCGATCAGCCGAACGGGGCGCTGCTCGCGCATCCGCCGCTCCTCCGCGTCGCGATGGCCGCCGCGGGCGAGGCGGCGCTCGCCGGAATCCGGCTCGGCTACCTCCCCGCCGACTTCGATCCCGCGCCCGTGGTCGGGACGCTCCTCGAGGAGACGCGCGCGAACCGCTCGTCGATGGCGGAGGACCTGGCCCACGGCCGACCCACCGAGGCCGACGCGATCCTCGGCGCCGCGATCCGCGCGGCGCGCGAGGCGGGTCAGGCGGCGCCGGTGCTCGAAGCGCTCTGGACGCTCCTCCGCGCCGCGGAGACCGGACGGCGCGACGTCCCCCGTCCGGGGACGGATCGTCCGTAAGACAACGCGGGCGGAGCGCCGAAGCGCCCCGCCCGCTCCCTCGACGGCCCCGAAGGGCCGCGCACCGAGACGACGTCTCGGTTACTTCAAGACCGTCACCGGCGTCGTGACCTCGCCGTCCATGCCCTGCACGCGGACGAAGTAGACGCCCGACGCGACGTGGCCGCCGTTTCGGTCGAGCCCGCTCCACCGGACCGTGTGGACCCCGGCGTCGCGCGCCTGGTCGGAGAGCGTGTTCACGAGGCGGCCCGACAGGTCGAAGACCTGGACCCGCACGCGCCCCGCGTGCTCGACGCCGAAGGAGATCTCCGTCTCCGGATTGAGCGGATTCGGCGCCACCGCCACGTTCACGAGACCGCTCTTCGCGACCACGTGCATGGAGACCATGGCCTGGAACGCGCCGCCCGTCACCAGGTTCCCCCGGATCGTGACGTCCACGTCCTGCGACCCGTTCGGCAGTCCGGCGAAGAGGATCCGGAGATCGTCCTTCGAGAAGCAGGCCGAGATCTCCTGGATGCCGTTGTGGTCGCGGTCGCCGTCGATCGTGGTCTTGTCGCCGGCCGAGATCTGGGCGTTGCCGTACTTCATCACGATGCTCGACAGATCCACGTCGGCGATGTCGAACGAGCCGTTCGCCGGCTCGATCTGGACGCACGTGAACGGCTTGCCCGCGCCGAGGCGGGTCGTCTTGTTGCCGCCGACGAAGAACGCGTTCGCCTCGAACACGTCGACGATCGTCGCGGTCGTGTTGTCGGTGGCCGAGAGCGCGCCGGTGTCCGTGACGGTCAGCGAGACGTCGAACGTCCCGGTCGACGCGTACGGATGGGAGACCGTCGCGCCGGTGCCCGTGTTGCCGTCGCCGAACGTCCAGGCGAACGTGAGGACGTCGCCGTCCGGATCGGACGAGCCGGTGCCGTCGAAGGCGACCGCCACGTTGATCACGCCGTTGTACGGCCCGCCCGCGTCCGCGGTCGGAGGCCGGTTCACGTTCTGGACGGTGATGTCGGTGCTGGCGCTGCCCGAGCCGCCCTTCCCGTCGGTGCCCGTGAAGCCGACCGTGTAGCTGCCCGCCTGGTCAAAGCCCGGCGTCCAGCTGAACGTGCCCGTGTCGTCGCCGTTGTCGGTGAAACCCGCCCCGTTCGGCGTGTTGGACGCGGTCAGCGTCACGTGGTCGCCGTCCGCGTCGGTGGCCGTCACGTTGAAGGAGAGGAGCACCCCCTCGTTCACCGTCTCGCTCGCCGGCGCCGTCACGACGGGATCGTGATTCACGCCGGTCGCGGTGATCGTGAACGTCCGGGTGTCGGAGAGCGCGTTCGCGGTCGCCGTCACCGAGGAGGGATAGACGCCCGCGTCCCCGGCCGCCGGCGATACGTCGATCGTCGTCGAGACGCTCCCCGCCCCGCTCGTCGGCGGGTTCAGGGTCGCGAACGACGGGAGCGACGCCGTCAGCGTGATCGTGTCGCCGTCCGGGTCGCTGGCCGTCACCGGGACGCTCTGCGTGGAGCCCTCCGGAACGGTCACGTCGGAGATCGGGTCCACGACCGGCGCCCGGTCCGTGGGGCCGACCGTGATGTCGAACGACTGGGTGGCGTTGCTCCCCGTCGTGGTCGCGGTGACCGAGTTGCCCGGGTACGTGCCGGCGTCGCTGAAGCCCGGCGAGACCGTCACCGTGGTCGTCACGCTGCCCGCCCCGGTGGTCGGCGCGTCGAGCGTCGCGAACGACGGGAGCGACGCCGTCAGCGTGATCGCGTCGCCGTCCGGGTCGCTGGCGTGGACCGGAGCGGTCGTCGTGGCGCCTTCGTTCACGGTCACGTTCGCGATCGGATCGAGGACGACCGGCCGGTCGACGTTCTCCACGTTGATCGTGAAGTTCTTCGTGTCGGAGAGCGTGTTCGACGACGCCGTCACCGACGAGGGATACGTCCCGGAGTCGGAGAAGCCCGGCGTCGCGACGACGTTCGTGCTGACGCTGCCCGCGCCCGACGTCGGCGCCTGGAGCACGGCGAAGGACGGCAGGTTCGCCGTGAGATCGATCGTGTCGCCGTCGGGATCGGTCGCGCTCACGCCCGCGCTCCCCGTCCCGCCCTCCTGGACGTTGATGTCCGGAATGTTGGCGAGCACCGGCGGCTGGTCGGTCACGCTCACGTTGATCGTGAAGCTCTTCGTGTCGCTCTGCGCGAGCGCGGTTGCCGTCACGGACGCCGCATACGGTCCGATGGCGTCCGACAGGCTCGGGGAGGCCGTGACCGTCGTCGAGACGGACCCGGTGCCGCTCGTCGGGGCGTTCAGGACCGCGAAGGCCGGGAGCGTCGCAGTGAGGTCGATGCCGTCGCCGTCCGGATCGGTCGCGCTCACGGCCGTGCTGGCCGAGAAGCCCTGCGCGACGTTGATGTCGGAGATCGCGGCGAGGACCGGCGGACGGTCGATGTTCGCGACGACGATCTGGAAGCTCTGTGTGGCGCTGAGCGCGTTCGAGGTGGCCGTCACGCTGGACGGATACGTCCCCGCGTCGCTGAAGCCGGGCGACGCCGACACGGTCGTCGTCACGCTGCCCGCGCCCGACGTCGGCGCGTTCAGGGTCGCGAAGGCCGGGAGCGACGAGGTCAGGTTGATCGTGTCGCCGTCGGGATCCGACGCCGACACCGCGGTCGAGGCGCTCGCGCCCTCGTTCACGTTGATGTCGGAGATCGCGGGCATCGTCGGCGGGCGATCGATGTTGGCCACGATGATCTGGAAGTTCGCGGTATTGGTGAGCGCGTTCGCGGTGGCGGTCACGCTGGACGGATACGTGCCCGAGTCGCTGAAGCCGGGCGACGCCGTCACGGTCGTCGAGACCGAGCCGGTGCCGGACGTCGGCGCGTCGAGCGTCGCGAACGACGGGAGCGACGCGGTCAGCGTGATCGCGTCCCCGTCGACGTCGGTCGCGGAGACCGCCGTCGTGCCGGTGGCGCCCTCGTTCACGTTGAGGTTCGAGATCGCCGCGACGACCGGCGGGTGATCCCCGGCCGTGACGTTGATCGTGAAGTTCTGCGTCGCGCTCAGCGCGAGCGCCGTCGCCGTCACCGACGACGGGTAGCTCCCCGCGTCTCCGGCGCCGGGCGAGGCGGTCACGGTCGTCGAGACCGAGCCGGCGCCCGACGTCGGCGCGTCCAGCGTCGCGAAGGACGGGAGCGACGCCGTCAGGGTGATCGTGTCGCCATCCGGATCGCTGGCCGACACGGCGGTCGAGGCCGGCGAGCCCTCGACGGTGTTGATGTCCGCGATCGCGGCCATCGTCGGCGGCCGATCGGTGTTCGCGACGTCGATGGCGGTCGTGGCGCTCCCCGTCAGGGAGTTCGTGGCCGTGAACGTCACGGAGTAGGAGCCGGCCTGCGTGAAGCCGGGCGTCCAGGCGTAGTCGCCCGACGTCTTGGTGCCGTTCACGGTGAACGTCGCGCCGGTGATCGAGGGCGACGCCGCGAGCGAGAGGATCGCGTCGCCGTCCGGATCGGACGCCGTCACCGTGAAGGCGATCGGGCTGTTCTCGGATCCCGACACGCTGGCCGGCGCCGAGACGACCGGCGGGCGGTCCGTGTTGGCGATCGTGAGGAGGGTCGCGGCGGAGCCGGTGTCGGTACCGTCGGTGACCGACCAGTTGATCGTGTGCGGTCCCTGATCCGAGTAGCCGGGCGTGCCGCTGATCGTCGCGGTGTTCGGGGACACGGCGGGGGTGCTCGAGAACGTGAGGTCGGTCGGCATCCCGGTCTGCGAGATCGTCAGGATGTCGGCGGCGTCCGCGTCGGTCGCGGTCGCCGTGATCGGCGAGAGGGCGACGTTCTCGGTGCCGGACGCGGCGCCCTGGACGCTCAGGACCGGAATGTGGTTGCCGCCGACGGCCGGTCCGAGATTGCCCGTGTCGAACCAGTCGGTGTTCAGGGCGTACGTGTTCAGGAAGTCGTTGCCCGAGCACGCGGAGCCGAAGGAGCACTGGTCGGGGCCGATCGTCGTGAAGTCGACGATCGACAGCGCCGGCGTGCCGGTCTGTCCCGTCACGTCGAACGTGCAGAGGTGATAGAAGCCCGGCGCGAGCGGCGTGCCCGAAGCCTGGGCCACCGTCATCTGCGTGGCGTCGGTCGTGAACGGCCGCGCGACGATCGTGAACGAGGTCACCTGGTTCACGAAGTTCGAGTAGGCCACGGTGCCGCCGGAGGCGACGGTGTTCACGACGTAGGAGTTCATCGTGAGGTCGCCGTCGCCGGTGTCGCACGTGGCCGTCGAGCCGTCGGCGTTCTGGTCGGTGTACAGGTAGGCGTCCACCGTCGTGGTCGTGCCGTTCGCGTTCATCACGTCGGCCGCGGTGTGGACGCCGTCTCCGTTCGAATCGAGGTACATGTACTGGGCGGACGCCGGCGCCGCAAACGCGAGCAGGCAGAGCGCGCCCAGCGCGAGAAGCCGTACGGCGAACTTCATGCACGCCTCCTTCGGTGGGGACCCCTTGGTGTCCCGATCGGTGATGCTACTTCCCTGAAGATGTGAGGACGACTCCCCCGACCGCGCGCGGAGCCGCGCGGCGTTCGATCCCCGCCCGAGGAGCATCGGGCGGTCCGGCTGGAACGGACCGTGCCGGATCAGCGAACGGGAGCGGAGGTGGCCGTGAAGGCCGGAGGGGGGATCTCAACGACCCGCCGTTGCCGAGCAAGTTGTCCGAGCCGCAGTACTTTGAGACTCGTAAAGTCTAGCAGAAGCTCCGCTTCCGGTCAAGCCCCTCGCACGGGGGCGCCGGCGCGGCGGCGCATTTCTTCGCGTACCAGAGCGCCCTGCTGCGTCGTCGGGACGCCGCTGTCGGTGCCGGTCGACCGGATCCGGCCGCTCGCGAAGAGCGAACGGACCGATTCGTAGACGAGATCGGCCGCCTCGCTCGCTTCGACGTGCTCGAGGAGCATCTGCGCGGCGAGGATCGCGCCGATCGGCGACGCCACGTTCCGGCCGGCGTGCTTCGGCGCCGATCCGTGGATCGGCTCGAACATCGAGACGCGTCCGGGGTGGATGTTCCCCGACGCGGCGACCCCCATGCCGCCCTGGACGGCGGCGCCCAGGTCGGTGAGGATGTCGCCGAACATGTTCGAGACGACCACCGTGTCGAACCCTTCCGGGTTCTTCACCATCCACATGCAGGCGGCGTCGATGTACGCGTGGTCGCGCTCGACGTCCGGGTACTCGCGCCCGACCTCCTCGAACGTGCGCGTCCAGAGGTCCATCGCGCCGACCGCGTTCGCCTTGTCCACCATCGTGAGCTTCTTCCGCTTCGCGCGGCGGCGGCAGAGATCGAAGGCGTAGCGGATCACCCGCTCGACGCCCTTCCGCGTGAACATCATCTCCTGAACCGCCACCTCGTCCGGCGTCCCCTTCTTCAGGAAGCCGCCGATCCCGGCGTAGACGTCCTCCGTGTTCTCGCGGACGACGATCAGGTCGACGTCGTCGGGCCCCTTTCCCTTGATCGGGCAGAGGTCGGCGTGGAAGAGGCGGATCGGGCGGAGGTTCACGTAGAGGTCGAGGCCGAAGCGGATCCCCGAGATGATCGCGCGCTCGAGCATCCCGGTCGGGAGGCGCGGGTCGCCGATCGCGCCGAGGAGGATCGCGTCCTGCCCGCGCATCTCCTCGAGGGCGGACGCGGGGAACGTCTCCTTCGTCTTCAGGTAGTGCTCGGCGCCGAACGGGTAGTCGGTCCGCTCGACGGTGAAGCCGCCGATCTCGGAGGCCAACGTCAGCGTCTCGAGCGCCTCGCGCGTCACTTCCGGTCCGATCCCGTCGCCGGGGAGGACCGCGATCCGTACCGTCTTAGCCATGCGATTTCGCTCCGCTCGGGGCGCGCTTCCACTCCCGCACCACCGCTTCCAGTTCGTCGTTCTCGAAGACCGTCTCCCGCTGCTTGGCGAGCGCGAAGACGTGCTCGACGAGCGGGCGCTCGGGCGCGTGCCCGTGCGCGGTCAGCCAGTAGATGACGTTCGACTCCCCGCACATCGGGCCGACGTCGATTTCCTGCCGGAGGCCGAGCATGCCGGCGGGCACGCTCGAGTAGACCCGGTCGGCGAGCCAGGCGTCCCCCTTCTTCTCCGCCTTGATGACGGCGGCGGCGTGGACGCCGGTGCCGGTGCGGAACGCGTCCCGGCCGAGCGCCGGGTAGTTGTACGGGATCGGAACCCGGCACGCCCGCGACACGAGCGCCGCGTACTCGGGGAGCGCCGTCAGGTCGCTGTCGAGCCAGCCCAGGAGCTTCAAATTGATCAGGATCAGGTCGAGCGGCGCGTTCCCGACCCGCTCGCCGACGCCCAGGATCGTGCCGTGCACGCGGTCGGCGCCCGCGAGGAGCGCCGCGAGCGCGTTCGCCACGCCGAGATCGCGGTCGCGATGCCCGTGCCAGTCGACCCCGACCGTCTCCCCCGTCGCGTCCACCACGCCGCGGATGAACCGGATCACGCGCGCGGCGCCCTCGGGCGTCGCGTGGCCGACCGTGTCGGAGACGCAGACCCGGCGGGCGCCGCACTCCACGGCCTTGGTGTAGAGCTTCCGGAGGATCTCCGGGCGGGCGCGCGTCGTGTCCTCGGTCACGTACATGACCGGGACGCCGTTCTCGACCGAGTACCGGACCGCCTCCTCCGTGTGGCGGAGGAGGCGGTCGAGATCCCAGTCCTCGGCGTACTGGCGGATCGGGCTCGAGCCGATGAACGTGGCGGCCTCGATCCTGAGCCCCGTCTTCTGCGTGATGTCGATGATCGGGTCGATGTCGTTCTTGTGCGTGCGGGCGGCGCAGTAGGGTTCGATCGGGAGCCTGGCCCGGACGATCTCGCGGGCGAGCGCGAGGGCCGCCTCCTTCGCGCGGGGCCCGGCGCCCGGGAGCCCGATGTCGTTCCCGTGGACCCCGATCCGCGCCTGGAAGTGGAGCGCGCGGAGCTTGTCCTCGGTGGAGGGATCGGCGACCGAGGGCGACTGGAGCCCGTCGCGGAGCGTCTCGTCCACGACCTGGACGCGGCGCGGCGGCTTCGGCGCCGGCTCGTCCCCCACGTTCCAGTCGTAGATCAGCTCGCGCTCGGTCGGATTCGTCACGGCGTCGCCTCCACGACCATCGCGATCCCCTGGCCGCCGCCGATGCAGGCGCCGGCGAGCCCCCAGCGGAGCTTCCGGCGGCGGAGCTCGTAGAGGAGCGTGAGGAGGAGCCGCGTCCCGGTCGCGCCCAGCGGATGGCCGAGGGCGATCGCCCCGCCGTTCACGTTGCTCTTCTCGCGCGGGTTCCCGAGCTCCCGCTCGACCGCCAGGTACTGGCCGGCGAAGGCCTCGTTGATCTCGAAGCGGTCGACGTCCTCGACCGCGAGCCCCGCCTGCTTGAGCGCGGCGCGGGCCGCGGGCACGGGGCCGATGCCCATCTGATCGGGATCGACGCCGACCGTCGCCCACGACGCGATCCGCGCCATCGGCGCGAGATCCCGCTTCTCGGCGTGGCGCGCCGTCGTCACGACCAGCGCCGCCGCGCCGTCCACGATCCCGCTCGCGTTCCCCGCCGTGACGAACGACTCCTTGCCGAACGCGGGCGGGAGCTTCGCGAGCCCCTCGGCCGTCGCCCCCTCGAAGCAGTGGTCGTCGCGCGTGACCGGCGCGGCGTTCCGACCGGGGGGCGTCACGGGCGCGATCTCCTCGGCGAGGAGGCCGGAGTCGATGGCGCGCCGCCCCTCGGTGATCGACCGGAGGGCGAACGCGTCCTGCTCCTCGCGCGTGATGCCGTAGCGGCGCGCCAGGTTGTCGGACGTCTGCGCCATGAAGAGGCCGCAATAGCTGTCCATGAGGCCGACCATCAGCGCGTCCTCGAGCACCCCTTGTCCGAGCTTGATGCCCGCGCGCGCGCCGCGCACGACGAACGGCGCCTGGCTCAGGTTCTCCATGCCGCCCGCGAGGACGAAGCTCGCGTCGCCCCGCCCGAGCAGGTGCGCCGCGCTGATGACCGACTGGATCCCCGAGCCGCAGAGGCGGTTCACGGTGAGCGCCGGCACGGGCACGGGCACGCCCGCCTTGAGCCCGACGTGGCGCGCGCCGTACAGCGCGTCGCCGCTCGTCTGGAGCGCGTTCCCCATGATGACGTGGTCGATCGTGTCGGCGGGGACCTTCGAGCGCTCGAGCGCCGCCTTCGCGGCCAAGGCGCCGAGGTCGATCGCGGAGACGTCGCGGAGCGCGCCGCCCGGCTTCCCGTTCCCGGCGCGCCCGCCGACCCACTCGGTCATCGGCGTCCGGGCGCCGTTCAGGATGACGATCTCGTCTCGCGCCATGGGACCGGTCGGCCTCCCTAGCCCGCGGAGTAGTCGTAGAAGCCGCGGCCCGACTTCCGGCCCAGGTGGCCGGCCCGCACCATCCGCTTGAGGAGCGGCGGCGGGGCGAAGCGGGGCTCGCGGAACGCCTCGAACAGGATGTTCGCGATCGAGTATGTGGTATCGAGCCCCACGAAGTCGAGCAGCGCGAGCGGTCCCATCGGGTGCCCGCAGCCGAGCTTCATGCCGGCGTCGATGTCCTCGCGCGTCGCGATGCCCGACTCGAACACGCGGACGGCGTCGAGGAGGTACGGGACGAGCAGCCGGTTCACCACGAAGCCGGGCGTGTCCTGGCAGACGACCGGCGTCTTCCCGATCTGCCCGACGAACTCCTGCGCGCGCGCGAACGGCGCGTCGGCGGTCGTGAGCCCCCGGACGATCTCCACCAGCTTCATGAGCGGCACCGGATTGAAGAAGTGGAGGCCGAGCACGCGGGAGGGGTCCTTCGTGGCGGCGGCCAGCTCGGTGATCGAGAGGGACGACGTGTTGCTGGCGAGGATGGCGCCCGGCCCGACGACGCGGTCGAGCGCGCCGAAGAGCTCCTGCTTCAGGGCGAGGTCCTCGACCGCCGCCTCCACGACCAGCTCGGAGCCCGCGAGGTCCTCGAGCTTCGTCGTGCCCCGGATGTTCCCGAGGATCTTGTCGCGGTCGCCGGCCGTCATCTTCCCCTTGGCCACGCCGTCCTCGAGGAAGCGGCGGATCCGGCCGAGCCCCGTCTCGAGCGCGGCGGCGTCCACCTCGCGCACGACGGTCGCGATCCCCGCCTGCGCGCTCACCTGCGCGATCCCCGAGCCCATGAGCCCGCATCCGACGACGCCGACCGTTCGAAACGCCATGGAGCCGAATCCTTCCGCGCGCTAGGACGCGCCGTTCCGATGGAGCTCGAGCGCCATGCCGAGCCCGCCGCTCACGCAGAGCGTGGCGAGGCCGAGGCGGGCGCCGCGCCGGTCCATCTCGTGGAGGAGGGTGGTGACGATGCGCGCGCCGGTGCACCCGATCGGATGACCGAGCGCGATCGCGCCGCCGTTCACGTTGAGCCGCGCGCGATCGAACCGGAGCTCCCGGTCGCACGCGAGGACCTGTGCCGCGAACGCCTCGTTCAGCTCGACCAGCTCGTAGTCGTCGAGCTTGCGCCCGGTCTTCGCGAGCACCGCGCGCACGGCGGGCACCGGACCGATTCCCATGATCGAGGGGTCGACGCCGACGAGCGCGCTCTCGCCGAGCCAGGCCTGCGGGTTCAGCCCGCGCTCCTCGACGACCGACTCGCCGACCACGAGGAGCGAGGACGCGGCGTCGGTGATGCCGGAGGAGTTCCCGGCGTGCACGGTGCCCCCCTTCCGGAAGACGGGCGGGAGCTTCGCCAGCTCCTCCATCGTCGTGCCGGGGCGCGGGTGCTCGTCCTTCGCCACGACCGTCTCCCCCTTCCGGCCCGCGACCGTCACCGGGACGATCTCCTTGTCGAACCGCCCCTCGCGGATCGCGACGCCGGCCTTCCGCTGGCTCTCGAGCGCGAACGCGTCCTGCTCCTCGCGCGGGATCGAGTAGAGATCGGCCAGCTTCTCGGCCGTCGCCCCCATCACCATGCCGCTGATCGGGTCGAGGAACCCGTCCTTGTACATGCCGTCGACGAGCGGCGCGTGGCCGAGCCGGTACCCGAGGCGCGCGCGGTCCAGGTAGTACGGGACGCGCGTCATGTTCTCCGCGCCCCCCGCCACCACGACGCGCGCCTTGCCGAGGCGGATGTGGTCCGCCGCGTGGACGATCGCGGCGATGCCGGACGCGCACGCCTGGTTCAGCGTGTACGCGGTCCGCTCCTGGGGGATGCCCGACGCGATCAGCACCTGGCGCGCCATGTTCGTGCCGCCGCCCGCCTGGCGGCCGCAGCCGTAGATCAGGAGGTCGACGTCCTCGGGCGCGAAGCCGGCCCGCGCGAGGAGCGCGCGCGTGACGGCGGTGCCGAGCTCCACGGCCGAGACGTCGGCGAAGCTGCCGAGGAACTTTCCGATCGGGGTCCTGGCGGAGGCGACGATGGCCACCCGTTCCATGGTGCGTAGGCTCCGGTCCGTGGCGGCGCTAGGCGCCGGTGAAGTTCGGTTTGCGCTTCTCGAGGAACGCCTTCATCCCCTCGCGCATGTCGCCGGTCGCGGCGAGGAGACCGAAGTACGTCGCCTCCTGCGCCAGCCCGTGCGCGAGGTCGGTCTCGAGCCCGTGGATCGCCGCGTCGAGGCCGCAGCGGACGGCGACGGCGCCCTTCGCCAGGATCTCCCCGGCCACCTTCTCGCAGTGGGCGAGGAGCTCGGCCTGCGGGAGCACCGCGTTCACGATGCCGAGGCGGTACGCCTCGGCCGCGTCGATCATCCGGCCGGTCACGATCAGCTCGATCGCGCGGCCGAGCCCGATCAGGCGCGGCAGGCGCTGCGTGCCGCCGTAGCCGGGGATGATCCCGAGCCCCACTTCCGGCAGTCCGACCTTCGCGTTCTCGGAGGCGAACCGGATGTGACAGGCGAGCGCCAGCTCGAGGCCGCCGCCCAGGGCGAACCCGTTGACCGCGGCGATCACCGGCTTCCCGAGCGACTCGATCGCGGCGAAGGCCGTCTGACCGAGCCGGGAGGAGGCCTCGCCGCCGAGCGGGGACATCACGGCCAGCTCGTTGATGTCGGCGCCGGCCACGAACGCCTTCTCGCCGGAGCCGGTGAGGATCACGACGCCGACCGAGGCGTCGTCCCGGAGCGCCGTGAAGACGGCGTGGATCTCGCGGATGGTCTTCTCGTTCAGGGCGTTCAGGACCTTCGGGCGGTTCACGACGACGCGCGCGATCCGGTCCTTGATCTCGACGGTCAGATTTTCGTAGGTCATGGATTCGCTTGGAGTTGGAGGTCGGGTGCGGCGTCCGGACAGGGCGCCGGACGCCCGGACGCCGTGCCTGAGGTAATCATCCGCGACCCCGCCCTGTCAAACGGTTCCATGGTCGCACTCGGGCCGGGCGCGCACGCGCGCCCCCGCGCCCGGGGACTACGGCGCGAACGTCAGCCCGACCGTCGCGGCGCGGCCGCGCGCCGGATACCCGCGCACCTCGGCGTACCGGCGGTCGAGGACGTTGTCGACGCGCAGCCGCGCTTCGGCCGGGATCCAGCGCGCGAGCGACGCCGCGATCCCGAGGTCGAGCGCCGCGTAGCCGGGCAGATCGCCGCTCAGGAAGCGGCCCGCGGGATCGGTGAACGCGAACGGGTCGTACGAGGGGTCGGTCCAGCGGAGCGACGCCGTCGCGCGGAGCCCGCGCGCGGTCGTCACGTCGGCCGCGATCCCGGCCCGGTGGCGCGGCCGCTTCGCGAGCCGCGCGCCGGTCTCGAGGTTCGTGCCGATCAGGTTCGCCGCGTACCCGCGGAGCGCGAGCGCGCGCCCGGCGACCACGCGGACGGACGCCTCCTCCCCCTCGATCCGCGCGCGGCCGACGTTGCCGGGCACGTAGTACGCGTTCGACTCGATGAGGTCGCGGAAGTGCGTGGTGTGCCACGTCAGGTGCGCCTCCACGCGGCCGCCGAGCCACCGCCCGTCGGCGCCCGCCTCCCACGTCCGCGACCGCTCGGGGCGGAGCGCCTCGTTCGAGTAGCCCGGATAGTAGAGGTCGGTGAGCGTCGGGGCCGTGAACGCGCGCCCGTACCCGGCGCGGAGCTTGAGCCCCGCCTCCGGGACCGCGAGGCCGACCGCGGCGCGCGGTACCCCGATCGCGCCGTAGCGCGCGTGGTCCTCGAGGCGGATGCCGAAGTCGGCGAAGAGCCGCCCGGCCGGGTCCACGTGCGCCTGCGCGTAGAGGGCGCGCGCGTGGACGCCCCGGCGGAGATCGGAGACCGACGGGAAGCCGCCGTACTGCGAGTCGTCCGCGCGGTGCACGTGCTCGTCCCGGTACTCGGCCCCGAGCACCGCCTGCACGGGGCCGAGGTCCCGGAGCCGCGCGCGGAGCGACACGATGCCGCGCGTCTGGTCGAGGCGCGTGTCGACGAAGTCGGTCGTGCCGGCGTCGGGGGCGTTCCGGAACCGGATCCGGCCGGAGAGCCCGGAGACCTCGGCCTCGAGCGTCGCCTTCGACCCCGCCGGCCGGGAGAGCGTGGCGCGCGCGGCGGCGAGCCGGTCGGTCTCCTCGCTGTTCGGGTCGGCGACCTCGTGCGTGGTGAAGTCGGTCGTGTCGAAGCGGTAGTCGTAGGGGATCTCCTTCCGGCCGCGCGTGGCGATCGCGCTCACGGCGAGCCGCGTCGTGCCGCGCGGCACGTCGAGGCGCGCCTGCGCCGCGGTCCCCGCGTAGCCGTCGCGCGCGGTGATCCCGTCGGACGTCAGGTGACTCGCGGCCGCCCCGATCCGGGCCGCCCCGGCGCTCCCGCGCCAGGAGGCGCCCTGGCGGAACGTCGCGTCGGCGCCAGCCTCCGTGAACGCGCGGAGCCGGTCGGTGGCCGTGCCCGCGGGCGAGAGCATCTGGATCACGCCGCCGACCGCGCCCGAGCCGTAGAGCGACGACGCCGGGCCTCCCATCACCTCGACGCCGCCCCATCCCGTCCCGGGCAGGTCGGCGAAGTCGAACGTGCCGAGCCACGGACCGTTCAGCGGGATCCCGTCGAAGAGTACGAGCGTGTGGCGCGGGTCGGCGCCGCGGAGCCTCACGTCGGTCAGCTTGCCGAGCGAGCCCGAGCGCTGTACGTCGAGCCCGGGCACATCGCGGAGCGCGTCGGCGAGGAGGAAGGGCTGCGCGTGATCGAGACGGTCGCGCCCGATCACGGTCACGTCCGACGGGACGCGGGAGAGCGGCACCGGGAGCCGCTCGGCGGTGACGACCGTCGGGTCGAGTCGGTAGCGCGGGACGGAGTCGGCCGGCGCGGACTCGGCGCCGCGCGCGGCGGACGCGCGCGCGAACGAGGCGGCGGGGGCGACGGCGGACGCGACGACGAGGCACGTGGCGACGGCGGCGGTCGGGGCGATGCGCGTGCGGCGGCGGCGGCGGAGACGATGCGGTCCCATGATCCTCCCTCTCGAAGGATGGGGTCGGGAACGAGGAGGGGCCGGTCTCCTGACTCGCGGGTCGTCCTCGAGCGGCGCCTTCCCGGGTCTCCCCAGTGGCGTCGTGCCGCTCTCGTCACCGCTCACAGTGGCGGGGCCGTGTCGGATTCGCACCGACTTCCCGGGCGCCCCCGTGCGGGGCGCCCTCCCATCCTCGCCGCGCGCGTCGCGCGGCGGGCGCAGCATAACAGAAGGGCCGGCGCGCCGACAGCCCGCTCCGGCCCTCGTGCCCTGCCCGCGGCGCGCCCGCCGCGGCGCCGTCTAGAACTTCACGTTCGGGGCGGCCTTCGACTCCTGCGGCGCCTCGAACAGCGGCTTCGCCTCGAAGTTGAACGACGACGCGACGAGGTTGGCCGGGAACTGCCGGATCCGGATGTTGTACGCCCGAACGGACTCGTTGTACCGCATCCGCTCGGTGGCGATCCGGTTCTCCGTGCCCGCCAGCTCGTCCTGGAGCCGCATGAAGTTCTCGCTCGACTTGAGCGTCGGGTAGTTCTCGACGATCACGAGGAGCCGCGAGAGCGCGCCGGAGAGCTGGTTCTCGGCCGCGATCTTCTCGGGCACGTTCTGCGCGGAGCCGATCCGCGCGCGCGCGTCGGCGATCGCGGTGAAGATCGTGGTCTCCTGCTTCGCGTAGCCCTTCACGGTCTCCACGTAGTTCGGGATCAGGTCGAAGCGGCGCTGGAGCTGGTTCTCCACCTGGGCCCACGCGGTGTTGGTCTGCTCCTGCATCGAGACCAGGTCGTTGTACGTCGCGCGGACGTAGAGCGCCACGGAGAGCGCGCCGATCAGGATGATGCCGATCGCGAGCGCGACCACGATCCAGGGATTCATGCGGGATGCCATCGATTCCTCCTTCGGAGTGCCGGGGTGATGCGCCCTCAGCGGGCGCCGTCGAGTCGTTCCACTTCGTCGAGAAGCCGGTCGAGGAGCGCCTGCGCCGCGTCGAGGAGCCGCGTCGCCGGGATCACGGCCCCGTCGCGCCGCAAGAGCGCGAGGAGCATGGCCCCGTCCACGCCGAACCGCGTCGCGCAGCGCGCCGCGAGGTCGGCGCGCGTGGCCGGGATCGCCTCGCCGCTCAGGTGGAGGAGCCCGGACGCCGACGCCGCGATCGCGCTCGACGCCTGGGAGGCCCAGCGTCGCGCGCCCTCCGGCGTGCCGGCCATGGCGACGTACGAGAGCGAGAGGCCGAGCTCCTGCGCGCGGAGCACGCGCTCCACCTGGGCGCGGAGGGCCGTCCGCTCGATCGGGATCGACGCGAAGAGGTCGGGACCGTGGAGCGTCCGGTGCCGCTCGCGGATCAGCAGGTACTCGAGCGGGAACGTGTCGTGGGACTGGTCGAGCGACTTCCGGGAGAGGAGGAGCGGGCGCACGACGCGCCGCTCCGTCCACGACTCGTGCGCGCCGCGGAGCGCGGTCAGCTCGTCGCTCCCGAGCGCGGAGAAGACGAATCCGACGTTCACGTCGGAGTGCTCCGGGTGGAATTCGCCGCCGGCGGCGCTCCCGTAGAGCACCGCGGCGATCAGCCGGTCGCCGACCGCGTGGCGCGCCGCCGCCACCGACTCGCGCGCCGCGGTCTCCGGATCGAAGCTCTTCTTCGTCATGCCCGTCTCCTCGTCATGTTCGTCTCCCCGCTAGAAGCGCCCGCTCGCGCCGCCGCCGCCGCTCATGCCGCCGCCGAAGCCGCCGAATCCTCCGCCGCCCCCGCCGCCGCCGAAGCCGCCGAAGCCGCCGAGCCCGCCCATGCCGCCCCACGGCCCGCCGAACCCGCCGAAACGCCGGCGGCGCCGCGATCCCGCGCCCGTGAGCCGCGAGAACAGGAAGAAGATCAGCATGAGGAGGATCAGGCCGCCGAGCGGGATGCCGTGCCCGCCCCGCCCCTCGCCGAGCGGCGGCGCGGTCACGCCGGCGGCGCCGGTCAGCGTGATCCCCTTCTCGTCGGCGATCGCCGCGGCGACGGCCCGCGCGCCGCGTAGGAGCCCGGGGCCGAAACGGTCCACGCGCAGGTCCGGCCCCATGACGTTCCGGATGATGCCGCCGCACCGGCCGTCGGGGAGGATTCCCTCGAGCCCGTAGCCGACCTCGATCCGCACGCGGCGCTCCGCGACGGCGAGCAGGATCAGGACGCCGTCGTTCTCCCCCTTCCGGCCGACGCCCCACGTCGCGAAGAGATCCGTCGCGACCGGCTCGATCTCCTCGCCGCCCAGGTCGGAGAGCGTGACCACGGCGAGCTCGGAGCCGCAGCGCTCCCGGAGCTCCCGCGCGAGCGACTCCATCGAGTCGGCGGACGCCGCGTCGATCACGTGCGCGAAGTCGTTGACCTGCCCGACCGGCGCGGGCCAGGTCCGGTCGGCGGCCCGCGCGCGGCCATGCGCGATCGCGAGGAGCAGGACGGCGGCGATCAGGCACGCCGCGGCCCGCGCGACGCCCCCGCGGCGCGCGGGGATCCGCGCTCCGCGCGACCCGCCGTCAGGTCGAGCGGTAGTTCGTGAACTGCAGATCAAGCCCGAAGTCCTTTCCCTTCACCGCCTGGATCACCGCCTGGAGATCGTCCCGCTTCTTGCCGGTCACGCGGACCTGGTCCTCCTGGATCTGCGCCTGGACCTTGAGTCCCGAGCCCTTGATGAACTTCACGATCTCCTTCGCCTTCTCGGACGGGATCCCCTTCCGGATCGTCACGACCTGGCGCACCGATCCCTTCGCCGCGGGCTCGATCTTGCCGTATTCGAGCGCCTTGAGCGACACGCTCCGCTTCACCAGTTTGCCCTGCAGGATGTCGATCACGGCCTTGAGCCGCGACTCGTCGTCGGAATGGAGCGTGAGCGTTTCCTTCTCGAGTCCGATCTCGCTGACGCTTCCCTTGAAGTCGAAGCGCTGGCGGATCTCCTTCATCGCCTGCTGGACGGCGTTCGAGACCTCCATCAGGTCGACGTCCGATACGATGTCGAACGAATTGTCCCCCGCCATCCTCGGTCTCCCCTCTCGGCGGCTCGGGCCGCCGGAAACACGAAAGGGGAAGCCACGCGCGGGTGCGCCTGCTTCCCCTTCGTCTGTAGCGCGCTACTCTATACGTGCTGCCGTAATCCCGTACGAAGCAAGTAGCGTTCGCCCGTCCGGTGCGGGCGGACCGTCCCGGGATTAGTGGCCCGTCATCTCACCCGAACCACCCATCGACGTATCCGGCGCCGCGGGGGCCGTCGAGTCCGCCATGCCACCCGCCGGCGGCGTCGTCTGCTCCATGCCGCTCTCCGTGCCGGCCGGCTGCTCCTCCTGCTTCTTGGCGCAACCGAGCGCGAACACCAGCGCGAGCGCGAAGACGAACACCAACGTGAGGGTCAAGAGCTTCTTCATTCTGCGATCACCTCCCTTCCTGGATCATCGCTTCAGCACGAACCACGCCTTCCGTGTGAAACCGCACTACCCCATAAAGCAAAACACCACTGGATGCAGCGGTGCTCGAGTGGTGTCCTGGTCGTCGTGTCGGTCCTCGTTCCAATCCCCCCAGTGGGTACCGGTTCGGGGCAGAACGTCCGGCACGTTACGGAACGACTTCATGGGTGTCAAGGGGTTCTTGGGCGGCTCAGAGGGCCGCGAGCGCGCGCTCGAGGTCGGACTGCAGATCCTCGAGGTCTTCGATGCCGACGGAAATCCTTACGAGACCGTCAGTTAGGCCCGCCTTTTCGCGCTCGGCGCGCGGCACCGACGCGTGCGTCATCGTGGCGGGGTGACTGATGAGGCTCTCGACGCCGCCGAGGCTCTCGGCGAGCGCGAAGAGGCGCGTCCGCTTGAGGACCGCGGCGCCGTTCTCGAGGCTCCCGGTGTCGAACGCGATCATGCCGCCGAATCCGGTGGCCTGGCGGCGGTGGAGTTCGTGTCCCGGATGGGACGGAAGGCCCGGATAGTAGACGTGCGCGAGCTTCGGGTGCGTCGCGAGCCACGTCGCGATCGCGCGCGCGTTCGCGTCGTGCTTCTCCATCCGGACCGCCAGCGTCTTCAGGCCGCGGAGGACCAGGAAGCAGTCCATCGGACCGGGCACCGCCCCGACCGCGTTCTGGAGGAAGCGGAGCCGCTCGGTCGCCTTCGCGTCGTTCGAGACGACCGCGCCGCCCACCATGTCGCTGTGTCCGTTCAGGTACTTCGTGGTGCTGTAGACGACGAGGTGCGCGCCCAGCTCGATCGGGCGCTGGAAGTAGGACGTCATGAACGTGTTGTCGACGCAGAAGAGCGCGCCCCGCGCGCGCGCCGCCTTCGCGAGCGCGGCGAGGTCCGATACGATCATCGACGGGTTCGTCGGCGTCTCGACGTAGAGGAGCTTCGTCTCCGGGCGGAACGCGCGGTCCACCGCGGGCGCGTCCGACGTGTCGACGTACGTGAACGCGACGCCGTACGTCGCCATCACCTGGTCGAAGAACCGGAACGTGCCGCCGTACATGTTGTTCGAGGCGACCACGTGGTCCCCCGAGCGGAGGAGCCCGGCCACGGCGGCGATCGCGGCCATGCCGGAGGCGAACGCGAACGCCGCCTCCCCCTTGTCGAGCGTCGCGAGGCAGCGCTCGAGCGCGAGCCGCGTCGGGTTCTGCGTCCGCGCGTACTCGAAGCCCTTGTGCTTCCCCAGCTCCTCCTGCACGTACGTGGAGGTCTGGTAGATCGGCGTGGAGACGGCGCCGGTCGAGGGATCGGGCGGCTGGCCCGCGTGGATGGCGTCGGTCGCGAAGCCCATGGTCAGGCGGCGATGTACTCGAGGAGGTCGAAGCGGGTGAGGATGCCGACCGGGCGCCCGCTCTCGTCCACCGCGACCGCCGCGTTGTTCCCCGCGAGGAGCTTCATCACGCGCGGCAGGCGCGCGTCGATCGGCACCGTCGGCAGCGACGCCTCGATCAGGTACTCGAGTCGCGTGTCGCCCTGCGCGGTTCCGCCCAGCACCTTCTGGAGCAGCGTCCCCTCCGTCACGACGCCCACGACGGCGCCGTCCTTGAGGACCGGGAGCTGCGAGATGTTGAACTCGCGGATCAGGTCGAGCGCGCGCGAGCAGGTCTCGTCGTAGTTGACCGACACGAGCGCCGGAACCTGGCTCCGTTTGCCGCGGACGACGTCGCCGACCGTGACGGCGCTCGAGTCGAGGAGCCGGTTGTCGCGCATCCATTCGTCGGAGTGGACCTTGCTCAGGTAGCGCTCCCCCGTGTCGGGGATGATCACGACGACCACCTCCCCCTCCTTCGCCTGGCGCGCGACCTGGAGCGCGACCGAGAGGGCCGTGCCGGAGGAGCCGCCCGCGAGGATCCCCTCCTCCCGCGCGAGCCGCCGCGCGGTGTTGAGCGACTGGAAGTCGTTCACCTGCACGACCTCGTCGACGACGGAGAAGTCGGTGGTGCCCGGGATGAAGTCCTCGCCGATCCCCTCGACCTTGTACGTCTTCGCGGGGACGATCTGCTTCGTATAGAAGTAGTCCTTCAGGATCGAGCCGACCGGGTCGGCGCCGATCACCTTGATCTTCGGGTTCATGCTCTTGAGATAACGCGCCGTCCCGCTGATCGTGCCGCCCGTGCCGAGCGACGCGACGAAGTAGTCGATCTTCCCGCCGGTCTGCCGCCAGATCTCGGGACCGGTCGTCCGGAAGTGCGCCTCGGGGTTCGTCGGGTTGTAGTACTGGTTCGCGAGGTACGCGCCGGGAATCTCGCGCGCGAGGCGCCGGGCCACTTCGTAATAGGACTCCGGCGAGTCGGGCGGCACGGCGGTCGGGGTGACGATCACCTCGGCCCCGAACGATTTGAGGAGGTTGATCTTCTCGACGCTGACCTTGTCCGGCATGCAGAGGATCGCGCGGTAGCCCCGAACGGCGGCCACCATGGCGAGGCCCGTGCCGGTGTTGCCGGACGTCGCCTCGACGATCGTGCCCCCCGCCTTGAGGAGCCCCTTCGCCTCCGCCTCGTCGACGATCGCGATGGCGATCCGGTCCTTCACCGATCCGCCCGGATTGAAGAACTCCACCTTGGCGAGCAGGGTGGCCTTCGCGTCCTGCGCCATGTGGCGGATCCGGACGAGCGGCGTCTCGCCGACCGTTTCGAGGATGGAATCGTAGATGCGGGGGCCGCCCGTCGGGGCGGCGCCCGGGGGCGAGGCGGTGCCGGTCGTGCGATTCAAGGGTCGTCCCGTGTGGTTCCGAGTGGCGTTTCGCGGGCTCGAACGAGTCGCGAAAACGCTACGGCGCCGGGACGCCCCCGGTCAAGGATCGATTTACGAGCGCGAGCCCGCCGACGCCTTCAGCATCGAGGCGACGAGGGCGAGGATCTCCTGGAAGTCGTACGGCTTCGTGACGAAGTGGTTGGCGCCCATCTCGTGCGCGAGCGTCTGGTCCCCCTCCTGCGTGCGCGCGGAGAGGATCATGATCGGGATGTGCTTGTAGCGCTCGTCGAACTTGAGCAGCCGGCAGACCTTGTAGCCGTCGAGCTTCGGGAGCATGAGGTCGAGGAGGATGATGTCGGGCCGTAGCTCCCGGGCCTTCTTCAGCCCCTCCTGTCCGTCCGAGGCGACCTCCACGTCGTACCCGGCCGCCTTGAGGCCGAACTGGAGGATGCGGACGAGATCCGGCTCGTCGTCGACGACGAGCACGCGGGGTCGCGGCGTTTCCTGGCTCATGCGCGGGCTCCTTCCTACGCTCCGAGAAGATGCGGGGTCACGAAGATCATCAGGTCGACCTTCTGCTTCGAGGTCGTCTTGTGCTTGAAGAGGGCGCCCAGGATCGGGATGTCGCCCAGGAACGGCACCTTGCGCACGACGTGCATGTCGATCGTCTTGATGAGGCCGCCGATCATCACCGTCTCGCCGCTCCGCACCAGCACCTGCGTGGTGGCGGAGCGCGTCGACGTCACGGGGCGCTCGTTGAACTGGCCCCGGTACTCGATGATCTCGCTGATCTCGGGGCTCACCGTGAGGACCATCGAGGAGTCCTCGGCCACGTGCGGCGTGACGAGGAGCCGCACGCCGACCTTCTTCTCGTCGTACCCGGTGATCTCGAGCGTGCCGGTCTCCTTGAGCCGCTCGTACTTCGCGATCGGGACCACGGTGCCGACGACGATCTCGGCCTGCTGGTTGTCGAGCGTCGTCACCTGCGGCGCCGAGACCAGGTTCGTGTTCGACTCCTGCTTCAGGATGTCCATGGCGACCGAGAACTCCTGGAACGAGAGCTTCCCGAACTGGAAGTCGGACGGCTGGGCGTACGGGAACGTCTGCCCGGGCGGGAACGCCGGCCCGACGCCGCCGACCTGGTTGTTCGGGTTCGGCTGCGCCGTGAACGTGCCCGAGCCCTGGTCCTTCGGGAACGGGAACGTGGTCGGGAGCACCGCGCCCTGGGCGCTGGCGCGGAGCTGCCAGTCGACGCCGAGCTGCTCGTCCTTCCCGAGCGACGTCTCGACGAGCTTCGCCTCGATCGCGATCAGGTGCGGGCGCACGTCCATCTGCCGGAGCACGGACGCGACCTGCTCGATGCGGGCCGGCGTGTCGGTCACCACGAGCGCGTTCGCGCGCGCGCCGTTCCGCGTCTCGGCGATCGCGGTCCCGCCGGCCGCGACCGGCGCCGTCCCCGCGCTCCCCGAGAACGGCTCCACGGAGCCCTTCTCGCTCAGCACCTTCGAGACCGCGGTGGCCGCGGCCGTGGGGTCGAGGTAGTCGAGCGGGAAGACGCGCGACGTCATCCCGGCCGGATTCACGAGCAGGACGTTCCCCTCGAGGCGGGTGTCGCAGCCGGTCGCCTCGGAGACGTACCGGACCGCCTCGGGGAACGTGACGTTCGAGAGGTTCGCGGTCACCGTGCCGCCGACCTCCTTGCCGATCACGGTGCCGACGCCGTACTGCGCGGCGATCAGCCGGAGCGCGTCGGCGGCCCGCACGTCCTTGAAGTTGAACGACGCCTTCCCCTCCGGCTGCGCCGGCGCCTCCCCCGAGGCCGCCGCCACGAGGGCGAGCAGCGCGAGCGCCGCGAGAATCCGTTTCATGAGCCGTCTCCTTTGAGGGTGAGCGTCGTCACCGTGCCCCCTTCCATGAGGACCACGGACCTGGTTCCGATCTGGAGCACCTCGCGGGAGCCGATCCGGTCCCCCTCCCGCACGATCTGCCCGTTGATCAGCGCCGTCCGGCCCGCCGGCCCGCGCATGACCCCTTCGAGCGACAGATCGGGCGGGGTCCGCGGCGCGTGGCGCGGCGCCGGGGCGTCGTCCCCGCCGGCGCCGAAGCGCCGGTCGAACGGATCGCGTCCCCAGCCGTCGGCCGTCGGCGTCGACGGGCCCTGCTTCGGCTCGTCGGAGCGCGCGGCCGCCGCGGGCAGGGCGGCGGTCGCTTCGGACGCGGCGCGCGCCTTTTGCCGGAGCGCCTCGGTCCGCGCGTCGAGCGACTGGATCCAGACGAACGTCACGGCCAGGATGCCGAGGAGCACGTACGTCCTCGCGTTCATCCCGCGCTTCGCCTGCTCCTTGAGCCACTCCGTCGCCATCGCGTCTCCTAGGGGGTGCCGTAGAGCCAGATCGTGACGTCGGCCGTCAGGTCGGGGTACGTCCGCGCGTCGAACGCGACGGTCACCGACCGGACGACCACCAGCTGGTCCATCGCCTCCACGCGCGCGAGATACGCGCCGAGCGCGCGGTAGGGCGCCGTGATCCGGAACCCGAGCTCCGCCTTCCGGTACGTCGTCGTCCGGCCCGCGTCGTCGGACACCGTCACGTCGGCCAGGCCCCCGGCCGGCTGGATCAGCTCCGTGCGCACCCCCGCCTCGTCTGCGATCGGCGCGACCTCGCGGAGGAACGTCGCGACCATCGCGCGCGCCGGCAGGGCCCGGCGCGAGGCGAACGCGTCGGTCCGCTGGCCCGGATGCGCCGCCTTCCAGCGCTCGAGGTCCTGCACGCCGCGCTGGAGGTCGGCCATCTCCCCTTCGAGCCGGTTCGCCTCGGTGCGGAGCGTCGCCGCCTCCCGCGCGCGCGGATCCACGTACGCGGTCCGCACGGCCCCGATCGACGCGATCAGGACCGCGAGAATCGCGGCGTGGCCCAGGTACGGCTGTCTGAGATAGCGCCCCACGTCCCCTCTACTCCGCGATCCGCGCGGTCAGGTTGAAGCTCGACACCGACGGACTCACCGCCCGGCAGTCGGTCAGGCGGACCTGATCGAGCACCGGTGATTCCGAGAGCGACTGCATCAGCGCGCCGAGCACCCGCTCGGGCCGCTCGCGCCGCGTGTCGAGGAGCCCGCTCACGCGGATCTCGCGCGCGGGCGGCGCGGGCGTCGCGGCCGGCGTCGCGCCCGCGGCCGCGGTCGCGGCGGCCGGCGCCGACGGATCCGGCACCGGCGTCACCACCTCGAGCGACGTCAGGCGGACGTCGGACCCGACGCGGTGGCTCAGGTCGCGCAGCGCGTACGACCAGAGCACCTGGCGGCCCGAGAGCCGCTCGAGGAGGTCGTGCAGACGCGTCTCCTCCTCGCGCGCCGCGCGGAACCGCCGGACCGATTCGGCCTCCGGCCGCAAGGCGTCGAGGCCGCCCCGGAGCGTCCCGACCCGCTGGCGCTCCCGAAGCACGGTCATCTCCGCCGGCAGCGACACCGACAGGAGGAGCATCGCCGCGACGACCGCGGCGGCCCGCTGCGGCACCGCCTCGGCGAACCGGTACGCCCAGCCCGCGTCGGCGGGCGCCAGGAAATTGACCGCCCCGCGCCCGACCAATCCGAGCCCCAACGCGAGATCCGACCCCGCGCCCGCCCCCGGGGCCGAGCGCGGCATCGCCCGCTCGGACCAATCGGCCCGTTCCGCCGGGATCTTGAGAACGCCGGAGAGGTGCTCGGGGAGGTTCCGGATCCGGGATCCCTCCCCCAGGAGGGCGACGCGCGAGACCGATTCCCCGAGGTACTGCTCGTTCACGTAGTCGAACGAATTCCAGAGCTCGCGCACGAGCCGCTCGAGGACCGGCCGGATCATGACCGACACGGACGCGAGCGGAATGCGCCCCGCGGAGGCCGCCTCGTCGTCCCCGCTGGGGATTCCGTGGGCGCGCTTCAGCGCTTCGGCCTCCGACGCGCTCAGCTCGACCGTTCCCTGACCCGGAACGACGACGGCGCGGAGCGCGTCGGTGAACGACGCGTCGCCGACACCGAGCTCCCGCGAGAAGCGGATCTCGGAGCCCTTGAGGACCATGATGTGGCTCTCCGTCCTGCCCATGTCGAGGTACGCGACGACCTCCCCGGGCCGGACCGCGTCCGCCTGCTCGAGCAGCGCCAGGAGCCCGACCGGGTGGAGCGTCACGGCGACGGGCTTGAGCCCCGCCGCGGCGAGGAGCGCCCGGCGCGCCTCGACCGCGCTCCGGCGCACGATCGCCACCAGGAGCTCGAGCGTCGGCCCCCCCGCGCCCGTCCCGCGACCGATCACGTCGTAGCGGATCTCCGCCTCCTCGACGGGGAAGCCGACGAGCTTCCGGCACTCGAGCGCCAGGGCCGCGCGGACGTCGCCCCGCTTCATGTCGGGGAGCGAGAGCCGGCGGATCAGGACCTCGGGGCCGGTGAGCGACGTGGCGGCGGGCGCGCCCTTCACCCCGAGCTCGGCGGTCAGGTCGCGGAGCGCGACCTCGATCGCCGCCTCGCGCGCGGCCTCGTCCGCGTCCGGGGCGAACGCGCGCTCGGCCGTCGCCGCGCGGACGACGCGTCCGCCACGCCGCTCGACGCGCGTCATCGTGACCGACGTCTCGCTCAGATCGACGCCGACGAGGAGCGGCCACCCCGGCGCGAGGAGGCGGCCCAGGGCGGCGCCGGCCCCGCGCAGCGCGCGCGGCGCTCGGATCGGCCGTCCGGCCAGCGACGACCACGACGTCGGATTCATCGATTCGTGCATGCGCTCCCCCCTAGCGTCGCGTCTCCACCCAGGCCACGACGGCGAGCGAGCCGGTGACCTTGCGGATCCGCTGGTTGTTCCGGTCGGAGATGTAGAAGACGCCGCTCGGGTCGACGTCGACGCCCCGCGGCGTGTCGAGCCGGGCGGCCGTGGCCGGTCCGCCGTCGCCCGAGAAGCCCGCGACGCCGGTGCCCGCGACCGTCGTGATCACGCCCGTCGCGGGGTTCACGCCGCGAATGACGCTGTTCCCCGTGTCGGCGATGTAGATGTCCCCCGACGGCATCCGGTGGACCGACTCGGGCGCGGTGAGCCGCGCGGCGGTCGCCGGCCCTCCGTCGCCGGCGTAGCCCGCCGTGCCGGTGCCCGCGAACGTCGTGATGATCCCGGTCGTGGCGATCTTCCGGATCACGTTGTTCCCGGCGTCCGCGACGTAGAGATCGCCGGTCGACGTGAGGTGGATGCCCTGCGGGAGCTTCAGCTTCGCCGACGTCGCGGGGCCGCCGTCGCCCGAGTACCCCCCGCTTCCGGTGCCGGCGTACGTCGAGATGACCCCGGTGGCCGCGACGACGCGGCGGATCTTGTTGTTCGACCGGTCGCCGATGTAGAGGTCGCCGTTCGCCGCGATGGCAACGCCGCGCGGCGAGTTGAGGCGCGCCGACGTCGCGGGGCCGCCGTCGCCCGTCGCGCCGGGGTTGCCGTTCCCCGCGACCGTGACGATCACGCCCGTCGCGGCGAGCACCTTCCGGATCACGTGGTTCCCCGTGTCGGCGATGTAGAGATCGCCGCTCGGAGACAGGTAGACGTCCTCCGGGAACTTGAGACGGGCCGCCGTCGCGGCGCCGCCGTCCCCGGTGTAGCCCGGGCTCCCGTTCCCGGCGACGGTCGTGATCACGCCGGTGATCGCGTCCACTCTCCGGATCACGCTGTTGTCGCTGTCGGTGAGGTAGAGATCGCCGTTCGGCGCGATGTCGATCCCCTCGGGATTCTTGAGCGCCGCCGCCGTCGCGGCGCCGCCGTCGCCCGTGTAGCCCATGGCGCCGCTCCCGGCGACGGTCAGGATCGCGCCGGACGCGACGTGGACCTGGATCTGCCGCGTCGCGTCGCCCACGACGCCCGTCGCGACGATCCGCCGCTCGCCGCCCGGGAGCGGCGCGCCGTTCTCGTCCACGGTGTCGGGCGGCGCGATCCAGAACGAGCCGGCCCCGACCCGCTTCCCGGGCTGCGGGAGCCCGCCCCAGCCGGGCGTCGCCGCGAGCTTGAGGACCGCGTACTCGATCCCCGCGTGCGCCGCGTAGAGCGCCTGGTTCGAGCGGACCTGGTTCACCGAGAGGTCCGAGTCCTCGATGACGACCGTCGCGAGCGCGAGGCCGAGCGTGAGGAGCACGAGGATCGACGCGACGGCGAGCACGACCGAGAAGCCGGCGTCGGACCGGGGCTGCGGGACCGCGGCCGGACGGAGCGCGCGGAGCGCGCGGGCGCCGCTCACAGGGACCTCACGAACGCGCCGGTCAGGGCGCTCACGGTGTGGCCGGCGCTCCCGAGCCGGAGATAGAGCGTGACGCGCCAGACGTCGGTGGGGGACGGCGCCACGACCGGGGCCGCCGGCGTGCCGTCCGCCTTCCAGTACGCGAACGCCATCGAGTCGACGCCGGCGCAGAGCACCTGCGCCGCGCCGTTCTTCGCGTAGAGGAGCGGATCGCCCTTCGTGCCGGTCCAGGAGACGCGGATCGCCGCCGCGTCGCGGTCGACGAAGCCGAACGCGCGCGGCGTCGCCTCCGTCACGCTCGTCTTGTCGCGGACCCGCTTCAGCTCCCGCGTGACCCGCTCCTCGGCGTACCGCGCCTCCTGCAGCATGCCCTTCTCCGCGTCGACGAACTGGTAGGACCGCACGGCCTCGACGAACATCCCCGAGAAGAGGAACGCGGCCACCGAGACCACCACGATCACGATCGTGAGCTCGGCGAGCGAGAACCCCGCGTCGGCGGCGGCGCGCATCAGTAGCTCGTGAACCACGTGGTCAGCGTGACCGGCGGGCTCGTGCCGCACGTCACCGTGACGCTGACGGTCCGGAACGTGACCCCGTCGAACACGGAGTCGGGGGCGAACGAGACCGAGCGGCTGTAGCCGGGGAACGCGGTCACCGGGCTCTCGGCCGGATAGTGCGACGCCGCGAGGTACGAGAAGCCGCGCGCGGGCGAGTTCTTGTCCGCGGCGATCTCCTCCATCTTGGCCTGCGCCAGCTCGGCGGCGACCATGGCGTTCCGGGCCTCGCCCGAGCGGATCGACGTGTTCGCGAAGAGCATCCCGAGCGGCAGCACGGCCACGGCCGCGATCACGAGGATCAGCACGACCTCGATCAGCGTGAACCCCTCCTCGCGGCGCGTCATCGGATCGTCACCTTCCCCGTGCCCGGCGCCACCTCGACCGTGTCGACGAGCCCTTGGTACGAGAGCACGACGCGCCCGGCCGACGCGAGGTCGGTCCCCGCCGTGTCGCGCGGCACGCCGAAGTAATCGAACGAGACGCCCGGCGTCGCGCCGAACGACGCCGATGCGATCGTGACGCCCTGGTACTCGGTCCGCCGCGCGAAGTCGACGGCGAGCGGCTTCGAGCGGTCGGCCGGGTCGACGGCTGCGGCGCTCCATGCCGGCGCGTAGACGGCGTACGTCCCGGCGCCCGGCGTGAAGCGGATCCCGGTCACGACCCGCGTCCCGATCGCCCGGCTCTGCGCGTAGCGGAGGTCCGCCGCCACGCGGCGCGCGGCCGCGTCGAGCCGGATCTCGGTCGTCGCCGTCAGCTTCGGGAGCGCGACCCACGCGAGGATTCCGAGCAGCGTGATCACGATCACGGCCTCGATCAGCGTGAACCCGTCGGTGCGCCCGCTCATCCCTCTCCCCCTTCCGGCTCCCCCGTCGCCGGCGCGGCGCCGCGCTCCGCGAGGGCCGCCGCCCGCCGGTTCCAGAGGCGGGCCCGCGCCCGATCGCCCGCGATCGTCCAGGCGTGCGCGGCGTCGGCGGCGAGCGCGCGTCCCGGCGCGGCGCGGAACGCCTTCTCGAACCAGAGCGCCGCCTCGCGCGGCCGGCCGGCCGACGCGAGGAAGACGGCCAGCCGGGCCGACGGCTCCGGGTCGTACGGCGCGAGCGTCGCCGCGCGGAGGAACTCGTCGAGCGCGCGGTCGGGGTCGCCGGTCGCGGCCGCCGCGGTCGCCAGGTTGACGTGCGCCCCCGGGAAGTCGTACCCGACGCGCGCGGCGTCCTCGAACCACGGGAGCGCCTCGTCGAGGCGGCCGCGATCCCAGAGCCAGCGCGCCGCCGCGTCCGAGTACGTGACCGCCATCTTCCGGGTCACGTAGTCGTACCGCGCCGGCCCGCCGGGGAGGAGATCGGTGGATCGCGGCCACCGCGCGGGGAGCTGCCAGCCGTCCGGATCGACGATCGCGCCGCCGGCCCCCTCCGCCACGTCGGGCGCGTCCGCCTCGGCGGGGCCCTCGGCGCGGTAGACGATGCCGCGCTGCGCGAAGCGGATCCCCGAGCCGATGAGGCCCGCCGGGGGGCTCGCGAAGTAGACGGGCGACCGATTCGCCACGATCCGCTCGCGATCCTTCCGGTCGGCGATCTCCGCCCAGCGCGCGCGGGGCGCGCCCGCGAGCCCGTACGCGTCGCCGAACAGGTACCCGCGCCGCTGGATCAGCCGGAGATCGGGACGCTCGCCCTGGACGCGCGTCGCGTACGCCGCGAGGAACGACTCGTTGTCCCCATCGAGGACGAGCGTCGCCCCGCGCGGGAGCCCCGCGAGGAGGTCCTCGGCGTAGCGCTCGGCGAGCCGGAAGCCGCTCCGGTCGGCCGCGACGAAGTGCCACGCGACGGTGGCCGCCACGAGCGCCGCGGTCGCGACGGCCGCTGCCGGGCGGAGCGCCGCGGGACCCCGGACGCGGAGCCGGTCCGCGCCGACCCCGGCGAAGAGCGCGGTCGCGGCCACGGCGGGCGCCAAAAACGGCGCGACCTGCGCCAGGTGCTCGGCATCGGGCGTGAAGCGGATCAGGAGGACGAGCGCCGCCGGGACCGTGAGCGCCGCGAGGAGCGCGAGGCGCGCGCGCGGACGCCCGCGCTCCGCCGCGAAGAACCCGAGCGCCGCGAGCGCCGCGCCGGCCAGGCCGATCGAGGCGAGCACGATCCCGCCCATGCCTGCCGACTCGTCCGCGAGCCGGTCGAGCCGGAACGGATTCTGCGCCAGGCCGCCGTAGTTCTGCCGGAGCAGGTGCTCGACCAGGAGCGGCAGCCCGCGCGCGTCGCTGAAGACGAACGAGGGGTGCGCCGCGGCGCGCACCGGGATCACGAGCACGAGCGAGAATCCGAGCGCGGCCCACCCGACCCCTGCGGCCGCGCCCGCGACCGAGAACCGTCGGCGGAGGATCCAGACCGCGAGGAGCGCCGCCGGGAAGAGGAGCGTCTGGTGCGCGACCAGGGCGACCCCCGCCGCGAAGAAGAAGCGCGCCCCCTCCCTCGATCGCGCCCCCGCGCGCCGGGCCGCCGGCGCGAGGAGGAGGAGCGCCAGGAACGCGGCCGTCGCGAGCGCGTAGACCTCGGCCTCCACGGCGGAGGCCCAGACGAGCGACGCGCCGGCGAAGAGCGCGGTCGCGACGGCGGCGCCGAACGGGCGGAGGCCCGCGCGGCGGGCGAGGAGCCAGAGGAGCGCGGCGCCCAGCGCCGCGAAGAGCGCCGAGACCGCGTTCACGCGGAGCGCGACCGGGCCGAGCGGAATCGCCGCCGCGAGGCGCGCGAAGAGGAGCCAGAGGGGGTAGCCCGGGGGGTGCGGCACGCCGAGATCGCGCGCCGCGAGGATCAGCTCGCCGCTGTCCCCCGCGCCGACGGTCGGCGCGAGCGTCCGCGCGTAGCAGGCCGCCGCGATCGCCGCGACCACGAGGCATCCTGCCCCGGATCGGTCCTTGCCCATGTGCCGTCCCCGGTCGCCCGGGGTCTCCCCCGATGGTGGAACGAGGTGGGAGCGTTCGCCCCCACCTCGTCGACTGCCTTCGGCCGCGCGTCCCTGCGCGGACGTCCTAGTACGAAGAGTAGGCCGCGACGTTGATCTTCACGATCCCGGTGGCCTGCGTGTACTGCCAGCCGCCCGTGTTGTCGATGCCGGCCGTCGTCTTGACCGCGCTCGAGTTGTTCACCGGCTCCTTCGGCACCCGGCCGTCGGCGAAGATCGTGCCGTCGAGCGTCGGGAAGACCGCGCTGCCGTTCAGGGCGTTGCGCGCGTACTGGATGGCGACCGCGGAGCGGATCGAGCCGAGCTGCCCCTTGATCGTCGCCACCTGAGCCTGCTCCCGCATGTCCTCGTACTTCGGAATGGCCACGGCCGCGAGAATTCCGAGGATCACGATGACGATGACCAACTCGATCAGCGTGAACCCGCGTTCGGACTGGATCCGGTTCATCTTGGAAGCCTCCTTGGATTCCCTTGGTTGCCCTGAACACTCCGCCCCCGAGCCCCCGACGGGACGGAGCGGTCCCTCCCTTCGCTCCCCTTTCTTTCGGCCGAGCGGGGACGTTCTTGAGTGCGGTCTGCAACGCCCGTGCCGGAGCGGGCCGGGGCTCGCGACCGGGGGCCGCGCCGCGCCCCACGCGGGGCTACGGCGCCGTAACTCCTAGTGCCGGAACGCGTTCATCAGGTTCCAGAGGGGCAGGAAGACGGCGAGGGCCGTGAAGAGGACGGCGGCGCCGAGGACCAGGAGGAGGACCGGCTCGATCGCGGTGGACAGATTCTTGACGGCGT
>JBLMXB010000020.1:0-7006 GCA_050257555.1 Hyphomicrobiales bacterium | reverse complement strand
GGAGCGATCGAACACGGCCCGCGCGTCGCCTCGGGGGTCTACTTCGCGCGCGCGAGGACGACGGAAGGGACATCGGTCGTGAGGGTCGTGATCGTCGAGTAGGCGCGCGCTGGGGATGCGGATCCTCGGCCCACCCCCTGCCGTCAGATCGCCTCGTCGGTCTCCAGCCCCGTCAGATCGTCGAGCGTCTCCCGGCGGGAGATCACGCGCCCGCGCCCCTCGTCCCACCAGACGATCGGCGCCCGCCCCATCGAGACGTAGCTCATGCTCATCGAGGCGCCGTACGCGCCCGCGTCCTGGAGCACCACGAGGTCCCCCGGCTCGGGGCGGGGGAGCGGGCGTGGATCGAGCAGCTCGTGCGCGTCCCGCGTGAAGACGTCGCCGCTCTCGCAGAGCGGCCCCGCGACGACGAGCGGCTCCGGCTTCCGGTTCGCACCGGCTCCCACGACGTCGATCCGGTGATACGAACCGTAGAGCGCCGGGCGGAGGAAGTCGCAGAACCCGGCGTCCACCATGGCGAACGTGTGGCCCTCGCTCTTCTCGTTGGACGTCGTGCGCTTCACTTCCTTCACCCGCGCGACGAGGATCCCCATGGCGGCGGCGAGGAATCGTCCCGGCTCGACCTCCACGCGGATCGGCCGCGACGCGGCCTCCGTCAGGCGGCGCCGGGCCGCCTCGAGCGCGTGGGAGAGTCGCGAATCGTCGTAGGCCGCCTCGTCCGGGCGGTAGGGGAACGGAAACCCGCCGCCCAGATCGACGGCGACGACGTCGGGGAACTCGGGGAGCAGCGCCGCGAAGAAATCGACCAGCCGTCGTAGGTTCTCGTCGAACTCGAGGAGCGTCGGCCCCGTGCCGACGTGCGCGTGGAGCGTCGCGATCGGCAGGCCGGCTTCGCGCGCGTCGCGGCGCACCCGGGCCAGATCGTCCGGCCAGACGCCGTGCTTGGAGGAGGGGCCCCCCGTGTCGCACGCCGCGACGTGACCGTGACCGAATCCGGGGTTCACGCGGACGCCGATCGGACCCTCGTAGCCCGCACGGGAGAGCTCCTCGACCATGCCCGGAGATCCGACGCTCGTGAGCACGCGCTGCTCGGCCGCCACGGCCGCGGCTCCGTCGCGGAAGACGTCCGTGGCGAGCATGATCTCGGGCGGGTCGAACCCTCCGGGGAAGCCGGCTCGGAGCGCGCGGAGCACTTCGTTTCCGCCCGCCGCGTCGATCCAGAGGCCGCCCGCGCGCACCGTGTCGAGCACGGGACGCGCGGAGTTCGCCTTCATGGAGTAGCGGACGGCGAGGCCCGGGCGGGCGGCGACGGCGGCGAGCCGCGACGTCCGCTCCCGCAATCGGGCCGCGTCGTAGAGATAGAAGGGCGTGCCGACCCGCGCGGCGATCCGGTCGAGCGGGTAGCGCGCGGGATCGAGCACGGGTCTCGGGGAGCCGGCGGCTGCGCGCCGGCTAGAACTTCCAGTTCACGATCGGGAGCACCGGGTGCGACGGATTCTTGCTCGCCACGTTCACGAGGCCGACCTGGAGCCCGTGGAGGTTCTGCGTCATGTTCAGGAGCGCGAGCTGGACGCCGTCCATCGACTCGCTCGAGTTGATGAACCCCGCCATGAGCCCGTGCGCGTCCTTCGCCTGGTTGTAGAAGCCCCACTGCACGCCGCGCATCTCGTCACGAGCGATGCTCACGAAGTTTGCGCCAACGCCGTAGAACTTGCCCTCGGTGATGCTGACGAGACTGTGCTGGTACCCCTTGAAGACGCCCTTCGTGCTGTTCACGAGCCCCACGTCGAACCCGGTCATGTCCTGGTTCACGCCGTACAGGATGCTGAGCCGGACGCCACCGACCGAGTCGGTCTCCTTCACGATCTGGACGGGATTCCAGAGCGCGACCTGGATCGGGCTCGACGAGGCGGCGCGGGCCGACTCCGGAGCGACGGCGACGATCGCGAGGAGCGCGAGGAACGGCAGGGTTCGAGACATGGTGGATCGGATCTGCATGGGTCCTCCTTCCCTGGGGTGGCGCGCGGCGCTCAGGGCGCCGGCTCTTCGGAGGGGATCTGCGGGTCGACGTTCCAGGCGCTCGCGACGCAGCGCCAGGTGCCGTCCGCGTCCTTCCTCCAGACCGAGAGCCCCTTGCCGTACGTCGTGCGCGCGGTCCCGGTCGAATCGTCGAGGGTGATCTGATACTTCTCGAACATGTACGCCATGCTCGCGCGGGGTGAAAGCGAGATCTGGATCGGCTCCCACGAAACCCGGAAGCCGGGGGTCTGGAGGCTCCGCGCCATGAAGTCGCGGATGGCGGGCTTCCCGCTGACGGCCGGCTCGCCGGGCGGGAGCACGATCGCGTCGTCGGACCAATAGGAGACGATCCGGTCGAGGTCCTTCCCCTCGCCGGCCGCGGCCGCCCAATCGAGATCGCGCTGACGGATCGCCGAGCGCTCGCTGTCGAGATCGACGCGATTCCCGCCGCACCCGAAGAGCGGGAGGACGAGGAGCGTCGCGGCCAAGACCGTCGCCGGTTTCATGGCCGCATCATACACCGTCCCCGCGCGAGCCGGACCACGGAAGCGCGTCGCGGAGCGTCGCCGCGCGGCGACGCGCGGTACGGCTCAGGCCTTCGGGCCGCGCGTGGAGAGCCGGAAGGGGACGTACGCGGGGCAGAACCCGACGAGGGCGGTCCCGAGCAGGACGACCCCGATCAGCCCCCACCAGGAGTGGGCCGTGATTCCGATTCCGATCACCACCGCGCCGACGATTCCACGGATCGCGCGGTCGATACCGCCCATGTTGCACGTCATGTCGTATTCCTCCGCCGGGCGGCCCGGAACGGGTCCGCGCCGGTCCTCCCATTGTGATGCGGGGCTGGGCGGATCGGACGGTATCCCTTAGAATGATGGAACCGGCGAGGGCCGATCCGGTGTATCGCTGGTTGCCGCCTCGGCTTCGCCCGAATTCCACCCCGATCCGGAGCGTTATGACCCGCGTCCACCCGATTCGCCGCCTCGGCCTTCCGGCCGCGCTCACCCTGCTCCTATCGCTCGGTCTCGCCGGCCCGTCGCCGGCCGAGCAGGTCTACCTGCCCGGCGCCAAGCCCGCGATCCCCCCCAAGGACTCCACGCTGACGATCACGGTGCGTCCGCTGGCGCCGGGGGCGTACGCCGCGAAGGTGAACACGGTCTGGACCGGCTGGGTCGAGCTGCCGGACGGAATCCTCGTGGTCGACGCGACCATGGCGGACAGCGCCGGCGCGGCGCTCGCCGACACGATCCGCGCGCGGTCGCCCGGGAAGCCGTTCGAGTATCTGGTGCTCACGAGCGCCCATCTCGATCACATCACGGGCGCGCCCCGGTTCCTCGGCGCGGGCGCGCGCCTCGTGGCGCAGGCCTCCGTGGCCGACGAGATCGACTCCACCCTCGGGATCACGCCCGATTCGGCGAAGGAGATCCGCGTCAAGAACCGCGAGCGCCTCGGCACGGCGGCCGAGCCGGTGGACGTCGTCTGGCTCGGCCGGGACGCGGCGTCGCGCGGCGACCTCGTGGTCTGGCTCCCCAAGCAGCGGATCCTCTACGGAGGCGACCTCGTCACGAACCGCTCGGTCCCGTGGCTCATGGATCGCGACTTCGATGCCGACGGGTGGATCGCGTCGATCGATTCGCTCTTCACGAAGGCGTTCGCGATCGACACGGTCGTCCCGGGGCACGGCGACATCGGATCCGCGAACCAGGCGCTCAACTTCACGAAGTACTACATTCAGGACGCCCGGAAGAAGGCGTCGGAGTACGCGGCGTGGAACGCCTCGGTCCTGGCCGTGAAGCAGTGGGGCTATCTCGGCGCGTACGAGGGCCTCGAGTTCTACGACGAGATCCACTGGATGAACATGCGGCGCCTCTACTGGGAGGCGAAGGGCATCAAGACCCCGGGCCGGGGCCGGGTGAGTGCGATCCGGAAGTAGCGGCGCCCCCCACCGGGGGCCGGCGCGCCGTACCGCGGCGGTCGCCGCGGCCCTGATCGCGGCCTCCGTCCTCCCGCTCCTCACGGGCTGCGCCCACGAGTCGCGTGACGTGCGCGCGGCTCGACTCGCCGCGAACCGGTACCTCGACGCACTCTCCAGGAGCGATCTCGCCGAGCTGCGGCGAAGCTCCACGTGCGTCGTCCCGTCCGAGTCGATCGTCGGCGGCCGGATCCTCCGGATCGACCCGATGCGCGACACGACGCTCCACGCCATCGACTCCCTCGAGACCTCGGCCTCGGATCGGTACCGGGCGGCCGACTCGGTCTGGGCGCGTGCCGGCGAGGCGCGGGCGGACTCCCTCTTCCTCCTCTCCCGGCTCCTCGCGCGCCGCACGCTCCTCTACCGGAACGCGGCGCGGGCCGTGACCGCGTCGGGGGAGGGCGTCGCCGTCCGGCCCGAGTCCCCGATCCGGACGGTCCGCATGCGCGTCCGGCTCCGGTTCGCGGGCCCGCTCGTGGGATCGAAGCCGATCGACCGCGAGCACGTCCTCCGCGCCCTGGCCGTGCCGCGCGGGCGCTGGGTCGTCTTCTCGTTGAACCCCCTCGAGGACGAGCCGAGACCCGAGCCGATTTGACCCCGCCCGGCCTTGGTGCTAGCCTACATCCTCGTTTCGACCCGAGCCGTACCGAGAACAGGGGAGCGCGCGCGCCGATGTCCCGAACGAAGCTGGTGTCCATGATCTGGGCCTGGCCCCGGGGGCTTGGACGCGCGCGGGGTTGAGTGAACCCGGCCCGCGTCGAGGCCCCGCCCATTGCCGCTGCCGCGGCAGTGGGCGTTTCTGTTCCTGATTCGAACGCCGAGGATCGCATGGTCATCGTGCTCCGGTCCGACATCACCGCCGAGGAGCGGCACGCCGTCGAGTCCCGACTCCGGGAGCTCGGCTTCCAGGTCGTGCCCGCGCCCGGCGAGTCGTCGGTCGTGCTCGCGGCCGTCGGGGAGGGGACGATGCCGCCGCTCGAGGCGATCCGCGCGCTCCCGGGCGTGGCGGAGGCCCGCCGGATCACCTCGCCGTTCAAGCTCGCGAGCCGCGCCTTCCGCCGGGAGACGAGCGTCGTCCGGATCGGCGACGTCGCGATCGGCGGGCGCGCGATCGTCCTGATGGCGGGCCCCTGCACGATCGAGTCCGAGGAGCAGCTGGTCCGAACCGCCGCCGCGGTGCGCACCGCGGGCGCGCGGATCATGCGCGGCGGCGCGTTCAAGCCGCGCACGTCGCCCTATTCCTTCCAGGGTCTCGGCGAGGAAGGGCTCAAGCTGATGCGACGGGTGGCGGACGAGCACGGGCTCCTCGTGATCTCGGAGATCATGGACAAGAGCCAGATCGCGCTCATGGACCGCTACGTCGACATCTTCCAGGTCGGCGCGCGGAACATGCAGAACTACCCGCTCCTCCGGGAGCTGGGCAAGGTCGAGCGGCCGGTCCTCGTGAAGCGCGGGCTCGCGGCGACCGTGGACGAGTGGCTGATGAGCGCGGAGTACGTCATGTCGGGCGGCAACGATCGGGTTATCGTCTGCGAGCGGGGCATCCGCGCGTACGAGACGTACACCCGGAACACGCTCGACCTGAACGCGGTGGCCGTCGCCAAGTCGCTCAGCCACCTTCCGGTGATCGTCGACCCGAGCCACGCCGCGGGCGTGCGCGACAAGGTGCCGCCGCTGGCCCGGGCCGCGGTCGCGGTCGGCGCGGACGGGCTCCTGGTCGAGGTCCACCACGATCCCGAGCGCGCGATCTGCGACGGGCCGCAGTCGCTCTACCCGGAGCAGTTCTCCGAGCTGACCGGGCAGCTTCGCCTGATCGCCGAGGCGGTGGGCCGGACCCTGTGACCCCGCCGAAAGGGAAGCGGCCGCGCGCCGCCCGCCGCGACGGCCGCGGGCGCGAAGGCGGAGGCGTGGGTCCCGCCGGCGCCGGCGCAAGGCCGGGCCCCACCACGCGCTGGACCCGTTGGGTGGCGTACGGGGCGATCGCCCTCTTCGGCCTCTACTGGCTCGTCCAGGCGTTCACCGTCCACCGCTTCGGCAACTACGGGGTCGAGACCGACTTCTACTGGAAGTACGGCCCGGCGGCGCGCGGGCTCCTGCACGGCGCGGTGGATCCGCAGTTCTACGACTCGAAGGGGTTCGGGTACCCCGCGATCGTGGCGCTCTTCTCGGTCATCGGTTTCGAGCCGTTCCGCGCGGGCCAGCTGATCGCGCTCTTCTCCGCCCTCGCCGCGCTCCTCCTCCTCTACCGGATCCATCGGAGCCTCTTCGGCCCGGCGGTCGCCCTGGCCGGCGTCCTCGTCCTGATCGGGAATCGCGTGTTCCTCGCGAACACGTACGAGGTCGGCACCGACATGTTCTTCCTGGCCGTCGTCCTCGGTTCCGTCGCGCTCCTGATTCGGAGCCGGGAGCCCGGATGGCGCGCGATCCTCGCGTCGGGCCTCCTCGGCGGGTGGGCCTTCGCCACGCGCTACAACGGACTCTTCCTCCTGCCGGGCGCGCTCGCCCTCTTCCTCCTCTATCGCGTCCCGGCGGGTCCGATGCGCGATGCGTGGCGTCGCGCCGCGCTCTGGACGGGAGCATTCGTCGCCGGCGCCCTGCCATGGCTCGTGATCAACGCCGCGACGACCGGGAATCCGCTCACGAACTCGAACTACGTGAACGTCGGCTACGCGGTCTACGGCCAGGGGAACTGGGAGAAGTTCTTCTACGGCGGGGGACGCGCGATCCACTCGTTCGCCGACGTCGTGATGCTCGATCCGGGCAAGTTCGCGAGTGCGATGGCGAAGAACGTGGGCGAGCACTTCCGCCGCGACCTCTTCGAGCTCCTCGCGGCGCCGTGGGGGATCGCGGCGATCGCGGGCGCGCTGCTCCTCTTCCGCGACCGTCCCGACCGACGCCTCCTCGGCTACCTCACGTTCGGCGCGCTCGGATTCCTCTCGCTCGTGCCGGTCTTCTACGGCGCGCGCTTCTCGCTCCCGCTCCTGCCGTTCTACGTCGCGCTCGTGACCTGGCCGC
>JBLMXB010000019.1:0-4694 GCA_050257555.1 Hyphomicrobiales bacterium | reverse complement strand
CATCCGCCGAACGCGGTCGCGTTCCTGCGTCGCGTCGGCGCGACCCCGGCGGCCGTGCCCGACGAGGAGCTGGAGCGCGCGGACGCCGTGGTGCACGTCGCGTCCGCCGATCCGGCGATCGTCGCGACCTTCTGCGCCGAGGCCGCGAAGCTCCTGGGCCCCGCGCTCCAGCCGCCCCGGCTCCGCGGCGTCGTGCGCCCCACGAGCTTCACCGGGAACGCCATGCAGGAGTTCGCGTACGCGCACCAGCTCGCGCAGCAGCCGGGGTCCGTCGCGCCGAACGGGTACCTGATCCCCTGGCGGAAGACCTCGGAGTGGTGGGCCAAGCACTGGATGGAGCGGCACACGTACTTCCTCCCCCGGTACGACGACGCGGGCCGGATGGTGAACGAAGGACACGCCCTCGCCGCCGAGGCCGGCATTCGGTGCGTCACGCGCCGCACGTACCGGAGCGAGTCGCATCCGGCGCCCGAGGGAGCGTACGACTTCGTGAACTACTTCGAGTGCGCGGATGCGGACGTGCCGACGTTCCAGGCGGTCTGCGCCGCACTGCGCGACGAGCGGAAGAATCCGGAATGGCGGTTCGTGTGCGAGGGCCCCACCTGGCACGGCCGGCGCGTTGCCACGTGGTCCGCGCTCTTCGACTGACGCGCGCGCACGTCTGCCCCATCGCCATTCGACCGCGACGATCGGGCGTTACGAAAGGGGGGACATCGTGAACACGAGCGTGAGGATCATGATCCTGGGTTCGTTCGTCGGGGCGCTCGTCGTGTGTCCGGGATCCGGCGCGGCCGCTTCCGCGGCTTCGATCGACGACCTCTCCTTCCTCGTCGGACGATGGGCGGCCACGGGCGGTGGATCGCCGGGGCAGGCGTCCGGCGTCTCCGAGTTCGAGCGGGCGCTGCAGGGACACGCGCTGGTGCGTCGAAGCTTCGCCGAGTATCCCGCGACCTCGACCGCGCCGGCATCGCGTCACGACGACCTGATGGTCGTCTTCCCGGGAGCCGACGGGGCCCTTGGCGCCGACTACTACGACACCGAGGGACATCACATCCACTACGCGGTGGGTGTTCCATCCCCGGGAAGCGCCGTCTTCGTCAGTGACAGCATTGCCGGCGCCCCGCGGTTCCGTCTGTCGTATCGGCTCGATCCGTCGGGTCACCTGAAGGGGACGTTCGAGATCGCGCCGCCGGGTAGTCCCGACCGGTTCGGACCCTATCTCTCCTGGGACTCCGTCCGGGCGGACAGCACGGCTCCGGCGTCGAAGCCCTGAGACCCGCGGCGCCCGTTTCTCGCGGTAT
The DNA here is from genome assembly GCA_050257555.1 of Hyphomicrobiales bacterium. Classification (GTDB taxonomy): domain Bacteria; phylum Eisenbacteria; class RBG-16-71-46; order SZUA-252; family SZUA-252; genus DASQJL01. The sequence continues at coordinate 3,393 of JBLMXB010000019.1, read as the reverse complement.
CCTCGAGAGTCTTCGTACGAGACCCGCGACATCCACCCAGGGGGCTGACATGAGACGCGTGACCGGAATCGGAGGCATCTTCTTCAAGGCCAGGGACCCCAAGGCGCTGGCGGAGTGGTATCGGACCCACCTCGGACTGAGCGTCGAGGACTGGGGCGGGGTCGCGTTCCGCTGGGCCCCGCCGGAGAATCCCCAGGGAACGGGCACGACGGTCTGGAGCCCGTTCAAGAGCGATACCACGTACTTCGCCCCCAGCCAGGCCACGTTCATGATCAACTACCGGGTGGCGGACCTCCACGCCGTGCTCGCGGCGCTACGATCCGAGGGTTGCCGGGTCGAGGAGAAGGTCGACGAATCCGAGTTCGGCAAGTTCGGCTGGGTCCTCGATCCGGAAGGGAATAAACTGGAGCTGTGGCAGCCGCCGGAAGGCCAGTGATCCCTGCCCCTCCTGCGGCGCCGAGAGCCCGTTCGGAGGGACCGATGCAACTCGAACTCACGGAACACGATTCGCAGGTCCTGCGGCAGCTTTTGCGCGACTACCTCCCGAGCCTCGAGCGGGAGGCGGCCCGCACCGAGGACCGCGACCTGCGTCACGATCTGGTGGAACGGCAGAACCTGATCGAGCGGTTGCTGGAGCAGTTCGGCGCGGCGAAGTGACGTGACCGGCGGGCCTGGCGCGGGACGCCCCTTTCTTCGGTAGCGGAGGCGCGAGCCATGCCCCGGATCATCGAATCGCCCACGATCATCGAAGCCGCCGGGAACAAGCCGAAGCGGATCGAGGAGTACGTCGGCCGCGTCAATTCGAAGCACGCCGACGTGAGCGTCGCACGGATGGTCTCGCCGGGCGGATGGACGGAGCCCGGGCAGCGACCGGAGTTCACGGAGATCACGCTCGTCCTGCGCGGCCGGGTCCGGGTCGAGCACGAGGGCGGCGCGCTCGACGTGGTCGCGGGCCAGTCGGTCGTCACGTCGCCCGGCGAGTGGGTCCGTTACAGCACGCCCGACGCCGGCGGCGCGGAGTACGTCTCGGTCTGCCTCCCGGCCTTCTCGGCCGCGACCGTCCACCGAGACGACGGATGAGCGGGGCTCCGTGGCCGGACGCCGGATCGCCTCCATCCGAGCGCGCACAGCTCATCCGGTTCTTCGCCCTGACCCTCATCGCCTGGACGGTTTGGGGCCCGCAGGCCGCGCACCGACTCGGCCTGCTGGGGTGGACCGTCCCGCCGCAATCCCCGCTCAACCTGATCACCGTCTGGGCTCCCGGGCTTGCCGCGATGGGGGTCGCGTGGCGCGTCGCGCGGAAGCAGGGCGTTTCGGATCTCTGGGTCCGGCTCCGTCTCTGGCGTGTCCCGGCCCCGTGGTACGTCTTCGCGCTCTGCTTCGAGCCGCTCCGATGGCTGCTGGCGCTGGCGATCGACCGACTCACGGGACAGTCGTATCCGCTCGGTGGGATCCCGATCGTGCGTGCCCTCGGGCCCGCGGCGGCAGCCATGGCGCCGGTGGCCCTGCTCCTCACGCTGCCGAACGCGCTCGGGGAGGAGCTCGGCTGGCGGGCCTTCGCACTGCCCCGGTTGATGCGCGCTCGCGGCCCGCTCGTCGCCAGCGTGATCCTCGGGCTCTTCTGGGGTCTCTGGCACGTCCCGATGTGGATCGCGTTCCGCTCCGCTGAGCCGAGCCTGCTCCCCATCGCCCTGCTCGTGGCGAGCATGGTCCCGTTCACCGTGCTCTTCACGTGGCTCTGGCTGCGAACAGGGGGGAGCCTCCTCCTCGTATGCTTCTTCCATGCGTCCTCCGCGATGAAGGGCTACCTGCTTCCGAAGCTGCCGACCCTCACCGAAGTCGCGGTCCTCTGGATCGTGGCCGCCGCCGTCTCGGTGGTCTGGCTCCGTCGCGATGACCCGACGGACCCCATGGTCGAAATCGGCGACCGCCGTTCGACGTGTTGATGGAGGGCGGGTCGCGGTCGGACGCCGGCCAGGCCGTCCCCCGAAGCAAGTTGCTCGACGTCAACACGTTCCATGAGACCCAGGAGGTCGACCATGAAGTACATGATGTTCATCCGGCATGACGAGAGCTTCCGCTCCCACGAGATTCCGAAGGGTCTCCTGGACGCGATGGGGGCCTTCGTCGAGAAGGGGTTCGAGAGCGGCTGGCTCAAGGACACGGCGGGACTCAAGAGCACCACGGAAGGCGTCCGCATCCGTTCGCGCGGCGGTAGACTGACCGTGACCGACGGACCGTTCACCGAGGCGAAGGAGATGATCGGCGGCTACGCGCTGGTCGAGGCCGCCTCGCGCGAGCAGGCACTCGACCTGGCGCGCCAGTTCATGGAGCTGCACCGCGTCCACTGGCCGGAGTTCGACGGCGAGTGCGAGGTGCGCCAGCTCGAAGACATGTGAGGAGTACGATGTCGAAACTACGCGTGGACAGCTTCGGCGTTTCCCTCGACGGCTTCGCCGCCGGTCCGAATCAGGATCTCGAGCACCCGCTCGGGGTGCGCGGCCTCGAGCTGATGGAGTGGTACTTCTCGACCCGCTGTTGGCGCCGCATGCACGGCGAGGAGGGGGGCGAGACCGGCGTGGACAACGAGGTGGCCGAGCGCAGCTTCGCGAACCTCGGCGCCTGGATCCTGGGTCGGAACATGTTCGGCCCCGTCCGAGGTCCTTGGCCGGACGAGAGCTGGAAGGGCTGGTGGGGCGAGGAGCCGCCGTACCACGTGCCGACGTTCGTGCTGACGCATCATCCCCGCGATCCGATCCCCATGAAGGGCGGCACGACGTTCATCTTCGTCACGGAGGGCATCCACGCGGCGCTCGAGCGGGCGAAGGCCGCGGCCGGCGACCGCGACATTCGCCTGGGGGGCGGCGTCGCGACGGTCCGCCAGTACCTTCGCGAGAGGCTGATCGACGAGCTGGTCTTCGCCATCCGCCCGGTCCTCCTCGGAGCCGGTGAGAAACTCTGGGACGGCCTCGACCTCCGCGCGCTCGGCTACCAGTGCGTCGAGACGATCGCCGGCGAGCGCGCGACGCACGTCGTCCTCCGGAAGCGGAGCGACCACGCCGGCGAGAAAGGGGCCTGAGCGATGACGAGCCCGCCCGATTCGTCGATCGTCGCCATGATGGATGCGTACGCGAAGGCGGTCCACGCGAAGGACGTCGACGGCTTCGCCGCCCTCTTCGATCCGGGCGTCCGCGTCTTCGACATGTGGGCCGAGTGGTCGTACGACGGCCTCGACGGGTGGCGGCGGATGGCCGCCGATTGGTTCGCCTCCTTGGGCGACGAGCGGGTCGAGGTCGAGTTCGACGAGGTGCGAACGCACGTGAGCGGGGACCTCGCCGTCGCGCACGCGTTCGTGACGTACCGGGGCCTTTCGGCGGCGGGCGAGGAGCTCCG
>JBLMXB010000018.1:0-8131 GCA_050257555.1 Hyphomicrobiales bacterium | reverse complement strand
CTCGGCGCCGAGGCGCGCGGCTGCTCGCTCCCGTACGAGCGGTTCCTCGAGCGGGAGGGCGCGTGAATCGCGCCGCGGAGGAGCGCGCGTGACCGTCGACGCCTTCTACCTGCCTCCCTGGCTATCGGTCGGCACCGAGACGATCGTCCAGCGATTCGGACCGGCGCACGATTCGATGGAGTACCGGTTCCCCGAGGTGACGCCGGCGGCGATCGCTCGATGGATCGACGGGCTCAAGCGTGCCCGCGCGGAACGGCTCCTGCCGCGCTCGGGCGCCTCGATCGTGCAGGTGCTGGAGCGGGTCGCGGAGCGCCACCTCGACCGCGACGATCCGTCGCGGCACACGGCCGTGGACCTCCTCGCGCGCTCGGGCCGCTTCACCGCGCCGATGATCGAGCGCGCGCTCGACGACACATTCGAGCCGCTCGCGCGCGGGGGGATCCGGAAGTGGGTCGAGTCGGAGCTGGGATCGCTGGCGGCGCTCGACCGGCCGATGCCCGGACCCGACCGCGTCGCGCGCCGGGCGCACGGGCCCGAGTGGATGCTCCAGATCTACGCCGGCAACGTCCCGACCATCCCCGTCTGGCCGCTCGTCTCGGCGCTCCTCCTCAAGGCGGCGCTCTTCGCGAAGACGTCGGCCGAGGAGCCGCTCTTCGCGCCGCTCCTGGCGCGCACGATCGCGGAGGAGGACGAGGATCTCGGCGCCTGCATGGCCGTCGTCTGGTGGAAGGGAGGCACCGGAGATCTCGACCAAGCCGCGCTGGGGGTGGCCCGGGCGGTGCTCGCGTTCGGGGGCGAGGCGGCGACCGGGAGCATTGCGCGCCGCGCGCGCCCCGACGCGCGGCTCGTGCTGCACGGCCCGAAGGTGAGCGTCGGGTACGTCGGGAAGCGCGCGCTCACGCCCACGGCGATCCCGAAGCTTGCCGAGCGTGCCGCGCTCGACGTGGCGCTCTACGATCAGCAGGGGTGCCTCTCGCCGCACGCGTACTACGTGGAGCGGGGCGGTCCGCGCGCTCCGGTCGATTTCGCGGTCGCGCTCGGCAAGGCGCTCCACGAGGCGTCGACGACCCTGCCGCGGCGCCGGCCGAGCCACGCGGAGGCGGCGCGCGTGCAGATGGTACGCTCGCACGCGCTCTTCGCCGCGGCATCGGCGTCGGCCCTGCCCGGGAGCGCCGGCGGGGCCGCCGGCGAGCCTCCGCTCCTGGCGCCGGCGACCGGGACCGACTGGACGGTCCTCACGGAGAACGGCGCGCGGTTCGAGCCCGGGCCGACCCATCGCGTGATCCGCGTCCATTCGATCGGGGGGCCCGAGGAGTTCGAAGCGGCGGTGGCGCCGCACGCGCGCTACGTCGAGGCGGTGGCGCTCGAGGAGGAAGGACCGCGCCGCGCCGTGCTGGCGTCGCGCCTCGCCGCGCTCGGAATCCCGCGCGTGGCGTCGCTCGGCGCGCTCCAGCGGCCGTCGCCGCTCGACACGCATGGCGGCGTGCAGCGGCTCCTGCCGTTCGTCACCTGGACGACCGTGGATGGCCCGGCGGCGAAGCGGGGACGACCTAGATCGTCGGCTTCCAGGTCATCAGGAGGAGGATCGCGAAGAGCATCGCCATCACGACGCCGCTCGCGCTGACCCACTTCGACGCCATCGCCAGCGTCTCCGCCGGCGCCGCGCCGTCCCCGCCAGATCCCGCCGCCGCTTCGACCGCGGCCAGCATCCGCTTCCGCATCGGGATCAGCATCCCGTGCCACATCCCCGTCACGACCACGTAGAGGACGAGCGAGATCCAGAGCCAGATCGCGGTTCCCCACGCGACGCCCGCGAAATGGAGGAGGCCGAGGCCCGCGAGCAGGTTCACGAGGATCGCGGGGAGCGCGTACGACTTGCTCGTCCACGTCATCGTGGCGAGCGTGTACCGGAGGAGCGTGGAGCCGCCGGTCTTCTTGAGCGCGGCCTTGAGCCAGAGCGACGCGAAGAGCAGCTCGCCCATCAGGACGACCGCGCCGGCGACGTGGAAGAAGAGGAGGATGGTCTTCGCGTTCATGGCGTGACGTTCAGGGCGCCGTACATCGTGTGCCCGTTGATGGTGCACTTGTAGTTGCGGATCCCCGTCGCGCCGGTGATCGTGAGCGTCTTCGAGCTGCCCGCCGCGATCTGGCCCGTATCGAAGTTGGCGGTCGGAGTCTCCGTCGCCGTGTGCGCCATGTTGTCGTCGTTGATCCACTCGACCGTCTGGCCGACCTTCACGTCGACCGTGTCCGGCGAATACGCGAGGAACGCCGCGTTCTGCGAATTGGGCGTGATGTGGACGACGACGTCGGCGCCGCTACCCGGCGCGGTCGGATTCTTGTTGCTCCCATTGCAGCCGAAGCAGGCCAAGCCGAGCAGCACGCCGAACGCCAGGACTGCCGAGCGGGACGATCTCACCAATTCGCCTCCATGCGAGGGGGGAAGAGCCAGGATCGTCCGAGCCTATCACGAATCCCGTCAGGGCGTGACGTTCAGCGCGCCCGTCATGTTGTGGCCGGTGATGGCGCAGTGGTACGCGCGGAGCCCGGTCGCCCCGGAGATCGTGACCAGCGCGCTCGCGCCGCCCGCCGCGACGTTGCCCGTGTTGAACGTGCCGCCGTTCGCGGTGGCCGTGTGCGTCATCGCGTCGTCGTTGATCCACTGGACCGTCTGTCCCACCGCGACGGTGGCCGTGTCGGGGGAGTAGGCATTGGCGCCGAGGTTGGCCGAGGCGCTCTTGATGTGGATCACGACGTCGGCCGTCCCGCCGCCGCCGGGTCCGACCGGGTTCTTGCTGCTGCTCCCGCCGTTGCAGCTGATCGACGACAGTCCCAGAGCGATGCCCACGACCACGATTCCGATCGAAGTTCGATTCACGATCCGTCCTCCTTATTGACTCAATTGCAATGAGTTGCGCTATCTGAGCCGGACACGGCCCGAAGGGTGAAATTCCCCCCATCCCAGCACTATCGGCAGCCATCTAAATCTCTGGACCCTCACGTTAACGTAAGGGTAAGATCCGGTAGGAGCACGGCACCGGAGGAAGCATGGGTCCAGAGACGTCGCAGGAATCTACGAAGCTCTTCAAGGTCGGTGACCTGGCGCGACAGACCGGAAAATCGGCGCGCGCGCTCCGCCTCTACGAAGAGCTGGGCCTCCTCGCGCCGACCGCGCGATCGAGCGGCGGGTTCCGCCTCTACGACGAGACGGCGATCACGCGGATCCGGTGGATCGAGCTGCTCCAGGAGAGCGGCTTCACGCTCCACCAGATCCAGACGCTGCTCAAGGTCTGGCAGAGCACGCACTACGGGCCCGACGCGATGAAGCAGGTGCGCGAGGCGTTCGAGTCGCGGCTCGCCGAGACGCGCGCCGCGATCGTGCGCTACCGGGAGCTGGAGCGGGAGCTCGCGGGCTCCCTCGAATATCTGACGACGTGCCGGGAGTGCCAGCCGCCGCGGACCACCGCGGACGATTGCCCGCACTGCCCGGTGGACCACGGCGTGACGGAGCCGCCCGCGCTGGTGGCGGGATTCCACACGAATCCCGCGCCGAACGGCGCGATCCCGCTCCGGATCGCCACGGAGAACCGATGAGCGAGACCACGAAGGAACATCCGGCCGGCTCCACCGGCGCCCCGCGCGGGACGATTTCGCTGACCCCCGCGGCGATCGACTGGGTGAAGCGGATCCGGACCAAGGAAGGCAAGGAGGGGCAGGCGCTCCGCCTCGGGGTCAAGGCGGGCGGCTGCTCCGGCTATTCGTACTTCATGGGCTTCACGACCGCGACGCGCGCGAACGACCTGGTGCTCCGCTACGAAGACCTCACGGTCTACGTCGATCCGCGCTCGCTCGAGCTCCTGGACGGCACCGTGGTGGACTACCAGCGCGGCATGCTCGGGAGCGGCATCCAGTTCAAGAACCCCCGCGTGAAGAAGTCGTGCGGCTGCGGGGAGAGCTTCAGTCTGTAACGCCGGGCCTCCGGGCCCGCTTCACGGCGCGCGACGCGCGCCCGAACCGAAGGGGAAGGAGTCTATGAGCGCCACGCCGACGCTTCAGATCGAGAACCTCCAGGTCGCCGTCGAGGGGAAGCCGATCCTCAAGGGCGTGAACCTGGTCGTCCGGAAGGGAGAGATCCACGCCATCATGGGTCCGAACGGCTCCGGCAAGAGCACCCTCGCGAACGCGCTGATGGGGCACCCGAAGTACGAGGTGACCGGCGGCACGATCCGCTTCAAGGGCGAGGACGTCGCCGAGTGGAGCGCCGACGAGCGCGCGCGGAAGGGCCTCTTCCTCGCGTTCCAGTACCCGACGGCGATCCCGGGCGTGAGCGTCGCGAACTTCCTCCGGATGGCGCTCCAGGCGCGGCGGAAGGAGCAGGGCCAGGAAAAGCCGATGGCGCCGAAGGAGTTCCGCTCCCTCATGAAGGAGAAGATGGCGCTCCTCCGCATGGACGAGGCGTTCGCCGGCCGGTACATCAACGACGGGTTCTCCGGCGGCGAGAAGAAGCGCGCCGAGATCCTCCAGATGGCCGTATTGCGACCGGAGATCGCGGTGCTCGACGAGACCGACTCCGGCCTCGACATCGACGCGCTCCGGATCGTGTCGGAGGGCGTGAACGCGCTCTCCGGCCCCGATCTGGGCGTCCTCCTGATCACGCACTATCAGCGGATCCTGAACTACATCAAGCCGCACCACGTCCACGTCCTCGTGGACGGGCGGATCGTCAAGTCGGGCGGTCCGGAGCTGGCGCACGAGCTCGAGGCCCAGGGTTACGATTGGGTCCGGGACATCCGGGCGGCGTAGCGCCGTCTCGAACGGGAGCCACGACATGAACGAACAAGCGCTCGATCTTCGCGAAGGATACAAGGAGAAGTACGGGTTCCATGACGACATCGCCCCCGTCTTCAAGTCCCGCCGCGGTCTCGACGCCGAGATCGTGGCGGAGATCTCGGAGATGAAGGGGGAGCCGAAGTGGATGCGCGAGTTCCGCCTGAAGGCGCTCGGGCACTTCCAGGCGCGCCCGCTGCCGAACTGGGGCGGGAAGCTGGACGACATCGACTTCCAGAACATCTTCTACTACCTGAAGCCGGTCGACGAGAGCGGGAAGACCTGGGACGACGTCCCGGCCGACATCAAGCGGACGTTCGACAAGCTCGGGATCCCCGAGGCGGAGCAGAAGTTCCTCTCCGGCGTCGGCGCCCAGTACGACTCGGAGACCGTCTACCACCGGATCAAGGAGGACCTCGCCAACAAGGGGGTCATCTTCCTCGACACCGACTCCGCGCTCCGCGAGCACCCGGACCTCTTCAAGCAGTACTTCGGGACCCTCATTCCGCCGAACGACAACAAGTTCGCGGCGCTGAACAGCGCGGTCTGGAGCGGCGGATCGTTCATCTACGTGCCGAAGGGCGTGAAGGTCGACCTGCCGCTGCAGGCGTACTTCCGCATCAACGCGCAGAACATGGGCCAGTTCGAGCGGACGCTGATCATCGTCGACGAGGGTGCGTACGTGCACTACGTCGAGGGCTGCACCGCGCCGATCTACTCGAGTGACTCGCTGCACTCGGCCGTGGTCGAAATCGTCGTCCGTAAGGGTGGCCGCTGCCGGTACACCACGATCCAGAACTGGTCGAACAACGTCTACAACCTCGTGACCAAGCGCGCGGTCGCGCACGAGGCGGCGACCATGGAGTGGATCGACGGCAACATCGGCTCCAAGGTGACGATGAAGTACCCGTCGGTGTACATGACCGGTGAGCACGCCAAGGGCGAGGTGCTCTCGGTGGCGATGGCCGGTGAGGGCCAGCACCAGGACGCGGGCGCCAAGATGGTGCACGCCGCGCCGAACACGTCCTCGACGATCATCTCCAAGTCGATCGCCCGGGGCGGCGGCCGTACCTCCTACCGAGGCCTGGTCCAGGTGCTCGAGGGATCCAGCCACAGCCGCTCGACGGTCAAGTGCGACGCGCTGCTGGTCGACACGATCTCGCGCTCGGACACCTACCCGTACGTCGACATCCGCGAGGACGACGTGTCGATGGGGCACGAGGCCACCGTCTCGAAGGTGAACGAGGACCAGTTGTTCTACCTGATGAGCCGCGGCCTGTCCGAGGACGAGGCGATGGCGATGATCGTACGTGGATTCATCGAGCCGATCGCCAAGGAACTGCCGATGGAGTACGCGTTGGAGCTCAACCGGCTGATCGAGATGCAGATGGAGGGCGCGGTCGGATGAGCACCGTTGCCACGGCAACACCCCCCAAGACCAAGTCGCAGCTGCTCCGCTCGTTCGACGTCGCCGATTTTCCGGCGCTGTCCGGCCGGGAGGAGGAGTGGCGGTTCACGCCGCTCAAGCGCCTGCGGGGTCTGGCCACTGTGGACGGTAGCGCCGTCGACGCCGGCGCGGTCGAGGTGACGCACACGGCTCCGGCCGATGTGAGTGTCTCCACTGTGGACCGTTCCCAGGTGGACACCGGGCCGGCCCTGGTTCCGTTCGACCGGATCAGTGCGCTGGCCTACGGGGCCGCGAGCGAGGCGCTCGTCGTGGCGGTCCCGAAGGAGGCGGCGCTGGCTGAGCCGATCACCGTGCGCCTCAACGGGACCGGGGCGCAGGCCGCGACGTACGGGCGCTTCGTGCTCGACATCGGTGAGCTGGCCGAGGCCACGGTGGTCTGGGAGCAGACCGGCTCGGTCACGCTGGCCGACAACGTCGAGGTGCTCGTCGGGGACGGCGCCCGGCTGACCCTGGTCACGGTGGCCGGGTGGGCGTCCGACGCGGTCCAGCTGCAGCACATCAAGTTCCGCCTCGGGCGGGACGCCCAGCTGCGGCACGTGCAGGTCTGTATCGGCGGCGACCTGGTGCGGCAGTACACGAGCGTGGACTACACCGGTCGCGGCGGCGAAGCCGAGCTCTACGGGCTCTACTTCGCCGACGCCCACCAGCACATGGAGCACCGGCTCCTGGTCGACCACTCGGTGCCGGACTGCCGGTCCTATGTGGCCTATCGCGGGGCGCTGCAGGGCGACGACGCGCACACCGTATGGGTCGGCGACGTGCTCATCCAGGCCGAGGCGACCGGGACCGACACGTACGAGGTGAACCGCAACCTCGTGCTGTCCGACGGGGCCCGGGCTGACTCGGTGCCCAACCTCGAGATCGAGACCGGCGAGGTGATCGGGGCCGGGCATGCCAGCGCGACCGGTCGCTTCGACGACGAGCAGCTGTTCTACCTGATGTCGCGCGGCATTCCCGAGTCCGCGGCCCGGCGCCTGGTGGTGCGCGGCTTCTTCGCCGAGCTGCTGGGCAAGATCCCGGTCGAGGAGCTGCGCGACCGGCTCTGGGCCAGCATCGAGGCCCGGCTGGGGGAGAACGCATGAGCGAGCACCGCGAACGAAGCGAGGCGGCGACATGAGCCTCGATGCGACGTACGTGAAGGTCTGCGCGACGGCCGATGTGAAGCCGGGCCAGGTGATCGCGGCCGAGGTGAACGACGTACCGCTGGCCATTGTCCACTGTGGAGGCGGCGAGTTCCGGGCCGTGTACGACGAGTGCTCGCACGCCCAGATCCCGCTGTCGGAGGGCGAGGTCGACGGCTGCACGCTGGAGTGCTGGCTGCACGGCTCGCGCTTCGACCTGCGTACCGGTGAACCCACCGGCCTACCGGCCACCGAGCCGGTCCAGGTCTATCCCGTCGAGATCCACGATGGCGATGTCTACGTGAGCCTCGTCCCGAGCAATGGAGTGGAACAGCCGTGAGTGTCCTGGAGATCCGCGATCTGCACGTCGCCGTCAAGCTGCCCGACGGCGGGCGCAAGCCGATCCTGGCCGGTGTCAACCTCACCGTCCGGGCCGGCGAGACGCACGCCATCATGGGCCCCAACGGCTCGGGCAAGTCCACGCTGGCCTACTCGGTGGCCGGACACCCGAAGTACGAGATCACCGGCGGATCGGTCACATTGGACGGTGCCGACGTGCTCTCGATGACCGTCGACGAGCGGGCCCGGGCCGGACTGTTCCTGGCCATGCAGTACCCGGTCGAGGTGCCCGGCGTCTCGGTGGCGAACTTCCTGCGCACCGCGAAGACGGCGATCGACGGCGAGGCGCCGAAGCTGCGCACCTGGGGCAAGGAGC
>JBLMXB010000017.1:0-7528 GCA_050257555.1 Hyphomicrobiales bacterium | reverse complement strand
ATCTGCTTCGGGTCCAGCCCCGCGTCGGCCAGGCACTGCTTCACCGGCGGCAGGGTGCGCTGGAAGAGATCGTCCACCAGCTGCTCGTACTTCGAGCGGGTGAGCGTCATGTTGAGGTGCTTCGGGCCGTTCGCGTCGGCCGTGATGAACGGCAGGTTGACGTCGGTCTGGAGCACCGTCGAGAGCTCGATCTTCGCCTTCTCGCCGGCTTCCTTCAGCCGCTGGAGGGCCATCGGGTCCTTCCGGAGGTCGATCCCCTCCGACTTCTGGAACTCCTGCGCGAGCCAGTCGATGACGCGCTTGTCGAAGTCGTCGCCGCCCAGGTGCGTGTCGCCGTTGGTCGACTTCACCTCGAAGACGCCGTCGCCCAGCTCGAGGATGGAGATATCGTACGTGCCGCCGCCCAGGTCGTAGACGGCGATCTTCTCGTCCTTCTTCTTGTCGAGGCCGTACGCGAGCGCGGCCGCGGTCGGCTCGTTGATGATCCGCTTCACCTCGAGGCCGGCGATCCGCCCTGCGTCCTTGGTCGCCTGCCGCTGGGAGTCGTTGAAGTAGGCCGGCACCGTGATGACGGCCTCGGTCACCGGCTCGCCCAGGTAGTCCTCCGCCGTCTGCTTCATCTTCTGGAGGATCATCGCGGAGATCTCGGGCGGCGTGTACGACTTGTCCGCGAGCGTCACGACGACGTTCCCGCCCGGCCCCTCCTTCACGACGTACGGGACGTTCTTCTCCTCCTCGACGACTTCCGCGTGCTTCCGGCCCATGAACCGCTTGATGGAGTAGACCGTGTTCTTGGGATTCGTGACGGCCTGGCGCTTCGCGACCTGGCCGACCAGCCGCTCGCCCGCCTTGGTGAACGCCACGATGGAGGGAGTCGTCCGGGCCCCCTCGGCATTCGCGATGACGACCGGCTCACCGCCTTCCATCACGGCGACGCACGAGTTCGTGGTGCCGAGGTCGATTCCGATGATCTTGCCCATGTTCTCCCTCCGAACCGCGCGGAACGAAGCGTCCGCTCCGCGCCAGGATGTGCCGGCAGGCGCGGTCCCCGACGGAACCGCGCCCGCGCCGGCCGATGCTTCGGTGCTTCGGTGCTGCCGTTACTTCGCCACCTTGATCGGGATCTCGCGCGCCTTGGCCTCCTCGGCCTTCGGCACGAACACCTCGAGCACCCCGTCGCGGTACGTGGCTTCGATCCTGTCGGTCTTGAGCGCGTGACCGAGCGTGAACGCCCGCTCGAACGTGCCGTAGACCCGCTCGACGCGGTGGAACGAGGAGCCCGACTTCTCCTCCTCGCGCCGCTTCTCGCCGCGGATCACGAGCTGCCCGTCCGCGAGCGTGATCTTGATGTCCTCGAGCTTCATGCCCGGGAGCTCGGCGCGGACCGTGTAGCCCTCCGTGCCCTCCTCGATGTCGACCGCGGGCTGCCAGACCGTCGAGCTCTCGACGTCGAAGCGGCGGCCGAAGAATTCGTCCATGAGGCGGGACATGTCGTCCCGGATCAGGTCCCGGGCGGGATTCCAGCGAACCAGAGCCATTGTGTTTCCTCCTTCTTCTTGTCCTTGGGTTTCTGGGGATCCACGTGCGCGCGGCCACTCGAGCCGCGCCCGTCATCCGTCCAGGCCCTAATGCAGCGGACATGCCAGAAGGAACGAACTAACGTAAGATCAATATTTACAATTGATTATACTGATGTTGGGTCCGGCAGCAACCCCACGAAAAGTGTACCAACTGTTCCATAATGGATCGTAATATCGTTTCATTTCGAAACGATCACATCCCGTATTCTCTCATCTTCCGCCACAAAGTCGAGCGCGAAACGCCGAGCGACTTGGCCGCCTTGGTGGCGTTCCCCGCGAAGTGGACCAGCACGCGCCGGATGTGCTCGGCCTCGAGCTGGGCCAGCGACAGCGTCTCGCTGTACGGGAAGGCGGTCCCCTCCGAGAGGAGCCGCACCGGGGCCTCGCGGAAGGAGGGCGGAAGGTCGAGGTGCGTGATCTCGCCGTGCTCGGCGAGCGTGACGGCCCGCTCGATCGCGTTCTCGAGCTCTCGGACGTTCCCCGGGTAGTCGTACCGGAGCAGGTAGAACTGCGCGCGCTCGGTGAAGCGGTCGACTCGCTTCCCGATCCGGCGGGCGTAGCGCTGGCGGAAGTAGTTCGCGAGGAGCGGGATGTCCTCCCGCCGCTCCCGGAGCGGCGGCGTCTCGATCTGGAAGACGCTGAGGCGGTAGTAGAGATCCTCGCGCAGGCGCCCCTCCGCGAGCGCCTGCGGCAGGTCCCGGTTCGTCGCGGCGATCACCCGCACGTCCACGTGCACGGTCTCGGGCGATCCGACCGGACGGACCTCGCCGCTCTGGAGCGCGCGGAGGAGCTTCGCCTGCACGGCGAGCGGCATCTCCGCCACCTCGTCGAGGAAGAGCGTGCCGCCGTCCGCCTGCTGCAGCACCCCCTTCCGGTCCGCGATCGCGCCCGTGAAGGCGCCCTTCACGTGCCCGAAGAGCTCGCTCTCGAAGAGGCTCTCCGGCACGGCCGCGGCGTTCACGGTCACGAACGGCCGGTGCGCGCGGCGGCTCTGAAGGTGGATCGCGGTCGCGACCATCTCCTTCCCGGTGCCGCTCTCGCCGGTGATCAGGACCGTGCTCTCGGTCGGCGCGACCTTCTCGATCAGGAGGAAGATCCGCTGCATCCGCGGGCTCACGCCGATCATGTTCTGCGTGATCGTGGCGACGTGCGGCGCCTCGACCACGGGGGGGGCCGCCTCCCAGAGCCCGCGGGTCTCGGGATCGGACGACGCGAGCTCGGCGGGCGCGCGTTGACCCTCGGCCTCCGCCTTCCTACTATGGCGGGCGGTCGTGCCGCCGCGCTTCGGCGTTCGCCGCGCGCTCACCGGAGGTTCTCCATTCGCCCGACGTCGTGACTCGCCACGCGCTGCTCCTTCTCCTCGGCGTTCCGGCCGCGATCGCCCTCGCCTCGCTCGCCGCGGCGGGGGATCTCGGCCTCCACGCGCGCACGCTCGTGCTCGTCTGGGGCGCGGCGCACGTCCTCTACCTCGGCGCGTCGTGGGTCGCGCTCCGCGGGGCCGCGTCCCGGCGCGCGCGGACCGTCGCGCTCGTCCTCGCCGTGGGGCTCGTGCCCCGGCTGGCCCTCCTGCCCCAGGCGCCGACCCTCTCCGAGGACCTCTACCGCTACCTCTGGGACGGGCGCCTCGTCGCGGCGGGGGTGAATCCCTTCCCCCACCCGCCGGACGACCCCGCGCTCGCGCGCTTCCAGGACGGCCTGCTCCGGAAGCTGAACCACGCCGACGTCCCGACGATCTACCCGCCGGCGGCGCAGCTCCTCTTCGGCGCGACGGCGCGGATCGAAGCGTCGCCGCGGGCCTGGAAGGCGACCCTCTTCGTGCTCGAGGCGATCCTGGTCGCCGCGCTCGCCTTCCTCCTCGCGCGCCGGGGGGCTGCCCCGGAGCGCCTCCTACTCTACTACTGGAACCCGCTGGTCGTCGTCGAGGGGTACGGCCAGGGCCACCTCGACGTCGCGCTGGCGGCGTTCCTCCTGCTCGCGCTCGCGCTCGACGCGCGCGGGCGGCGGATCGGCGCCGGCATCGCGTTCGCGCTCGCCGTGCTCACGAAGTACGTGCCGCTCCTCCTCCTGCCGGCGCTGGTCCGCCGGCGGCGCTGGGCGCTGCTCGGGACCGCGGCGGTGGCCGGCGCGCTCCTCTTCCTGCCGTTCGCGGGCGCCGGGCGCTCGCTCGGCGGCGGCCTCCTGGCCTACGCGCGGAACTGGGAGTGGAACGGCTCCCTCTACGCGCTCCTCCGTCCTCTATTCCACCGCGGCGAGCCGCCCCGGTTCCTGCTCGCGGCGGCCCTGGCCGTCGCCGCCCTCGTCGTCACCCGCCGCGCGCGGACGCTCACGGGCGCCGCGCTCGCCCTCTGGATGGCGTTCCTGATCGCGAGCCCCACGGTCTTCCCCTGGTACCTCGTGCCGGCCGTGGCGCTCCTGCCGCTCCATCCCGACCCGGGGCTCCTCGTATTCTCGGGGCTGGTCGCGCTCTCCTACCTCCCGCTCCCCGCCTACCGGGCGACCGGCGTCTGGACGCTCCCGCCGTGGATCCCGTGGGTGGAGTACGGCGGGCTCGCCCTGGCCTGGATCGCCGCGGCGGCCCTGGCGCGCCGCCGTGCCCGGGCCGGCCCCGGCGGCTAAGCGCGGCGCGCGGCGTGCACGATCGAGAGCACGCCGACGTAGAGGAACCCGAAGAGGTAGAGGAGGAAGAACGGGAGCGGCGCGTAGAGGCGGCGATGGACGAGCGCGAGCATCGCCCACGCGAAGTAGAGGCCGAGCGACACCTCGACCACCGCCCAGGGGCTGACGGCGACGCGGTAGCGCTTCCCGCCCCATTGGTCGCGCTTCCCCTCGATCCGGAACTTCGGCGTGCGGAGGAACTCGCCGCGCGATCCGAACAGGGCCTCGAGGACCGCCCGCGAGTTGTTGAGCGCGAGCCCGATCCCGAGCGACATCGCGAACGGGAAGTACCGGAGCTGGGCGCGCCAGTCGGGGCGCGTCTCGCGCTGCGCGGTGGCGAAGTACGCGACGACGGAGACCGTGGCGGTCACGAACAGGATCGCGTCGAGGACCGTGAAGACGAGGCTCCGGCTCTGGTACCGCGCGACCACGACCGGATAGACGATGGCCGAGAGGAGGAGGAGGAAGACGTACGCCACGTTGTACGTGAGGTGGAACGTCGCCTCGACCTTCACCGCGAGCGGCAGCGGCGCCCGCCAGACCACGGGCAGCATCTTCCGCGCGACCTGGATCGAGCCCTTCACCCAGCGGTGCTGCTGCGCCTTGAACGCGTTCATCTCGACCGGCAGCTCGGCCGGGCACCCGACGTCGGGGGCGAACACGAACCGCCAGCCCCGCAGCTGGGCGCGATAGGAGAGATCGAGGTCCTCGGTGAGGGTGTCCGCGTGCCAGCCTCCCGCGTCCACGATGCACGCCCGCCGCAGGATCCCCGCCGTGCCGTTGAAGTTGAAGAACCGTCCGCCCGCCATCCGCGCCGCGTGCTCGATCACGAAATGGCCGTCGAGCGAGATCGCCTGCGCCTGGGCCAGCATGGAGTAGTCCTGGTTCAGGTGGCGCCAGCGCGACTGCACCATGCCGACCCTCGGGTCGGCGAAGTACGGGACGAGGTCGCGGAGGAAGCCGGGCGGCGGCACGAAATCGGCGTCGAAGATCGCGAGCAGGTCGCCCGACGCGCGCTCGAGCCCGAACTGGAGCGCGCCGGCCTTGAACCCGACGCGGTCCGGTCGCCGCACGTGCGCGACGTCGAGCCCGCGCGCGCGGAGCGCCGCCACCTTCGCGGCGACGATCGCGACCGTCTCGTCGGTCGAGTCGTCGAGCACCTGGATCTCGAGGCGATCCGCGGGGTATTCCATCGCGGCGGCCGCGTCGAGCAGCCGGTCGGCGACGTACCGCTCGTTGTAGATCGGGAGCTGGATCGTGACGCGCGGCCACTCGCCGGGGTCCCCGGGTCGCGCGGACGCGCGCCGGCGGCGGTAGAGCCGGAGCAGGTGGAGCCGGTGGACGCCGAACGCGGCCAGCACCGACCAGACGAGGAGATGGACCGAAAGCAGGACGTCGCGGACCGGAGCCGAGAGGACGTCGTGCGGAGCGTTCATGCGGCCTACGATGGTATCGCGACGCCGCGCGCTGTCAATCGGCATCTCCGCGTCGCGTGACGCGCGGGACCGTGCGCGCGCCCCGTCGTTGACCGCTCCCGCGCGCGTCTGTTAGCGTGCGGCTCGACATCGGCGCGAAGGGAATCGTCCACCGCACGCAGGGAGGATCGTCTGGCGCGGGCGTTCGTCATCGGAAACGGATCCATCCTCGCGACGGGGGATCGGACGGGCACCCTCCTCGAGCTGTACGCGCCCCATCTCGCTCCCGAGCTCCAGCTCCTCCGCCGGCCGGCGCGGATCGGCCTCGTCGTTGACGGCTCGCTCCGCTGGCTCACCGACGGCTTCCGCGCCACCCTGGGTCACGTCGGCGACGCGCCGATCGTCGACCTCTCCCTGACCGCGCCCGACCTCGGGCTCGAGGTCTGGGTCGAGTCGCTGGTCGACGCGCGGCTCCCGCTCCTCCTGAGGCGCGTGCAGGTCACGAACCGCTCCGACCGGTTCCGCGACGCGCGGCTCCTCTTCCACCACGACGTGGCGCTCGCTCCCGGCCGCCCTACGGCGGGCGAGGCGGCGTTCCGCGACGCCGCGACCGGCGGCCTCGTCCATCACGCGGGCCGGCGCGCCCTCCTCGTGAACCTCGAGGGCCCGGACGGGCCGGGCGCCGTCTTCGCGGTCGCGGCCGCGCGCGCCGCCGAGGACGACCCGGGCGCCGCCGAGGAGGCCGCGTCGGGACGCATCCAGGGCCCCGCGTCCGCGAACGGCATCGTCGATTCGCTGATCGCGGCGCCGATCGCGATCGCGCCGGGCGCGTCGGCGATGGTGACCGCGTGGATCGCGATCGCCGACTCGCTCCCCGGGGCGCGGGATCTCGACGCCTCGTTCCGCCGGAGCGGCGTGGCCGCGCTCACGACGCGCACCCGCGCGTACTGGAACCTCTGGGCGAGCCAGGGAGCGCGCGAGGGGGCCGATCTCCCGGAGGACGTGACCGCCCTCCACGCGAAGAGCCTGGTGACGCTCCGGCTCCACCAGACCCCGTCGGGCGCGATCCTTTCCGGCGTCGAGCCGCCCGACGGTCCGGCCGCGCGGCCCGAGTACCGCTGGTGCTGGCTCCGGGACGCGGCCCCCGCGGCGGACGCGCTCGGCCGGACCGGCTACGCGTCGGCGACCCGGCGGTACCTCTCGTTCGTGGCGGACGCCGCGCGCGAGGCGGGCGAGCTTCCGCCGGTCCTCGACGCGACCGGGGCCCCGGCGGCCGCGTCGGAGCGCTCGCGCCGCGCGCTCGACGGCATCGCGCTCCACCTCTGGGCCGCCGCGCGGCACTTCGATCGCGAGCGGGACGCGGAGTTCCTGGCGCCCCAGTTCTTCGACGTCCTCGCGCCCGCGGCCGACCGCCTCGCGGCGTCGCTCGACGCGAAGACCGGCCTCCCGCTCTCGTTCGATCTATGGGAGGAGCGGTGGGGCGCGCACGCGTCGGTCGCGGCGGCCGTGCGCGGCGGGCTCCGCGGCGCGGCCCGGCTGGCGGCCTGCTACGGCGAATCGGCGCGCGCCCGCGCGTGGGTGACGGCGGCCGAGGGGATCGCGCGCGCGATGGTCCGCGAGCTCTACCGGCCCGACCTCGGGCGCTTCGCGCGCTCCATCGCGCGCGCGGGGGACGGGCGGCGCGTCGACGGGACCGTCGACGCCTCGCTCCTATGGCTCGGGCTCTTCGACGATCTCGAGGTCGAGGACGTCCGGGTCCAGGAGACCGTGGACGCCGTCCGCGCGACGCTCTGGGTGCGGACGGGCGTCGGGGGCGTCGCGCGGTACCAGCGGGACGCGCTCGGCTCGGTCGGCACCGACCTCGCCGAGGTCCCGGGC
>JBLMXB010000016.1:0-38858 GCA_050257555.1 Hyphomicrobiales bacterium | reverse complement strand
CGCCGAACGATTCGTGGAACGCGGCCGTCTCGGGGTCCGGCGTCGACCAGTAGCCCGGCTGGTAGACGTCGAGCACCGCGTGGCCCGCCTCGTGCGCGACCACGTCGAGGCTCTCGACCGCGTAGACGACGCGGCCGGTCACGTGGTCGGTGTCGTAGAAGAACTGGAGACTCTTCCGGTCGTAGAACGCGTTCAGGTCGCGCCCGGCGCGGAGCCGCACCGTGAGCGGCCGGTCGTCGTGCCACGCGGCGAAGTCGCGGTCGAAGAGATCCTCCCAGACGGCGATCGTCCGCGCGAGCGCGGTCTCCCCCTGCCAGTACTGGAACGAGAGCGTGCCCGGATCGTACGGCGCGGGGGCGTACCGCCGGCCCTGGATCACGAACGGGGGCTCGCCGTCGCGCGCCGCCACCGGCGTCGCCGGGACGAGCCCGACCGTCGCGTCGGGATCGTTGGGGAAGATCCGGATCTCGGGCGTCGCCTTCCGGCGGCGTTTCACCGGCGCGAACCCTTCCGCTTCGGGGCCGGCTTCTTCTTCGCCGCGGGCTTCTTCTTCGCGGCCGGCTTCTTCTTCGGCTTCGCGGCGGCCTTCGGCTCCGGCGCCGCCGCCTTCGCCCACGCCTCGCCGCGCGCCTCGCCGCTCCGCCGCTCCGCGAAGAGCCGGAGGGCCGCCTCCACGCCGAGCGTGTTGATCACGTCGTCCTTCCCGAGCCAGCCCTTCCGCGCGACGCCGACGCCGTAGCGGATGTGGTCGTACCCGCTCACGTGGTGCGCGTCGGGGTTCACCGCGAACCGGACCCCGCGCGCCTTGGCGCCGCGGACCTCGCGCCAGTCGAGGTCGAGCCGGTGCGTGTTCGCGTTGATCTCGATCACGACCCCCTCCTCGGCCGCGACGCGGAAGACCTCGTTCAGGTCGATCCGGAACCCCTCGCGCTCGAGGAGGAGCCGTCCCGTCGGGTGCCCGAGGATGTTCACGTAGCGGTTCCGGATCGCCTTCACGACCCGCGCCGTCATCGCCGCCTCGTCCATGCCGAAGTTCGAGTGGATCGAGGCGACGACGTAGTCGAGCCGCGCGAGCACGTCGTCGGGGTAGTCGAGCGAGCCGTCGGGGAGGATGTCGACCTCGGTGCCCTTGAGAATCCGGAGCTTCCTCCGCTTCGCGTTCTCCGCGTCGATCGCCTTCGCCTGGCGCGCGAGATCGGCCGGCGTGAGGCCGTTCGCGTACCGGGCCACCTGGCTGTGGTCGGCGATGCCCAGGTAGGAGGCGCCCCACGCCTCCGCCGCGTCCGCCATCTCGGCCAGCGTCGAGCGGCCGTCGCTCGCGGTCGTGTGGCAGTGGAGGATGCCCCGGATGTCCTCGAGCGAGACCAGGTCCGGAAGCGCGTCCTGCTCGGCCGCCTCGACCTCGCCCCGGTCCTCCCGAAGCTCCGGCTCGACGTAACGGAGGCCGAGCACCCGGAAGAGATCGGCCTCGTCCCGGATCGGGGCGTGGCGCTTCCCGGAGAGCGCGTACTCGTTCAGGCTCATGCCGCGGTCGATCGCGCGCTGGCGGATCCGGACGTTGTGGGCGACGCTCCCGGTGAAGTAGTGGAGCGCGAACGGGAACTGCTCGGGCAGGACGAGCCTCAGGTCGACCGCGAGCCCGCTCGGCATCCGGATCGACGTCTTCGTCTCGCCGCTCCCGATGATCGTCGCGTCGGGGACGAGGGCCAGGAACGCCTTCGTGACCGCCTTCGCGTCCTTCGTCGCGACCAGGAGGTCGACGTCCTTCACGGTCTCCATCCAGCGGCGGAGGCTCCCGCCGACCTCGATCCGCTCGACGGCGGGGTGCTCCGCGAGCCGGTCGCGGAGCCCTTCCGCGATCGGCCGGACGTCGCCCGCGAGGGAGCGGCCCGCGCCCTTCTCGAGGAGGGCGATCCCCTCGAGGATCTTCTTCTCGGACTGGGCGCCGAAGCCGGGGAGGTCGCGGATCCGGCCCGCCTCGGCGGCGCGCTTCAGGTCGGCCAGCGAGCCGACGTCGAGCGCCTCGCCCAGGGCGCGGACCTTCTTCGCGCCGAGCCCGGGCACGCGGATCATCTCGAGGTAGCCGGGCGGGACAGATTCCGCGAGCTCCTCGTAGTGGCGCATCCGTCCCGTGGTCCAGAGCTCGGTGACGTTCTGCGCGATGCCGGTCCCGATCCCCTTGACGTCGGTGAGCCGCCCCGAGGCGATCAGCGCGCCCAGGTCCTCGTCGAGGCCGTCGATGGCGCGCGCCGCGTTCTCGTACGCGCGGACGCGGAACGGGTTCTCGCCACGGAGCTCGAGGAGCACCGCGATCATCTCGAGCGTGCGGGCGACGTCGCGCTTGTCCATTCGGGTCAGGGAAGGCGGGAGGAGCGGAACGGCGGGCGCATGCGACGCTCCGGAGATGGGCGCCCGGCTCGGGCGCGGGCTAGAAGAGCTCGTTCAGGGGCCGGCGGCCCGAGAAGCCCTCGTCGATCGGGTGCCAGTGGGCGATGGCGGGCTCGCCGCGACGCCAGCAGAGGCAGACGACGCGCCCCTTCGCCGTCGCGTAGAAGTCGACGAGACCGAGCTCCAGGTCCCGGAGGATGCAGCCGTGGTGCGCCACCTCGGTCAGCGCGCCGCGGAAGCGGTCGAGCGCGTCGGCGTACGCGTGCTCCTGCCGCCTCAGGTCGCGCACGTCGGGGTTCTCGACGGTCGCGCCGGAGCCGGCGATCGCGCCTAGGACCTCGATCTCGCGCCTGAGCGACGTGACCTCCTGGCCGAGGGCGGCGAGCTGCGCGAGCGCGCCCTCGAGGTAGGGAAGGAGCCGGTTCGCCTCGTCGACCGAGAAGATCTTGTTCCGGATGCGCTCCACGGAAGCGACTCTAGCACCCGTCTCCCGGCCTTGCAACCGCCCCCCGATTCTGCGACGCTACGTCCGATGGCCTGGGACGAACCGCTCTCCCGCCGCGCGTTCCTGAAACGGGGCGCCCTCCTCTCCGGCGCGATCCTGACCGGGTCGGTCGGACTTCCCTCCGTGCTCCTCCGCCCGCCCGCGGCCGACGCCGCGATCATGGGGATCGGCCAGGAGCTCCGCGACGTCCTGAACGAGGAAACCGTGAACCGCATCCTCGTCGAGGCGCTCGCGCGCGGAGGAGACTTCGCCGACGTCTTCGCCGAGCAGCGGTTCCGCACCGACATCGTCCTCGACCAGGGGACGATCGACTCCGTGACGTACGGCTATCCGCGAGGGGCCGGCGTCCGCGTCGTCCGCCGGAACCAGATCGGCTACGCGTTCTCCGACGAGATCGCGTTCAATCCGCTCCTCGACGCGGCGCGCGTCGCCTCGAGCGTCGTCGAGAACCAGAGCCCCGTGACGCCGGTGGACGTGACGCGACGCACCGTCACCCAGCCGTTCGCGATCGCGGACCCCGAGCCGCTCATGAACGAGCTGACGAAGTTCGACCTCGTGCGGCGGATGGACCAGGCCGCGCGCGGCGTCGACCCGCGCGTCGCGTCGGTGCGGGTCGCGTACATGGACGAGGTCCGCGACGTCCTGATCGGGACGTCGGACGGCGGCTTCATGATCGACCGGAAGTACCTCCTCAGCGTCTCGGCGACCGCGACCGCGATCGCGAACGGCCAGAGGCGGACCGGCTACGCGGCCCTCGGCGGGCGGGTCGGCGAGAGCTACCTGAGCCGCGTGGACCCGGAGGAGACGGCGCGCGCGGCGGCGCGTCAGGCGATCACGCTCCTCGACGCGGGGCCGGCGCCCGCCGGTCCGATGCCGGTCGTGATCGGTCCGGGGTGGGGCGGCGTCCTGATCCACGAGTCGCTGGGCCACGCGAGCGAGGGGGACGCGGTCCGCCGCGGCACGTCCCTCCTCACCGGGATGGTCGGGCGGAAGGTCGCCGCGCCGATCGTCCGCGTCGTCGACGACGGCCGCTGGCCGAACGGGCGCGGCTCGGCCGCGGTGGACGACGAGGGGACGCCGACGCAGACGACCGTGCTCGTGGATGGCGGCGTCCTCCAGTCGTACCTCCTCGACAAGCAGAACGCCGCGCTCCTCGGGCTCCGCACGACCGGGAACGCCCGGCGGATGTCGTACCGGCTCTGGCCGCTCGTCCGGATGACGAACACGTACATCGACCGCGGCACGAGCGACCCCGCGTCGCTCCTCTCCGGGATCACGAAGGGGTTCTACGCGGCGCAGCTCGGCGGCGGCTCCGTCGACACGACGAGCGGGAACTTCAACTTCGCGGTGCGCGAGGGCTACTGGATCGAGAACGGGCGGATCACGCGGCCGGTGCGGAGCGCGGTGCTGATCGGGAACTCGATCGAGACGATGCAGAAGATCGAGGGGCTCGGCACGGACCTCGTGGTCGAGACGGCGCACGGGACGTGCGGCAAGGACGGGCAGTGGGTGCCGAACGGCGTCGGCCAGCCGACGGTCCGGTTCGCCTCCATCACCGTCGGGGGGACCGCGATCTAGCATGCCGACCCTCTCGCCCAAGGACCTGATGGAGCGCGTGCGGACCAACGCCGAGCGCTCCGGCGCCGCCGAAGCGGAGACGTACATGGAGATCATCCGCTTCACGGAGGTGCGCGTCCGCCAGCGCGAGGTGGAGCTGGTGCAGCAGTCGTCGATCCAGGGGCTCGGGCTCCGCGTCTTCCGCGACCGGCGCATGGGTTTCATGTACACGACCGACCTCCGCGCGCCGGTGCTCGACGAGATCGTGAACCGGACGATCGCGCTCGCCGCGCAGGCGTCGCCCCGCGACGAGAACAAGCTGACCGAGGAGGTCCTGTCGACGCTCCCGGACCTCGAGATCTACGACGGCTCGATTCCGGCGCTCCGCGCGCAGGACCTGACCGACCTCGCCCGCTCCGCCGAGCAGAACGCGTTCGCGCGGGACAGGCGGATCGAGACGACGAATGACGCGCGCTGCGGCGTCCAGACGCTCGAGGTGCACTTCACGAACACGTTCCTCCCGTATCAGACGTTCCAGACCACGTCGTGCTGGCTCTCGGTGAGCGCGGTGGCGACGCAGGGCGCCCAGAAGCGCGAGGGGGAGTACGGCGACCGTCAGCGCTGGATGAGCGATCTCCAGACGGCGGAGCACGTGGGCCGCCGCGCCGCCGACCGCGCGCTCGCGAAGCTCGGGGCCGCGCCGATCCCGTCCACGAAGGCGCCGGTCCTCTTCGACGCCGAGTCGGCGTCGGGATTCCTCCGCAGGCTCTTTCCGGCGCTCTCCGGCCGGAACGTCGCCGATCAGCGCTCGTTCCTCGCCGGGAAGCTCGGCAAGCCGATCGCCTCGCCGCTCGTCTCGATCGTGGACGACGGCATCCGGCGGCGGGGCCTCGGGTCCCGTCCGTTCGACGGCGAGGGGGTCCAGTCGCGGCGCACGGTCGCGGTCGACCGCGGCGTCCTCGACCGGTACCTCCAGAACACGGAGTCGGCGCGCCGCCTCGGCGTCGGCTCCACCGGGAACGCCGGCCGCTCGTACGACACGATCCCGACCGTCGCCCCGACGAACTTCTACATCGAGGCGGGGAGCCAGTCGCCCGACCGGATCGTCGCGGGCCTCGCGAAGGGACTCCTCGTCACCGATCTGGCCGGCTTCGGGATCGACACGGTGTCCGGCGAGTTCAGCCAACAGGTCGAGGGGCAGTGGATCGAGGGAGGGAAGATCGTGCGGCCCGTGGAGGGGATCACGATCGGCGGGAACCTCGCCGACATGCTCCTCGGGATCGACGCGGTGGGGAACGACCTCGAGTTCCGGGACGCGGTCCGGTCGCCCAGCCTCCTCTTCCACGAGCTCACGATCGGCGGCGTCTAGCCGCCGCGCTCACGTCGCCGGCGCCTCGCCCTCGGCCTTCGGCGCCGCGTACAGCTCCCCGACGGTGAACTTCTTCGGCTGCTTCACGTAGATGTACGCGGAGTTGGCCGCCGCCGCCCCCTCGCTGCACGCCGTGATCAGGAGCTTGTACTTCCCCGGGTACGTCGCGATGTCGCCGCAGCAGAAGACCCCCTTCACGTTCGTCTGCATCACGTTGTCCACGAGGATCTGCGTCCCCTCGAGCGTGAGTCCCCATTGGCGGACGATCTTCGTGTCCATCAGGTAGCCGACGTTGATCGAGACGAGGTCGGTCGGGATCTCCTCCTCGTCGCCGGTCCGCTTGTTCCGGACCTGGACCGACTCGACCTTGCCGTCCCCGCGGATCTCCACGGTTTCGGTCTCGAGCAGGGCGCGGATCGGCGACTGGCGTATCTCCTCCACGTACGCGTCCATCCCCTGCCACTTGTCGAGCATGTGGATCAGCGTGACGCGCGACGTGTGCCGGAGGGAGAGGGCCGCCTCGAGCGCGCTGTCGCCGCCCCCGACGACGAGGACCCGCTTCCCCCGCGCGGCCTCGAGGTCGGGCATGCCGTACGTGACGCCGCGGCCGCGCAGCTCCTCCTCGCCCGGCTTCTTGAGCTTCCGGGGCTCGAACGCGCCGCCGCCGGTCGCGACGATCACCGAGCGGGCCTCGTACGCGCCCTTCGTGGACGTGACGCGGATGACGTTCGCGTCCTCGTCGCGGGCGATCATGGTCACGTGCTCCCCTTCGTGGATCTCGGCGCCCATGTGGCGCGCCTGCTCCACGAAATTCTTTCCCAGATCCTCGCCCATTACGTACGAGTAGGAGGGGAAGTCGTGGACCGGCTTCTTCGGGTAGAGGGAGGCGAGCTGCCCCCCGGCCACGGCGGTGTCCAGGAGGAGGGTCGACATGCGGCGCATGCGCGTGAAGAGCGCGGCCGAGAGGCCGGACGGTCCCGCGCCGACGATGAGGACGTCCCACACCATCCGAATCAGGCTCCTGGCGACGAGGGTCGGGGTCGAAGAGCGATGGATGATAGCACAGGGGCGCCGCCCGGCCGGGCGGGCGCGCCGGGGGGCCGGCGTTGCCCGGCCGGGAAGCGGCATGGTACGCTCGTGCGACCATGGACGCCGCGCACGCCAAGGCCCTCGCGATCATCGAGGAGGCCATCTACCACGAGCAGGCCTCGCACGACTACTACCTCCGCGTGGCGGAAGCGATCCACGACGCCTCGGGGAGCGCGCAGTACCGCCAGCTCGCCCAGGAGGAGCTCCACCACCGGGAGGTGCTCGAGGAGCGCTGGCACCGCCTGACCGGGAAGCGGTTCCACTTCGACCCTTCGAAGGTCGAGGAGGACGAGCTTCCCGTCCCCTCCACCAACGCCACGGCCATCGAGGCGCTGACGCTCGCCATGGAGCACGAGCAGGAAGCGGTCGAGAAGTACCGCCACCTGATCGAGACGGCCCCCGACGACGAGTCGCGCCGCGTCTACGAGCAGCTCGCCGAGGACGAACGGCAGCATCGCGACTGGTTCCGGGATCGCCGGGACGCGCTGCAGCAGGGCGTCCGCTGGTTCGTCGAGACCCTGCCCGGCGCGCTCGACCGCTGAGCGCGGAGGCGCCCGCGCCGTGAGCCGCGCCGAACCGATCGTCCTTCGCGACCCCTTGGCGCCGCGCGTCCCCGCCCTGGCGCTCGACACCGTCTGGTTCCAGGTGGCGGGCACGCTCTGCAATCTCCGTTGCCACCACTGCTTCATCTCGTGCAGCCCGACGAACCACGCCCACGAGCTGATGAGCCGCGCGGACGTGCGCCGGTACCTCGACGAGGCGGTCGCGCTCGGAGCGAACGACTATTACTTCACCGGCGGCGAGCCGTTCCTGAACCGCGAGCTCGAGGGGATCCTCGAGGACGCGCTCCGCGCCGGGCCGGCGACGGTGCTCACGAACGCGACCCTGGTCGACGACGCGCGCGCCGCGGCGCTGGGGTCGCTCGCCGGCGCGAGCCGCTACTCGCTCGAGATGCGCGTGAGCCTCGACGGCATGACCGCGGAGACGAACGATCCGATCCGGGGGGAGGGCTGCTTCGAGGCGACGATCGCGGGGCTGGCGGCGCTGGCGCGCGCCGGGTTCCAGCCGATCGTCACCGTGACGCAGACGTGGGGCGACGCCGAGGACCGCGGGCTCCGCGCCGCGTTCCACGACTTCCTGCGCGCGCGGGGGATCGCGCGGCCGCGCGTGAAGGTGCTCCCGCTCTTCCGGATCGGCCGCGAGGAGGACCGGACCCGCGGATACGCGCGCGAGGAGCGGCTCACGGAGGAGCACATGCTCGGGTTCGATCCGTGGGGACTCCAGTGCTCGACCAGCCGCATGGTGACGAGCCGCGGCGTGATGGTCTGCCCGATCCTGATCGACGCGCCGGACGCGCGCATGGGAGCGACGCTGGCCGAGACGCTCCGCCCGTTCCCGCTGGCGCACGGCGCCTGCCACACGTGCTGGGCGACCGGCGCCTCCTGCCGGAACTGACGCGGGGCGCGGCCGCCATGGAGCCCGCCTCGCGCGCCCGAGCCGTCGTTCGGGTCCACACGCGCCCGGCCGCCCCCACGCGCCCGCGGGCGGCCCTTCGCGCCGGCCTCCTCCTCCTCGGCGCGCTCGCCGTCTCGTGCGCGCCTCGGTCGGGGACGGACGGCTGGGGCGCGGGCGACCCGTACCAGCGCCACTGGAACGGCCGCGTCGTCGAGACCGTGTCGGGCACCGTCGCGAGCGTGGACCGCATCCGTCCCGCGCGCGGCATGGCGATCGGCGCGGGACTTCATCTGCGGACCGAGCGTCTCGTCCTCGTCGTCCATCTCGGGCCCGAGGCGTACGTCGAACGGCAGCCGATCCGCCTCGCGCCCGGCGACCGCGTGAAGGTCCGCGGTGCGCTCGTCACGATCGACGGCCAGCTCCTGATGATCGCGCAGCGCGCGACGCGCGGCGGCGATGTGCTCCGGCTCCGCGACGGCGACGGGCGCCCGCTCTGGGACGCGGCGGCGGCCGGGCGCGACGGGGACTCGGCCCGGTGAGCGACGCGCGGGTCGCCGACTTCGGCGCGATCGACGGCGCGTTCGCCGCGCTCGGGGGGCCGTACAACAACCACTTGGCACTCCGCGCCGCGCTCGAGGACGCACGCGCCCGCGGCGCGACCCGGCTCTTCTGCCTCGGCGATCTCGGCGGCTTCGGACCGCACCCCGACCGGATCCAGCCGATCCTCGACGCGTTCGGCGTCGCCACGATCGCCGGGAACTACGACCGATCGCTCGCCGAGCGGCTCGCCGACTGCGGCTGCGGCTACACGCACCCCTCCGACAACCACTTCGCGCAGCTCTCGTACGACTATACGAATCGCCGCACGCCGGGGGCCGAACGCGACCGGCTCGCGGCGCTCCCCTCGCTCGGCCGCTTCACGCGGAACGGGCGCCGCGTGCTCCTCTGTCACGGCTCCCCGCGGCGGATCAACGAGTTCCTCTGGGAGTCCGCTTCGTCCGACGCGTTCCTGATGCGCCTCGCGCGCGAGGCCGCGGCGGACGTCGTCCTCTGCACGCACACCGGGCTCCACTGGCAGCGCCGTCTCCCCGACGGCGCGCGCTTCGTGAACGTCGGGGCGGTCGGCCGGCCCGCGAACGACGGGAGTCCGCGCGTCTGGTACGCCTTCTTCGGGGCCGGCGCGGAGGAGGCGGCGTTCGTGCCGGTCGCGTACGACCACGAGGCGCTCGCGCGCGAGATGGAGGCGGAGCGGATCCCCGCGGAGTTCGTGGAGACGATCCGGACCGGATGGTGGACGACGTGCCTCGAGATCCTCCCGGGCAAGGAGCGCGCGCGGGGGAGGTACTAGCCCGTGGTGACGGCGATCCGCTCGGTCGTCGGCGAGTACGTGCGGGAGGTGGGGAACGCGGGCCGGAATCCGCGCCTCTACCTGTACGGGGTCTTCCTGATCGGCCTCGGCCAGTCGGTCTTCTCGCTCCTCTTCAACCTCTACCTGCGGGCGCTCGGGGTCAGCGACGCGGGCATCGGCCAGATCCTCTCGAAAGGGTCCCTCGGCGCGGCCGTCGCGGCGATCCCGGTCGCGTTCGTCTTCCGCGGCATCAGCACGCGCGCGATCCTCGTGGCCGCGGGCGCGCTGGTCGCCGCGCTCTACGCGCTCCAGGTCTCGGTCGCGGCCCCCGAGCTCCTCCTCCTCCTCGCGTTCTTCTCCGGCATGGTCGTGACGGTCTACCGGCTCTCCATCGCGCCGGTCGTCATGCGGGAAGTGAAGCCGAGCGCGCGCCCGTTCCTCTTCAGCGCGTCGTTCAGCGTGCTCTTCGTCTCGGCGATCCTCGGCTCCGCGCTCGGCGGGTGGCTCCCGGTCCTCTTCCGCCTGGTCACCGACTCCGATCTCCACGCGCTCCGCTGGTCGCTGTACGTGGCGAGCGGGTTCACGCTCCTCTCGGCGATCCCGTTCAACGCCATGTCGGAGCCGGCGCCCGAGACGCAGGCCGCGGAGCTGGCCCGGGCCGCGGCCGCCGGGTTCCCGCTCGAGCGCCGGCTCGCCCGCGCGTGGCAGCTGATCCGCGAGTCGGCGGCCATCGACTGGGGGCTGAACGCGAAGCTGATGCTCCCGGCGTTCCTGATCGGTCTCGGCGCGGGGCTGATCATCCCGTTCCTCAATCTCTTCTTCCGCGACCGCTTCCACCTCTCGGAGGGCGCGATCGGGCTCCTCTTCGGCGTGATGCAGGGCTTCATGGTGGCGGGAAACCTCTTCGGTCCCGCCGTGTCGGCCCGCCTGGGACTGGTCCGCGGCGTCGTCGCCACGCAGCTCGCGTCGGTGCCGTTCATGGTGCTGCTCGCGCTCTCGGGATCGCTCCCGGTCGTGGCTGGCGCGTTCTTCCTCCGCGGCGCCCTCATGAACATGAACCAGCCGCTCACGTCGCACTTCGCGATGGAGATGGTGCCGGAGCGGGATCACGCCATCACGAACAGCCTCCTCTCGGTCGCATGGTTCCTCTCCTGGACGATCAGCGCCGACATCGGCGGCGCCTTGATCGAGCGGAAGGGGTACACGGAGCCGCTCCTGATCGCGGCCGCCCTCTACGTGGCCGCCTCCGTCCTCTACTGGCTCTTCTTCCGGAACGTGGAGGAGGGGCGCCTCCCGAGCGCCGAGGTCGAGCTCCCCGAGGCCTGAGCCGTTCCGGCACGGCTCGGGCGCCGCCAAGTCCCTTTCCCACAAGGCGTTTCCCCCTCGCGGCGGTCCCTCCCGGCCCCCCTCAAGTTCCCGCGGCCCCCTGCCGATGCTTGGACGGAAATCGGGAAGGGGGGCCCCGGCAGGGAAGCCGGCGAAGGGCCCGCGGGGGTGGCGGCCAATCGTAGGACACGAACCGAAGGGGGAAGCACGATGAAGCGGATCCACACGGCACTGGTTCTGGCGACGGCGTTTCTCGCGGTCGTGGCGTTCGCGCCGACGGCTGGCGCGTCTCCGGTGAACGTCGGCCAGCTCGAGGTCAACGCGGGCTACGCCAAGTCGTCGAACGACGCGACGGGGAACAACGAGTCGATGGGCGGCGGCATCGCCTTCGGCGCGGGCTACTGGCGCAGCGCTTCTCCCGCCGTCACGTGGGGCGCCGAGCTCTCGTTCGACAACCTCGGCTCGGTCGACTACAACAACGGCGTCTCCACCGGCACGGTCTCCAGCCACACGTTCCGCGTGACGCCGGAGCTCCGGTACAACATCGGCGCGGGCGTCGGCCCGAGCTTCTACGCCCAGGCGGGCGCGGGCCTCTACAGCGTCTCCTCGAAGGTCGAGGACAACACGCTGGGCACGGTGACCGGCAGCTCGTCCAAGTTCGGCTACAACCTCGGCGCCGGCGTGAACTTCCCGGTCGGCCCGGCGACGAAGATGAACTTCACGGGGCTCTACCACTCGGTCTCCACGGACGGCGAGACCCTGCACTACATGCAGTTCCGCGCGGGCATCGGCTTCGGCCTGTAAGCGGCAACTCGCACGAAACGACTTCGGGGCGGCGCCTCACGGTGCCGCCCCGATTCGTTTGGTCCCGGCTCCGGCCCGGCCGCGCCGGCGCAGGGCGCCTCGCGCGCTACTTCCCGCCGAAATAGAAGCTGAAGCCGATCCGGGTCATGAGGCCGCTCCAGTCGAGCTTCGACTTGCTGCCGTCGGCGTTCAGCGCCGTCTGGCCCCCGACCTTGAGGTCGGAGGATTTCGCGTACCGATATCCGACGCACGCCTCGAGGTGGGCCACGTTCGAGAGCGTGATCTCCGCCGCCCCGATTCCGTGCAGGCCGAGCCCCGTTCCCTCCATGTCCTCGGTTTCCTCCTGCATCGTCGTCGAATCGTACGCGCGCAGCTTCCCGGCCGCGACGTAGACGCCCAGGCCCGCCCCGAGGCCGAAACGCGCACGGGAGGTCGACGGGAAGTAGTACGTGACCGTCGCCGTGTAGGCGTCGGCCGCCGCGTTCGCCTCGAATTGGCCTCCCGGCACGTCGAGCGTCGATTTGCCGGTCAGCCGCTCGTAGTCCATCGCGGCCACGAGCGGGCCCTCCGTCCGGTACCGGAGGCCGCCGCCGAAGCCGATCCCGTGGGCGACGTCGTTCATCGAGTAGCCGGTTCCGAGGAGCAGGACGTTGATCGGGGCGATCAGCTCGTCGTTCAGGTCCGACTGGGCGTACGTGTGGTACCCGGTCAGGAACGCGACGCCGAACCGGCCTTCCGCCGACGCGTTCCGGGGTCCGGCCGCGCCGGCGAGGAATGCCGCGGCGAGCGCGACGCACGAGAGACGCCGCCATGCGATCCGTCGACTCATGATCTCCTCCTTGTGTCGAGAGGGGGGACGACGCCGAACGCTAGGGTTCGGCGCCGGGCCCCGCAAGGAGACCAAGGGAGCATGACCGGATCGTCAGGCCTGGCCCGGGTGCGTCATCCCCTCCGGCGAGAAGACCTTCGCGATCTGCTCCTCCGTGAGGAGCTTCCGCTCCCGCACGATCGCCACGACCGTCTTCCCGGTCTTCGCGGCCTCCTTCGCGACCTCCGCGGCGGCGAGGTAGCCGATGATCGGGTTCAGCGCGGTCGCGATCGAGATCGACCCTTCGAAGTACGCGCGGCAGACCTCCTCGTTCGCCGTGATCCCGTCCACGCACCGCTCGCGGAGCACGCGGAGCGCGGGGGCGAGGATGTGGAGCGAGCGGAGCAGGTTGTGCGCGATCACCGGCATCATCACGTTCAGCTCCATCTGGCCGGCCTGCGCGGCGTACGCGACGGTCGTGTCGTAGCCGAGGACCTGGTAGCAGACCATGTTCGTCATCTCGAGCATGACCGGGTTCACCTTGCCCGGCATGATCGAGGAGCCGGGCTGGACCGCGGGCAGCACGATCTCGTTCAGCCCGGTGGTCGGTCCGCTCGCGAGGAGCCGGAGGTCGTTCGCGATCCGCGTCAGGTCGAGCGCGAAGCCGCGGAGGTCGTTCGACACGCGGACGATCGGCGCCATCGACTGCATCGCCTCGAAGAGGTTCGGCGCGGGACGGAACCGGGCGCCGGTCATCGCCTCGAGGTTCGCGATCGCCGTCTCCCGGTACTTCGGGTGCGCGTTGATGCCGGTGCCGGCCGCGTTGCCGCCGAGCCCGAGCACGAGGAGCCCCTCCCGCGAGCGGCGGAGCGACTCCGTCCAGTTCTCGACGCAGACCTGGTACGCCGAGAACTCCTGCCCGAGCGTGATCGGCACCGCGTCCTGCAGGTGGGTCCGGCCCGACTTGAGCACGTGCTTGAACGCGTGCGCCCGGTCGGCGAACGAGGCCGCGAGCCGCTCCATCTGCTCGAGCACCGGCGCCGACATCATGTACCCGGCGATCCGGATCGCGGTCGGGATCACGTCGTTCGTCGACTGCGCCATGTTCACGTGGTCGTTCGGGCTCACCAGCTTCGTGTCGCCCCGCGCGCCGCCCAGGAGCTCGCACGCGCGGTTCGCGATCACCTCGTTCACGTTCATGTGGAACGACGTGCCGGCGCCGGCCTGGTACGCGTCGACGACGAAGTGGTCGTCGTGACGGCCCGCGAGCACCTCCTCGCCGGCCTTCACGATCGCGTCGGCCTTCGCCGCGTCGAGGACGCCGAGCGACGCGTTCGCCTTCGCGGCGGCGATCTTGATGCGCGCGACCGCGCGCACCATCTCGACGTGGAGCCGCTCGCCGCTGATCGGGAAGTTGGCGACGGCGCGGGCGGTCTGGACGCCGTAGTAGGCGTCGGCCGGGACCTCGAGCGGTCCCAGCGAATCCTTCTCGATGCGCGTCGCGCCCTTCGGCGCGTCGCTCGTCATGGTCTTAGGCATGGGCGGGTTCCTCGTTCGGTAGGAGCACGGGCCGCCCCCAGACCCCGGCGAACGACTCCGCCAGGCGCGCGATCACGTCCACGCGCGGCGGGGCGGTGCCGAGGAGCGACGCCAGGGAGGCGTCGCCCGGGAGGCGGAGCCCGCAAGGATGGATCAGGGCGAGATGCGACGGATCCGGATCCACGTGGAGCGTGAACCCGTGGAACGCGACCCCGTGACGCACGGCGACGCCGGTCGCGGCGATCTTGGTACCGCCGACCCAGACGCCCGGGGCCGACGAACGGCGCGCGGCGCGGAGGCCGTAGGAGGCGACCGCGCGAAGGATCGCCTCTTCGAGATCGCGGCGATAGCGGGGGAGGTCGCGGCCGCCGGGGAGCCCGTCGAGCGACACGATCGGCATGCCCACGACCTGGCCGGGGCCGAGATACGCGGCGTCGCCGTCCCGCTCGACCGCCACGACGTCGACGCCGCGGCGGGCGAACGCGGCGGGCGCGGCGCGGAGGTTCTCGAGGTGGCCGTCCCGGCCGATCGTGACGACGGGATCGTGCTCCGCGAAGTAGAGGACGTCGGGCGCCTCGCCGCGGGCGCGGACCGCGACGGCGCGGCGCTGGAACGCGAGCGCCGCGCGATAGGGCACGCGGCCCAGGTCGTAGGCCGGGATCGCCCCGGGCGCGGCGGATCGCGTCATGGCGTCAGATCGAGTCGAGGAGCCAGCTCTCCGGGTCCTCGAGCAGCTCCTTCACGCGGTGGAGGAACTGGACGGCGGGCGTCCCGTCCACCAGACGGTGGTCGAAGGAGAGCACCAGGGTCATCATCCAGCGCACCACGATGCGGTGGTCGCGGACCACGGCCCGCTCCTCGATCAGGTGGACGCCGAGGATGCCGACCTCGGGATGGTTGATGATCGGCGTGGAGGCCGTCGCCCCGAACATGCCGGCGTTCGTGATCGTGAACGTCCCTCCCTGGATGTCGTCGAGCGTCAGCTTCTCGGCCCGGGCCCGCGCGCCGAGATCCTCGATCTCCTGCGCGAGCTGGAGGAGCGTCTTCCGGTCGGCGTCCTTCACGATCGGGACGATCAGCCCCTGGTCGCGGTGCACCGCGACGCCGATGTTGTAGTACTTCTTGTACTGGACCTCCGTGTCGGTGATCGACGCGTTCACGACCGGGTACTCCCGGAGCGCGCGCACGACCGCCTTCGTGATGAACGGCATGTACGTGAGGTTCACGCCGTACTCGGCCTTCACCTTCTCCTTGAGGCGGCGGCGCATCTCGACGAGCGCCGTCATGTCGACCTCGTCCCAGACCGCGCAGTGGGCCGCCGTGTGGCGCGACTTCACCATGTTCTGCGCGATCATCTTGCGCACGTTCGTGAGCGGCTGCGTCTCGATCTCGCGCGCGCCGGGCGCGGCGAACGCCGGGACCGGGACCGGGCGGAGCGGCTTCGGCGCGGGCGCCGGAGCCATCGCCGGCGCGGCGGCGCCGGGCGCGGCCATGCCGGCCGGCATCGAGCCCGCGACCTTCCGCGCCTCCAGGTACGTCACGACGTCGTCCCGCGTCACGCGCCCGCCCATCCCGCTCCCGCGGATCAGGCTCACGTCGACGCCGTGCTCCTTCACGAGCTTCCGCACGGCGGGGGAGAGGCGCGCGCCCCCGTTCAGTCCGGGGATCGGTCCGTTCGCGGGCGGCGCCATCGTCGCGACGCCGGCCGCCCCGTGCGCCGCGGGCGCGGGCGCGGCGGCCGGAGCGGATGGCGGCGCGGCGGGCGCGGGCGCCGGAGCCGCGGCCTTCGGCGCGGGCGCCGCGGCGCCTCCCGCGGGCAGCGACTCGCCGGCGCCCAGGATCACGCCGAGCTTGTCGCCGACCTGCGCGACGACGCCCTCCTGGACCGCGATCTCGCCGAGCGTGCCGGCCGAGGGAGCCGGGAGCTCGATGTTGATCTTGTCCGTGATGATCTCGACGATCGGCTCGTCCTTCGCGATCGGGTCGCCGACCTTCTTGAGCCACTTGCCGATCGTCCCCTCGACGACGCTCTCGCCCAGCTGGGGCACTACGATGGTGACGGGCATCCGTTCCTCCGACTGGCGGCGCGCGGGCGCCGGATCAATACGCGACGGTTTCGCGGACCGCCTGGGCGATCACGTTGGCATCGGGCAGATAGTGCTCGGCGAGCACGGGCGCGAACGGCTCCTGCGGCGCGTCCGGCGGCGACACGCGGCGGACCGGCGCGTCGAGGAAGGAGAACCCCTCCTCGGCGATCATCGCCGCGATCTCGGCGCCGACGCCCATGGTGCGGCTCGACTCGTACACGCAGACGGCGCGGGCCGTCTTCTCGACCGACGCGAGGATCGTCTCCTTGTCGTACGGGAAGAGCGTGCGGAGATCGACCACCTCGACGTCGATCCCCTCGGCCGCCAGCTTCTCGGCCGCCTCGAGCGACCGCTGGAGCATGAGCGAGTAGGAGATCAGGGTCGCGTGCCGCCCCGCCCGGGCGACGCTCGCCTTGCCGAGCGGCACCGTGTAGTCGTTCGTCGGGACCGGGCCCTTCACCGTCCGGTAGAGGCGCTTGTGCTCGTAGTAGAGGACCGGGTTCTGCCCCCGGAACGCCGCCTTGAGGAGCCCCTTCGCGTCGTACGGGTTCGATGGGGCGACGACCACGAGGCCGGGCGCGTGCATGAACCAGGACGCGTTGAACTGCGAGTGGTAGAGGCCGCCGCCCACCGCGGCGCCGCAGCAGCAGCGGATCACCATCGGGCACGTCCACATCCCGCCCGAGCGGTACCGCATCTTCGCCGCGTGCTCGACGATGCCGTCCACGGCGAGCGAGATGAAGTCGTCGAACTGGATCTCGGGCGACGGGATCAGCCCCGCGAGCGCCGCGCCGACCGCGCCCTGAACCAGGAAGTTCTCGGAGATCGGGCTGTCGATCACCCGCATCGGGCCGAACCGCTCGTACAGCCCCTTCGTCGCCTTGAAGACGCCGCCGTAGCCCGCGATGTCCTCGCCGATGAGGAAGATCCGCTCGTCGCGCTCCATCTCCTCGTGCAAGGCCTGGTTGATGGCCTCGATGATGTTCATGGTCTTCACGTCGGCCGACGTGGCCGTCGGCGCGGGGGCGGTGTCGATGGTCTTCATCGCTGCGTGGTCTCCCTATGTCGGCGGATGGTGGGGTCTCGCCTGGAGGCGCGCCTGGCGCCGGGCCTCCGCGGCCCGCGCCTCGCGCCGTTCTTCCTCGGTCTCGGGACGGAGCGGCGGCACCGGCCGCGGCCGTCCCTGCTTGTCGATCGCGACGAACGTCAGGTACGCCGTCGACGTCCGGTTCCGGGCGCCCGTGAGGAGGTCCTCGCTCTCCACGTCGACGCGGATCTCCATCGAGGTCCGCCCGGTGTACGTCATGCGCGCGTCGATCACGGCCATCTGGCCGACCTTGATCGGCGCCAGGAACGACATCTGGTCGAGCGAGACCGTGACCGTCTCGCTCCGGCAGTGCCGGTGGGCGACGATCGCGGCCGCGAGATCGATCCAGTGGAGCACGCGGCCGCCGAGCACGTTGCCGAGCGTGTTCGCGTCGTTGGGGAGCACCAGCTCCACCATCTCGACGCGCGTCTCGCGCGGCGTCTTTCCCTCGGCGCTACCCGAGCGGGGCGTAGACGTCCTCCAGGATCTCGCTCGGGTCGGGATGCGGGCTCTTCTCGGCGAACTCGATCGCCTCCTCGATCTCGCGCTCGATCCGCTGGAGCGTCTGCTGCTTCAGCGCCTCGTCGACGATGCCGCGCTCCATGAGGAGCCGCTCGAAGCGCGGGACCGGGTCCCGCTTCTTCCAGAGCTCGAGCTCCTCCGGGGTCCGGTAGTTGGCCGGATCGATCTCCGAGTGGCCGTACCACCGGTACGTCTTCATCTCGACCAGCGTCGGGCCCTCGCCGCGACGCGCCTTCCGGATCGCCTCCTGGCAGACCTCGTACGTCTGCATCAGGTCGTTGCCGTCGATCGTGATGCCGGCGAACCCGTACGCCTTCGCGCGCTCGGAGACGTTCTCGAGCGGGACGCCGAGGCTCTTCGGGACCGACTCGGCCCACAGGTTGTCCTGCACCACGAACACGATCGGGAGCTTGTGCACGCCGGCGAAGTTGAGCGCCTCGTGCCAGACGCCGTTCGACGTGGCGCCCTCGCCGACGAACGCGACGGCGACGTTGTCCCGCTTCTGGATCTTGAACGCGAGCGCCGAGCCGGTGACGATCACGGTCTGCGCCGCGATCGTCGAGGCCGGCGTCACGATTCCGGCCGGCTTCCAGCCGTAATGGCACGGATGCGACTTCCCGCGGTCGGGGCTGTCCTTCCGCGCGAACAGCTGCGCCATCAGGTAGCGGATCGGCATCCCCTTCGTGATGACGGCGCCGATCTCGCGGTGCTGGATGCCGATATAGTCGTCCGGCCGGAGCCCGTAGCAGGAGCCGACCACGGTCGCCTCCTGGCCCACCGCGGAGAAGTACGTGCCCTGGAAGCGCCCCTGCTTGAAGAGGCGACGGCAGCGCTCGTCCACCTGCCGGACGAGGTTCATGGTGTAGTAGAGGCCCTTCAGTTCGTCTACGGAGACGGCCATGAT
Source organism: Hyphomicrobiales bacterium (assembly GCA_050257555.1). Classification (GTDB taxonomy): domain Bacteria; phylum Eisenbacteria; class RBG-16-71-46; order SZUA-252; family SZUA-252; genus DASQJL01. The sequence goes on along the minus strand of JBLMXB010000016.1, from coordinate 20,070 downwards.
CCCTCCCTCGGGTCCCGGCGCGCGTCGTGGCGTGGTCGTGGAGCGGCGCGCCGCATGCCAGCTTTCGACACTACCATACGCGCCGCGGAGGCGCCAGACGGCCGGGGTCGCGCGGCGGCGGTCGTGACGCCGCGGCGCGCCGGATGCTATCCTCCTGGATCCCGGAGCTCGCCCCCGTCATCCAAGGAGACGTCATGACCGCGGCCGTCGTCACCGAAGCCCAGATCTTGGACGCACTTCGGTCCGTGATGGATCCGGACCTGCATCGCGACATCGTGGCCCTCGGCTTCGTCAGGAACCTGACGATCGACGGCGGCACCGTCGCGTTCGACGTGAATCTCACGACCCCCGCCTGCCCGGTGAAGGACCGCCTCCGCGACCAGGCGCGCGCGGCCGTGCTGGCCCTCCCCGGCGTGAAGGACGCGCGCGTCAACATGACCGCCGAGGTGCGCCGGCCTCCCGCCCCCGACACCGGCGCGCTCCGGAACATCCGGAACCTGGTCGCCGTGGGGAGCGGGAAGGGGGGCGTCGGGAAGTCGACGGTCTCCGCGAACCTCGCCGCGTCGCTCGCCGCGAGCGGCGCGAGGGTCGGGCTCCTCGACGCCGACATCTACGGGCCGAGCATCCCGATCATGATGCGTTCGGGGAAGCCGGCCGTGCCGCTCCCGAACCAGACGATCGAGCCGGGCGAGGCGCACGGGGTGCGCGTGATGTCGATGGGCTACCTGAGCCCCGGCGACCAGCCGCTGATCTGGCGCGGCCCGATGGCGCACAAGGCGCTCCAGCAGTGCCTGCTCCAGGTGAACTGGGGCGAGCTCGACTACCTGATCGTCGACCTCCCCCCGGGCACCGGCGACGTGCACCTCACGCTCGTCCAGACCGCGCCGGTCACCGGCGCCGTGATCGTGTCGACGCCGCAGGACGTGGGGCTCCAGATCTCCATGAAGACGCTCCGGATGTTCCAGCAGACGAAGGTGCCGCTCCTCGGCATCGTCGAGAACATGTCCTACTACGTCTGCCCGCACTGCGGGGAGCGCGACGAGCTGTTCGGGCACGGCGGCGCGGCCGCCGCCGCCACGGAGCTCCGGGTGCCCTTCCTCGGCGAGATCCCGCTCGACGCCGCGATCCGGAAGCACGCGGACGAGGGGACCCCGGTCGTGCTCGCCGCACCCGACGCGCCGTCCGGCGTCGCGATGCGCGAGATCACCGGGCGCCTCGCGCAGCAGATCAGCATCCAGGCCTTCAAGCAGATCCCGCTCACGATCGCGGAGGAGTGACGTGGCGCCGCTCGCCCCCGAGCAGACGACGCCGGTCGCGCTCTCGAAGAAGGGGGGCGAGCGCTTCACCGTGCGCTGGGCCGACGGGCACGAGTCGGTCTTCGGCGCCCGCTACCTGCGCGGGCGGTGCCCCTGCGCCCAGTGCGTCAGCGAGACGACCGGCGAGCGCCTCGTCTTCGAGGAGCACGTGAACCCGGACGTGGCGATCGACGCCGCGCGCACGGTGGGGAACTACGCCGTCCACTTCACGTGGAGCGACGGACACACGACCGGGATCTACGCGTTCGACTACCTGCGCCGCATCTGTCCGTGCCCCGCGTGCGCCGGGGCTCGTTGAGGGGCGTTCGACGGCTGTGGTACCCTCGCCGATCGCTTCCCGCGGAAGGCGCGCGGGAGAGGAGGGGGGCACCGTGACGTTCCAGACCACGCTCGCCGGGAGCTATCCCAAGCTTCCGACCGAGGCGGGCGACGTGAACCTGCGCGTCGTCCGGAACCGGCGCGACCAGGGGAAGGCGACCGACCAGGACGTCGCGGACGCGATCCGCGCGACGAACCGGCGCGCGATCGCGATCCAGGAGCGGGCCGGCATCGATCTCGTGATGGACGGCGCCGCCGGGTGGGACGACGCGCAGACGTACGTGGCGCGCGCGCTCGACGGGGTCCGGATCGCGGGCCTGATCCGCTACCTCGACACGAACACGTACTACCGCCAGCCGGAGCTGGTCGGCGACGTCGCGTGGAAGGCGCCCATCACGGTGGACGACTACGCCGACGCCGCGTCCGCCACCGGGCGTCCCGTGAAGGCGCTCCTCCCGGGGCCGTACTCCCTCTACCGCTTCTCCAAGGACCTCCACTACGGCGACGCGGCGAGGGCGTGCGCCGCGCTCGGCCGGGCGCTCGCCCGCGAGGCGGCCGCGCTCGAGGCGGCCGGCTGCGGCTGGATCCACCTCGAGGAGCCGTGGCTCGGCAAGGCGAAGGCCGGCGACGCGCCGGCGATCCGCGCCGCGCTCGAGCCGCTCCTCGCGGGCCGGAAAGCGCGCACGATCCTCCACGTCCCGTTCGGCGCTCCCGCCGCCGCGTTCCCGGCGATCCGGGATCTCGGCTGGAGCGTCCTCGGCCTCGATCTCGTCGAGGCGCCCGCCGGCCGCGACCTGATCCGCGACGTGCCGAAGGGACGGGGCGTCGGGCTCGGCCTCGTCGACGCCCGGAACACGCGCCTCGAGGATCCGGCGGCGGTCGCGCGCGAGGCCGCGCGCGCCGGCTCCCTCCGCGGCGATCTCGACTACCTGCTCACGACCACGGCCAGCCTCGAGTACCTGCCCGCCGACAAGGCGGAGGCGAAGGTGCGCGTGCTCGCCGAAGCGGCCCGGCTCGCGGCCCGGAACGGAGGATGACGATGCCCCGCGGCCTGTGGACCACGACCGTCGGCAGCTTCCCGAAGCCGCCCGAGCTCGAGCGGGCGCGCCAGAAGCGCGCGCGCGGGGAGATCACGGCCGAGGCGCTCGAGGCGATGGAGCGCGAGGAGACCGTGAAGGTGATCCGCCGCCAGGAGGCGATCGGGCTCGACCTCCTGGTCGACGGCGAGCTCTACCGCGGCGACATGACGACGTACTTCGCCGAGCGGACGCCCGGATTCGCGATCTCGAACCCGGTGCGGAGCTACGGCAACCGCTACTACCGGAAGCCGATCGCGGTCGGGCCGATCCGCCGGACGAGCCCCTGGACCGTGGACTGGTGGAAGTTCGCCCAGGCCCAGACGAAGAAGCCGATCAAGGGGATGCTGACCGGTCCGTACACGATGATGGACTGGTCGTTCAACGAGCACTACCCGTCGCGCGAGGCGATGGCGATGGATCTGGCCGCGGCGATCAACGAGGAGGCGCTGGCGCTCCAGGAAGCCGGCGCGACGTACATCCAGATCGACGAGCCGGCCGTGTCCGTCCGGCCCGAGGAGCTGCCGCTCGCCGTGAAGGCGCTGGGGCGCGCCGTCCAGGGCCTCACCGTGAAGACGATCACGCACGTCTGCTACGGCGACTTCGACGTGATCTATCCCGCGCTCCTCGACCTGCCGGTCGACATGATCGACCTCGAGCTGGCGAACAGCCGCTACGACCTCCTCGAGCGCTTCAGGAAGCATCCGTTCACGAAGGAGATCGGCTACGGCGTGCTCGACGTGCACAGCCATCGCATCGAGACGAAGGAGGAGGTCAAGGAGGGGATCCGGAAGGGGCTCGAGGTGATGAAGCCCGAGCAGATCTACGTCGATCCCGACTGCGGCCTGAAGACGCGCACCGTCGAGGAGGCGTTCGCGAAGCTCGCGGTCATGGTGGAGGCGGTCCGCGAGGTGCGCGCCGAGCGGGGCATCACCGCATGACCGGCGCGGGCTCGGCCGACCTCTCCGGGCTCCGGATCGACCGGGACGCGCCGCCCGGCGGGGGCGGCGGGAGATCCCGCGCCGTCCTCGTGCTCGCCGCGGCGATCGTCCTCGTCGCGGCGATCGTGTTCCTGGCCGCGCCCCGCCTCCTCCCGCGCGTGACCGACGTGCGCGTCGCGAGGGCCGAGGCGCTCGGCGGCACGCCCGGCGCCGCCGCGTCGGAGGTGCTGACCGCCAGCGGGTACGTCGTCGCCCGGCAGCGGGCCGCCGTCTCCACCGAGATCGCCGGGCGCCTCGCCGCGCTCTACGTGGACGAGGGGAGCCGGGTCGCGAAGGGGGAGGTCCTCGGCGTCCTCCGGAACGACGAACAGCGGGCCGCCGTGGCGAGCGCCAAGGCGTCGCTCGCCTCGGCGAAGGCCGACCTGGTCGAGGCCCGGGCGAGCGCGCGCGAGTCGGGGCTCGCGCGGACGCGCTCGGCCGAGCTCCGCGCCCGCGGTCTCGTGTCCCCGGCGGACGACGACGCGGCGGAGGCGCGCGCGGCCGTCGACTCGGCGCGCGTCGGGAGCGCCGCCGCCGGCGTGGCCGACGCGGAGGCGCGGCTCCGCGCCGCGGAGGTGGACTACGAGCGGACGTTCGTCCGCGCGCCGTTCGCCGGCGCGGTGCTCCGGAAGGAGGCGGAGGTGGGCGAGATCGTGAGCCCGATCCCGTCGAGCGGCGGCCTCACGCGCGGCGCCATCGTCACGATGGCGAACCTGGCGTCGCTGGAGGTCGAGGTCGACGTGAACGAGGGCTACGTGGCGCGGACGCACGAGGGGATGCGGGCGGAGATCGTGCTCGACGCGTACCCCGACGTCCGCTACCCCGGCCACGTCCGCCAGATCGTGCCGACCGCCGACCGCCAGAAGGCGACGGTGCAGGTGAAGGTGGGGTTCGACTCGCTCGACGCGCGGGTGCTGCCGGAGATGGGGTGCAAGGTGACGTTCCTCGCCGACGCGGCGGGGGACTCGGGCGCCGCGGCGGGCGCGGGCGGGGCCGCGCCGGCGGCCGTCACGATCCCGCGCGGCGCCGTCGCGGACCGCGACGGGCGCGCGGTCGTCTTCGTCGTCGAGGGCGGCCGGGCCGCGATGCGCGGCGTGTCGCCCCGCCCGTACGGCGCGGACCGCGTGGCCGTCGCCGGGGGGCTCGCGCCGGACGATCGGGTCGTGGTCGATCCGCCCGCGTCGCTCCGCGACGGGTCGCGGGTCCGGACGAAGTGACGCGGCGCCCCGCGCCGAGGAAGGGAGCCAGGAGCGCATGAGCTCCACGAACGACGGCGATCGCGATTCCGTGGTCCGACTCCGCGACGTGACGAAGGTCTACCATCGCGACGCGATCGAGATCCCGGTCCTCTCCGGCATCCGTCTCGACGTGGCCAGCGGCGAGTTCCTCGCGCTGATGGGGCCGAGCGGCTCCGGGAAGTCGACGCTGCTCAACCTGATCGGCGGGATCGACCGGCCGACGGCGGGGGAGATCCGCGTGGCGGGCGAATCGATCGGCGATCTCCCCGACGATCGCCTCGCCGGGTGGCGCGCCCGGCACGTCGGGTTCATCTTCCAGCTCTACAACCTGATCCCGGTCCTGACCGCGTTCCAGAACGTGGAGATGCCGCTCCTCCTGACCCGCCTCTCGGGAAAGGAGCGGGGCGAGCGCGTGCGCCTCGCGCTCCGGCTCGTGGGCCTCGAGGGCCGCGAGAAGCACTTCCCGCGGCAGCTCTCGGGCGGCGAGGAGCAGCGCGTCGCGATCGCCCGCGCGGTCGTCGCGGATCCGACGATCCTCGTCGCCGACGAGCCGACCGGCGACCTCGACGCGACGAACGCGGGCGAGGTCCTGACGCTCCTCCAGCGGCTCAACGGGGAGATGGGGAAGACGGTCGTCATGGTGACGCACGATCCGCACGCGGCCGAGCGCGCGCACCGGACGCTCCACCTCGACAAGGGGCTCCTGACGGCGTGAAGCACCTCCGGTACGTCCTCGCGCACCTCGCGCGCTCGAAGCGGCGGACGTTCCTGACCGTCTCGTCGATCGCGCTCGCGCTCTTCCTCTTCTGCACGCTCCGGACCGTGATGACGTCGTTCGACGCGTCGATCCGCGCCTCCGACGACACGCGCCTCGTCGTCCGCCACGCGGCGTCGCTCGTCTTCCCGCTCCCCCTGGCGTACCGGGACCGGCTCGCGCAGGTCCCGGGCGTCGTGCACGTCGGATACGGGAACTGGTTCGGCGGCTACTACCAGGATCCGAAGAACCAGTTCGCGCAGTTCGCGGTGGACGCGCCGACGTTCTTCGACGTCTACGCCGACGAGATCGTGGTGTCGCCGTCGGCGCGCCGCGCGTTCCTCGAGGAGCGGACCGCCTGCCTCGCGGGACGGGCGCTCTGCGCCAAGTACGGCTGGAAGCTCGGCGACGTCATCCCGATCACCGGCACGATCTTCCCCGGCGCGTGGCGGTTCACGCTGCGCGGGATCTACACGGGAAAGACCGAGGACGTGGACGAGAACACGCTCTTCTTCCACTGGGACTACCTGAACGAGTCGCTCCCCGACGCCCGGAAGAACCAGGTCGGCATCTACTGGCTGACCCTGGCCTCGGCGAAGGACGCGCCGGACGTGAGCGCGCGGGTCGACGCGATGTTCGAGAACAGCCCCGAGCCGACCCGGACCGAGACCGAGAAGGCGTTCCAGGCGGGGTTCGTCTCGATGATCGGGAACGTGCAGCTCCTCCTGACGATCCTCGGCTCGGCGATCGTCTTCGCGATCATGCTGGTCACGATCAACACGATGATGATGGCGGCGCGCGAGCGGACGACCGAGATCGCCGTGCTGAAGACGCTCGGCTACGGCGACGGGCTGATCCTCCGCCTCGTGGGCGCGGAGGCGCTCCTCCTCTCGCTCGCGGGGGGGATCCTCGGGTGCGGCGCCGCGTGGCTCGTCTTCCGGAAGCTCGACTTCACGGCGGGGGGCTTCTTCCCGAACTTCCGCGTGCTCCCCGGGACCGTCGCCTGGGGGCTCCTCCTCGCGCTCGTCATGGGACTCCTGAGCGGCCTCGTCCCCGCGATCCAGGCGGCGAGGCTCCCGATCGCGTCGGCGCTCCGGAAGGTGGCCTGACGTGGCGCGGCTCCCGCTCGTCTACAGCGTCCGCCACCTCGCGGCCCGCCGCGTGAGCACGCTGCTCACGGCGCTCGGCATCGCGCTCGTCGCGTGGGTCTTCATCTTCACGCTGGCGCTCGCGGGCGGCTTCGAGGCGGCGCTCCGGACGACCGGCTCGCCCGACGACGCGATCGTCGTGCGGAGCGGCGCCGTCGGCGAGCTGACGAGCATCGTGTCGCGCGACGCGGCCACGATCGTCGAGAGCCAGCCCGAGGTGGCGCGCGCCCCGGACGGGCGGCCGCTCGCCGCCGGGGAGCTCCTGGTCGTCTGGAACCTCCCCCGGAAGACCGGGGGCGCGACGAACGTCGTCGTCCGCGGCGTGGCCGCGAAGTCGATGGCGCTCCGGCCCCGGATCCGGATCGTGTCCGGCCGGCTGTTCCGCCCGGGCCTCGACGAGATCGTCGTCGGGAAGATGGTCTCCGAGCGGTTCCGGAACGCCGCGGTCGGCGACCGCCTCAAGCTCTCCGGGAGGGAGTGGACGGTCGTCGGCGTCTTCGACGCGGGCGGCACCGCGTTCGACTCGGAGATCTGGGGCGACGTCGAGCTCTTCATGCCCGTCTTCGACCGCCCGGTCTTCCAGAGCGTGACGCTCCGGCTGGACGACCGGTCCCACTTCGCCGCGCTGAAGAAGCGGCTCGAGGCGGACCCGCGCCTCACCGTCTCGGTCCGGCGGGAGGACGAGTTCTACGCGGCCCAGTCGGGCATGCTCGCCCGGCTCCTCCGGTCGCTCGGGCTCTTCGTGACGCTGATCATGGCGCTCGGCGCCGTGTTCGGCGCGCTCAACACGATGTACGCCGCCGTCGGCGCGCGGACGAAGGAGATCGGGACGCTCCGCGCGCTCGGCTTCGGCCGGGGCGCGGTGCTCCTCGCGGTGCTCGTCGAGTCGGTGCTCCTGGCACTCCTGGGCGGCGCGATCGGATGCCTCTTCGCGCTCCCGGTCCGCTCGTTCACGACCGGCACCATGAGCTTCGCCACGTTCAGCGAGCTGGCGTTCCGGTTCCAGGTCACGCCCGGGATGCTCCTCCTCGGCCTCCTCTTCGCGGCGACGATGGGCCTGGTGGGCGGCTTCTTCCCGGCACGGAAGGCCGCGTCCCTCCCGATCGTCGAGGCGCTGCGCGAGGCGTGACGGGCCGCGCGGCGCCGCGCCGCGCGCCGCTTGTCCGCGTCCGGGGCGTGTGCTAGCGTCGGGGCTCCCATGAGCCACGGCCCACTCAAGATCGGCGTTCGCGGCAACCGGCTCGGCCTGAACATCGGCCAGGCGACGGCCGAAGCGCTTCGCGCCCATCTCGGGCACGCCACGGTCGAGTTCGTCCCGGTGGCCGACCCGCTCCGGCGCCCGCCGTCGGCGTGGCCCGGCGCGGCGCTCGAGCGGGCGCTCGCGCACGGCGAGGTGGACCTCGTGATCCAGAACGCGAAGGACGTCTCGCCGGTCCTCGCGGCGGGGATCGAGGTGGCGGCGGTGACGCCGCGCTTCACGCCGTACGACGTCCTGATCGCCGAGGAGGAGACGATCCTCGACGAGCTCCCGGACGGCGCCGCGCTGAGCGCGCACACGCCGCTGCGTCGCGCGCAGCTCCTCCACTACCGGAGCGACCTCCGCATCGTCGACTTCGCGGGGAGCCTCGACGACCGCATCCACATGCTCGAGCGCCGCGAGGTGGACGGTCTCGTCGTCTCCGCCTCGGCCGTCGAGCATCTCGGATTCCAGGACCGCGTGACCGAGATCTTCACGACCGCCGTCCTCGTCCCCGCTCCCGGGCAGGGGATGTCGGCGATCCAGGTGCGCGCGGGGAGCCGCGATCTCCACCGGGCCGCGAAGCACCTCGACGATCCCGCCGCGCGGAGCGAGTTCGAGACCGAGCGCGCGTTCCTCCGCGAGCTCAAGGCCGACCCCGCGGCCCCCGTCGGCGCCCTCGCGACGAGCGAGGGGGGCGCGCTCCGCCTCGAGGGCGTGATCGCCGATCGCGAAGGGCGGCGCCTCTACCGCGACGTCGAGACCGGCGCCCCCGGCGACGAGGAGCAGATCGGCGCGCGGCTCGCGCAGCGGCTCCTGCTCGAGGGCGCCCGGCGCGTCCTCGCGGCGGCCGGCACCCGGAAGTAGCGATGCTCGAGCCGAAGCGGGTCCGCGCCCAGATCGACCTCGTCCGCGAGGCGGTCGCGTTCAAGAAGGTGGACGTCGACCTCGACCGCTACCTGGCGCGCGACGAGCGGCGCCGCGAGATCCTGGTCCGGGCCGAGGCGCTGAAGCACGCGAAGAACGAGGCGTCGGAGGCGATCGGGAAGCGGAAGAAGGCGGGCGAGGACGCCGCCGAGGCGATCGCCGCCATGAAGCGGGTCGGCGAGGAGATCAAGGCGCTCGACGACGAGCTGGCCCAGGTCGAGGCGGAGCTCCAGGCGCTCCAGATCTGGATCCCGAACGTCCCGCACGAGTCGGTGCCGCGGGCCGAGGCCGATGGCAACCGGGTCGTGCGCGAGGTCGGCGCGATCCGGACCTACGATTTCACGCCGAAGCCCCACTGGGATCTGGCGGCGTCGCTCGGTCTCCTCGACTTCGAGCGCGCCGGGAAGATCGCCGGGAGCGGCTTCCTCCTCTTCACGGGCAAGGGCGCGCGCCTCGAGCGGGCGCTCCTCAACTTCATGATCGACCTCCACGTCGCGCGGCACGGCTACCGCGAGGTCTGGGCGCCGCACCTCGTGCGCCGCGACTGCCTCTTCGCGACGGGACAGCTGCCGAAGCTCGAAGGGGACATGTACCAGCTCCCCGACGACGACCTCTTCCTGAACCCGACGGCGGAGGTGCCGATCACGAACATCTACCGCGAGGAGATCCTCGACGCGGCGCGGCTGCCGATCTACCACGTCGGCTACTGCGCGAGCTACCGGAGGGAGGCGGGGTCGTACGGGCGCGACACGCGCGGCATGGTCCGCGTCCACCAGTTCGACAAGGTGGAGCTGGTGAAGGTGGTCCGCCCGGAGACGTCGTACGACGAGCACGAGCGGCTCCTCGCCGACGCCGAGGACGTGCTGCGCGCCCTCGAGCTGCCGTACCGCGTCGTGCTCCTCGCCGCGGGCGACCTCTCGTTCGCCGCGGCCAAGTGCTACGACCTCGAGACGTGGGCGCCCGGGGAGGGACGCTGGCTCGAGGTCTCCTCGTGCAGCAACTTCGAGGACTTCCAGGCGCGGCGCGCGGGCATCCGCTTCCGGAACGAGACGACCGGCAAGATCGAGCTGGTCCACACGCTGAACGCCTCCGGCCTGGCGCTCCCGCGCACGTTCGCGACGCTTCTCGAGACCCACCAGACCGAGCGCGGGACCGTCGCGATTCCCGAGGCGCTCGCTCCCTATCTGGGCGGCTTGCGCGAGCTGACCCCGGACTAGGGGGAGGCATGGCCCCGCGCCCGGGCGACGCGCCGCGGACCTTCCGGCGGCCTTCCTACAAGGTCTTCCTCTTCCTCGCCGTCGTGCTCCTGATGATGGCGCTCGTCGTGCACAACCATCTCGTGATCCGCCGGCTGAACGACCAGGCGCGGAGCCTCTCGACCGTGCTCGCGCGCTTCCTCGCGATCTCGACGATCCAGGCGGCGCAGGACCCGCGGCTCCAGCCGATCCTCCGCGAGGTCGTGCAGAACATCAACTTCCCGCTGGTGCTCACCGATCCGAACGGGCTCCCGCGCGCCTGGCGGCAGATCGGCGTGCCGAGCGGCGCGATCCCCGACTCCGTGATCCGGCGCGCCGACATGACCGGCGTCATCCCGCCGGAGCTCCGGCGCATCCAGCGGATCGCCCGCCACCTCGACGAGTCGAATCCGCCGATCCCGGTCGTGCAGCTCGGCCACCCGGGCGTCCTCGGGCACGTCCACTACGGCGAGCCGGGGCTCGCGCGCCAGCTCCGCTGGATTCCGGTGCTCGAGCTGGGCGGAATCCTCCTGCTCCTCCTCCTTGCGTTCGCGGGCTACCGGGACCTGATGACCGGCGAGCAGCGCACGCTCTGGGCCGCGCTCGCCAAGGAGACCGCGCACCAGCTCGGGACGCCGATCTCCGCGCTCCTCGGCTGGAGCGCGCTCCTCCGCGGCGAGGACGGACGGCCGCCGTCGCCCGACCGGGTCGCCGCGATCGCCGACGAGATCGATCGCGACCTCGGCCGGCTGCAGAGGGTGGCGAACCGGTTCGCGCAGGTCGGGTCGACGCCCGCGCTCCGCCCGGGGGACCTCACGGAGACCGTCGCCGGCGTCGTCGCGTACTTCCGGAACCGCCTCCCGCGGCAGAAGAGCACGATCGTGATCGAGGAGGCGTACGAGGCGATCCCGCGCGTCGCGTTCCACGCCGATCTCATGGAGTGGGTCGTCGAAAACCTCCTCAAGAACGCGATCGACGCCGTGGACAAGCCGGACGCGACGATCCGGGTCGGGCTCGCGTGGCGCCCGGCGGAGCGGCGGGTCGTGCTCACGGTGCACGACGACGGCCGGGGGATGAGCGCGGCCGAGCGGCGCCGCGCGTTCGAGGCCGGCTTCAGCACGAAGCGACGCGGCTGGGGACTCGGGCTCGCGCTTGCGAGGCGCGTGGTGCGCGAGTACCATCGGGGGAGCATCTCCATCGTGGAGAGCGCGCCCGGCCGGGGCACCACGGTCGCCGTGACCCTCCCCGTCCCGCCGCAGCCGCCGTCCCCTTCATCCGCCTGACCCCGAATCCGGCATGAGTCCGAGCGAACGCAAGATCCTCTGGGCCGACGACGAGATCGAGCTCCTGAAGCCGCACATCCTCCTGCTCGAGGAGCGCGGGTACAAGGTGACGCCCGTCACGAACGGCGACGACGCGGTCGCGTGCGCCGCGCGGGAGCGCTTCGACGCCGTGCTGCTCGACGAGTCGATGCCGGGGAAGGGCGGCCTCGAGACCCTCGAGGCGATCAAGGAGCGCGATCCCTCGGTGCCGATCGTCCTCGTCACGAAGAACGAGGCGGAGGCGCTGATGGACGAGGCGATCGGACGCCGGATCGACGACTACCTCCTGAAGCCGGTCCATCCCACCCAGATCTTCCTCGCGCTGAAGCGCCTGCTCGAGGCGGACCGGCTCCTCGAGAGCCGGCGCGCGCGCGACTACGTGTCGGAGCTGGCCCGCCTCCGCGCGGAATCGGCGGCGGGGCTCTCGTGGGAGGGGTGGATCGACCTCTACGGGCGGAGCGCGCAGTGGGACGTGGAGCTCGACCAGGCCGGCGACGTGGGGCTGAAGCAGGCGCAGGCCGACCAGCGGCGCGAGCTGAACGTCGAGTTCTCGCAGCTCGTGGAGGCGCGGTACGAGTCGTGGGTGCGGGACGCGGACGGGCCGCCGCTCTCGACCCAGGTCGTCGGCCGCTGGGTCGCGCCGCACCTCCGCGCCGGCCGCCGCGTGACGCTGATCGTCGTCGACTGCATGCGGCTCGACCAGTGGCTCACGGTGGAGCCGCTCCTCCGGCCCTTCTTCGACGTCGCGCTCGACCACCACGTCTCGATCCTCCCGACCGCGACGCCGTACGCGCGGAACGCGATCTTCTCGGGGCTCTTCCCGGAGGAGATCCGCGCGCGGTACCCCGATTGGTGGCAGGAGGCGTCGAGCGACGAGCGGAGCAAGAACCGATGGGAGCGGCAGCTCCTCGACGCGCACCTCGCGCGGCTCCGGATCTCGCTCCCCTCGGCGCCCAAGTACGTCAAGATCTCGAATCCCGAGGAGGCGAACGCGGTGCGGCGGAACGTCGTGACGTTCCAGCAGATCCCGCTCACCGCCATGGTCTTCAACTTCCTCGACATGCTGACGCACGGGCGGTCCGAGTCGGATCTCCTGAAGGAGCTCGCGCCCGACGAATCGGCGTTCCGCTCGGTCATGCGCTCGTGGTTCGTCCACTCGGCCCTCTTCGACGCGCTGAAGGCGCTCGCGCGCCAGGAGGGCGTCGTGATCGTCACGACGGACCACGGGGCGGTGCTGAGCCGCCGCTCGGCGCTCGTCTACGGGAACCGCGACACGTCGACGAACCTGCGCTTCAAGTTCGGCAACAACATCTCCTGCGACGCGCGACACGCGGTCCACGTGAAGGACCCGGCGCGGTACCGGCTGCCGGCGGACACGCCGCACAAGGCGTACGTGATCGCGAAGGAGGACTTCTACTTCGTCTATCCGACGCGGTTCCACGAGTACGAGAGCAAGTACCGCGGCTCGTTCCAGCACGGCGGGATCTCGCTCGAGGAGATGCTCCTGCCGGTGGCGACGCTCACGCCGAAGGGGTGACGATGGACGTCGAGATCCGCTCGCTCCTCCACACCGCGTCGGAGACCCGCGCGTTCGGCCGCCACGTCGGCACCCTCCTCCGTCGCGGCGACTGGGTGGCGCTGGTCGGCGCGCTCGGCGCGGGGAAGACCACGCTCGTCCAGGGGATCGTCGACGGCGTGCACCCCGGGACGCGCGGGCGGAGCCCCACGTACGTGCTGGTCGAGGTCTACGGCGAGGGGCCGCGCGTCGTCCACGCCGACCTCTACCGCCTCGCGTCGCCCGAGGAGTTCGAAGGGCTCGCCCTGGCCGACCTCGCGGAGGGGGACGCCGTGGTCCTCGTCGAGTGGGCCGACCGCGCGCTCGACCGGCTGCCCGACGAGCGGCTCGAGCTCGAGCTCCGCTACGTCCCGGAGGGGGGCCGCGAAGTGCGGATCCGCCCGCGCGGCGCGCGCTGGAGCGCGATCGCGCGCGAGGGCGGCCTCGACCGGGAGCACTGGAGTCATGCGCTCGATCCTCGGGATTGACACGGCCGGGCCGCGCGGCGGGATCGCGCTCGCCCGGGAGGGCCGCGCGGTCGCCTCGGCGCCGCTCGCCCCGGGCGGCCATTCGGGCCGCCTGGCGCCCGCCGTCGCGCGCCTCCTCGAGGAGGCGGGGCTCGCGCTCGGCGACCTCGCCGCCATCGCGGTCTCCGAGGGTCCCGGCTCGTTCACCGGGCTCAGGATCGGCCTGGCGTGGGCGAAGGGGGCGGCGCTGGGAGGGGCGATCCCGATCGTGCTCGTGCCCGCGCACCGCGCGCTCGCGCGCGCGCACCGCCGGGACGCCGATCGCTACGCGACCGTGACGCCGGGCGAGCGGGGATTCCTCCTCGCGGCGCTCTGGACCGGCGGGGAGGAGCCGACGCTCGTCCTCGGACCCGAAGCGGTCCCCGAGGACGACCTCGTGGCGTGGCTCGCCGACCGGTCGGGCGGCACCGCGCCGCCCGCGGCCGCGGCGAACGACGCGATCGCGGAGCGGGTGCTCGACCAGGAGGGGCGCCTCCTCCCGCCGGCGCCGCTCGCCCCCGCCGTCGCCGAGCTGGGCGACCGCGACCTCGCCCTCGGGCGCACCGCCGACCTCGCCGCGGCCGCGCCCGCGTACGGGCGCGCCCCGAACGCGCGGAAGCCCGCGCCGTGAGCACGTCGCCCGGCGTCCTCCGCATCCTTCCCATGACCGTCGGCCGCCTCGACGAAATCGTCGCGATCGAGCGCGCCTCCTTCAGCGATCCCTGGTCGCGGGAGATGTTCCGCTCCGAGATCACGCTGCTCGACGGGAGCTACGCGCGCGTCGCGGAACTCGAAGGGAAGGTCGTGGGGTATCTCCTCGCGATCCTGGTCGTGGACGAGGCGCACCTCGGAAACCTCGCCGTCCACCCCGACCACCGGCGCGCCGGGATCGCGCAACGGCTCCTCGACGACCTCCTCCGGACGTGCCGCCGCACCGGGGTCCGGAGGGTCACGCTGGAGGTCCGGGAGTCGAACGAGGGGGCCCGTAAGTTCTACTACCGCAATGAGTTCATCGACGTGGCGATCCGAAAGAACTATTATCGGCACCCGACCGAGGATGCTATTGTCATGCTCAGGACGTTCCCGGAGGAATCGGTCGCATGACGTGGCTCCGCAAGGCGAAGGAAGGGCTCAAGGCGCAGCAGAGGCGCCGGGAGCTCCCGGACGGGCTCTGGATCAAGTGCGAGGACTGCGGCGAGATCCTCTACCACAAGGAGCTCGAGCGGAACCTCTGGACCTGCGGCAAGTGCAACTACCACTTCCGCATCCCCGCCCGCACGTACGTGAAGATCCTGCTCGACGAAGGGTCCTTCGTGGAGCGCTTCTCCGAGATCGTCTCGACCGACCCGCTCCGCTTCCGCGACTCCAAGCGCTACATCGACCGCCTGAAGAAGGCGCGCGAGGAGACCGGCCTCACCGAGGCGGTCCTCTGCGGCGAGGGGACGATCGAGGAGCGGCCCTGCGTGATCGCGTTCATGGACTTCTCGTTCCTGGGCGGCAGCCTCGCGTCCGCCGCAGGGGAGCGGATCGCCCGCTCGATCATGCTCGCGATCGAGACGAGCCGGCCGCTGATCATCCTCTCCTCTTCGGGCGGCGCGCGGATGTTCGAGGGGATCCTCTCGCTCATGCAGATGGCCAAGACGAACGCGCTCCTCGCCCACATGGAGGACGCGCGCGTCCCGTACATCTCGATCATGACCCACCCGACGACCGGCGGGGTGACGGCGTCGTTCGCGTCCGTCGGCGACGTGATCCTGGCCGAGCCGAAGGCCTTGATCGGCTTCGCCGGCCCCCGGGTGATCAAGCAGACGATCAACCAGGAGCTGCCGGAGGGGTTCCAGCGGTCGGAGTTCCTCCTCCAGAAGGGGATGGTCGACCGGATCGTCCACCGGGCCGAGATGCGCCGGACGCTGGCGTACCTGCTCCGCTACTTCGCCGCGGCCGCCGCGCTGCCGCAGAAGCCGCGGCGCCGGGCGGGCGAGTCGCTCGCCCGCTTCCGCGCCGCCTCGACCGCGGCGCCGGCGCCGGTCGGTCTCGCGCCGTCCGCTCCCGCGTCCCCCGCGCCGCCGCCGAGCGTCAACGGAGCGCCCCCCGCCACGTCCGTCTCCACCCGTCCCGCCGCGTCCGAGACCCCCATCGCCGAATGAAGGAGACCGCGGGCGTTCCGCTCCTGCGGCGCCTCGAGGCCCTCTACCGCTTCGAGCGCTCCGGCATGCGTCCGGGCCTCGAAGGGGTCACGTCGCTGCTCGCGGCGGGCGGCCGGCCCGACCGCGCCTTCCCGTCGATCCTGATCGCCGGAACGAACGGGAAGGGGTCGACGGCGGCGCACGCGGCCTCGATCCTCCGGGCGGCCGGGCTCCGGACCGGCCTCTACACGTCGCCGCACCTCGTCCGGTTCCACGAGCGGATCCGCGTCGACGGCCGGGAGATCGACGACGCCGCGCTCGAGGCGCTCCTGGCCCGCTGGTGGCCGCGCTTCGAGACGCTCCGGCCGTCGTTCTTCGAGGCCGCGACCGCGCTCTGCTTCGACCACTTCGCCGCGTCGTCGCTCGACGTGGCCGTCGTGGAGGTGGGGCTCGGCGGCCGCCTCGACGCCACGAACGTCCTCGATCCCGACGTGTCGGTCATCACGACGATCGCGTCCGACCACACCGAGATCCTCGGCCGCCGGCTGCGCGACATCGCGCTCGAGAAGGCGGGGATCCTCCGCCCCGGCCGCGTCCTCGCGCTCGGCGTCCGGAAGCCCGAGGCGCGCGACGCGATCGTCGCGCGGGCCGAGGCGATCGGCGCCCGGGTGCTCCGGTTGGGGCGGGACGCGCGGATCGCGGTCCGCGCGATCGCGCCCGAGGGGACGCGCTTCCGGCTCGCGACGCCGTCCTTCGCGGGGGAGGTCAAGACACCGCTCCCCGGCGCGCACCAGGCGCGGAACGCCGCGCTCGCCGCCCTGGCCGCCGGGGCGTTCCTCGAGGTGCGGACGCCGCGCGAGCGGATCGGCACGGCGATCGCGTCGGGGCTCGCGGCGACCCGCTGGCCGGGGCGGGTCGAGTGGATCGAGGGCGATCCCCCGGTCCTGGTCGACGTGGCGCACAACGTGGAGGGGGCGAACGCGCTCGCCGACACGGTGGCGGCGCTCCTCCCCGAGCGGAACGTCACCGTGGTCGCCGCCTTCGCGCGGGACAAGCGCCACGAGGCGATGCTCCGCGCCCTCGGCCGGGTCGCGAGCCGGTTCCTCCTCACCGAGTTCGAGGGGGAGCGCGCCACGCCGGCGGCCGTCCTCGCCGCGCACGCGCCGGCGCGCCACCTCGCCTGCGTCGCGGTGCCCGCGGCCGACGAGGCGATCCGCCGGGCGGTGGACCTCGCGCGTGCGGAGGGGGGCGCCGTGCTCGTCACCGGCTCCTTCTACCTGATGCCCGCGGCCCTCGCCGCGCTCGGCCGCGAGGTGCCGCGTGCGCTCTAGGGGGGCGCCGGCCGCCCGCTTCGTCCCGCTCCTCCTCGTCCTCGCCGCCGCGCTCGCGCCGCGCGCCGCCCGCGCCCAGCTCGACTCCCTCGGGACCGCGAACGACCGCGAGCCCTACCACCTGACGGCCGACCGGCTCGAGGGCTCGGCCGCCGCCGGCGAGAACGTCTACACCGCCACGCACGTCCAGGTGGTGCACGGGACCACGACCGTCACCGGCGACTCCGCGCTGATCTTCCGCGGGAAGGAGCTGGTCCGCTTCCTCGGCGACGTGAAGATCGTGGACGGCCGCACGACGATGTACGGCGACCAGGCCTCCTACGACCGGCGCGCCCGCGTGGCCACGCTCCGCGGCAACGTGCGGATCTTCGAGTCGGGCAGCAAGATCACCGGGCGCGAGGCGGTCTTCTACCGCGACCGGAACGTCTCGGTGATCACGGGGACGCCGCGCCTCGAGGACTCGACCCGCACGCTCATGGCCGACCGGATCGAGTACGACCGGAACACCGACGTGGCCCTGGCGCTCGGCCACGTCGACGCGATCGACCGCGCGGAGAGCACGCACGTCGAGGCGGGCCGGATCCGCTACGACCGCCGGTCCGACTACGCCTGGGCCGACGTCGCCCCGAGGCTCACGCTGACCGAATCGGGCGGGATCACGACGCGCATCACCGCCGACTCGCTCGAGTTCGACAACGCGCGGGACCGGGTCTTCGCGCACGGCGACGTCGCGATCCACCGCGAGAAGCTCCAGGCCACGTGCCGGCGCGCCGAGTTCTACCGGCGGGAGGACCGGGCGCTCCTGGTCGGCGACCCCCGCGCCTGGGATCCCGAGGGGAGCGCGACCGGCGACACGCTCGACCT
Source organism: Hyphomicrobiales bacterium (assembly GCA_050257555.1). GTDB lineage: Bacteria > Eisenbacteria > RBG-16-71-46 > SZUA-252 > SZUA-252 > DASQJL01. The sequence goes on along the minus strand of JBLMXB010000016.1, from coordinate 2,137 downwards.
TCGGTTCGAACGGAACCGGATCGCCTCGATCCAGGCCCGCCCGAACGCGGCCGTCTCGTACGCGGCGCGGGCGGACACGGGCCGCGGCGAGCGGACCGACGCCAAGGGGGACACGATCACCCTCTACCTCGAGAACGACACCGCGCGCCGCGCCGTGGTCGTCGGGCACGCGACGTCGTTCTACTGGCCGAGCAGCGCCGACAGCGCCGACGGCGGGCGGAACGCCTCGAAGGGGGACTCGATCGTCGTCGAGTTCGAGAACGGGAAGCCGTTCCGCGCGACCGTGATCGGACGCGGCGACGGCACGTACTACATGGCGGCCGAGGGGGACACGACCGGAGCGGAGGAGCGGGAGCGGATCCGCTACGAGGGCCAGCGCATCGTCTACGACGTGAACGCGCACACCGTCGACGTCACGGGCGCGGCGACGGTCGCGTATCGCGACATGAAGCTCACCGCGCGCGACGTCCAGTTCGACTCGCAGACCGAGCGGATGCGCGCCGAGGGGAAGCCGATCCTCCAGGACGGGCGCGACCGGATCGTGGGGCAGACGATGACGTACGACCTCTCGATCCGGCGGGGGACCGTCTTCTCCGGGCGCACGAAGTACGAGCAGGGCTACGTGACCGGAAAGCAGGTCCGGCGCGTCACCGCCGACATCCTCGACGTCCGGGACGGCACGTACACGACGTGCGACGACCCGGAGCCCCACTACCACTTCGCGGCATCGAAGATGCGGATCCTCCTCCGGGACAAGGTCGTGGCGAAGCCGGTCGTCTTCTACATCAAGAAGATCCCGGTGCTCGCGCTGCCGTTCTACGTCTTCCCGATCAAGCCGGGCCGGCACTCCGGCTTCCAGCTCCCGCAGTTCGAGTTCGGCTCCTCCTCGGGGACGGGGAAGTTCGTGCGGAACGTCGGCTACTACTGGGCGATCAACGACTACCTCGACGCGACGCTCTGGGGCGACTACTACCAGGACGTCAGCTGGGTGGCGCACGGGCAGACGCGCTACCGGAAGCGGTACAAGTACGAGGGCGACTTCAACGCGTCGTACGAGAACCGGTTCTTCAGCGGCTCGAACCGCTGGGATCTCGTGGGGCGCCACTACCAGATCCTCGGCCACGCCTTCTCGCTCACGGCGCAGGCCAACCTCACGAACGCGAGCGACTACTACCGTGATCCGGTGCTGGGACGCTCGGTCCTCCTCCGCATCCAGCGCAATCTCAAGTCGAGCGTCTCCCTCCAGAAATCCTGGAGCGGGGCGTCGTTCAACGCGGGGCTCGTCCGGAACCAGGACCTCGATCCCGACCCGCTCGGGCAGCGGATCCAGCAGAGCGCCCCGTCCGCCTCCTTCTCGCTCAACGCGCGCCCGATCGGCCGCGCGCCGCGCGGCAAGGAGCCGGGGCGGCTCCCGTGGCTCGCGTCCACGGTCTACAGCTACAACGCGACGCTCCTGAGCCAGCGGAACGTCTTCGTGAACGCGTACGCTCCGGGGGAGCCCTTCACCGACCTGAACGGGAACGGGGTGTGGGACGCGGGGGAGCCGTTCACGGATCAGAACGGGAACGGCGTGTACGACGGGCCGATCCCGCAGCGGGACGCGCGGATCGACGCCCGGACCGGCGTCCTCCAGCGCTTCGGCCTGACCGACGTGCGGACCGTGCTCCGCTACCTCCGGGTCAGCCCCGGCGTGAACGTCAACGCGATCTACTACAGCCGGGACGACGCGGGGGCCACGAACCGGGTGGGGGCGGCCTGGAGCGCCACCGTCGGCGCGAACACGGCGATCTACGGGACGCTCCACCACCACATCGGCCCGCTCCGGGCGCTCCGCCACGTGATCACCCCGTCGGCGTCGTACACGTACCAGCCGAGGATCCAGGGGCTCACGTACGTCGACACGTCGGGCGTGGCGCGCACCCGGTTCGGCGGGATCGCCGGGATCAACCTCGGGAGCTTCGAGCAGCGGGTGCTCCGGTTCTCGCTCCGGAACGACTTCCACGTGAAGTGGGGCTCGGCGTCCCAGCCGAAGATCATCAACAACCTGATCCAGCTCAACACGACCGGGACGTACGATTTCCAAGCCGCGAAGGCCGGGCGGAAGCCGCTCTCGGACCTGACCAGCACCCTGCACGTC
>JBLMXB010000015.1:0-6454 GCA_050257555.1 Hyphomicrobiales bacterium | reverse complement strand
TCGTACTCCACGTGCGCCGTCGCGATCGTGATCCCCCGCTCCCGCTCCTCCGGAGCGTTGTCGATCGAATCGTACGCGCGAACCTGCGCCTGTCCCTTCTGCGCCAACACCATCGTGATCGCCGCCGTCAACGTCGTCTTCCCGTGATCCACGTGGCCGATCGTACCCACGTTCACGTGCGGCTTCGTCCGCTCGTACTTCTGCTTCGCCATCGTTCCGAATCCTCCGATCGTCCGGGGAAGCACCGCCCCGGCTCTGAGGTCAGGTGCCTCGCACCTTCGCGACGATCTGCTCCGCCATCTGCGAAGGCATTTCTTCGTATCGGGAGAACTGCATCGAGTAGACCGCGCGGCCCTGCGTGATCGAACGGAGCCGCGTCGAGTAGCCGAACATCTCCGACAGCGGGACCGACGCCGCGACCACGCGCGCGTCGGACCGCTGGAACATGCCGCCGATGCGTCCGCGGCGGCTCGAGAGGTCGCCGATCACGTCGCCCATGTATTCCTCGGGCACGACCACCTCGACGTCCATGATCGGCTCGAGCAGCTTGGGCGACGCCTTCTGGGCCGCCTCCTTGAACGCCATCGAGCCGCAGATCTTGAATGCCATTTCGGACGAGTCGACCTCGTGGTACTGCCCGTCCACGAGGGTCACCTTCACGTCCACCACCGGGTAGCCCGCGATGATGCCGTTCTCCATCGCCTCGAGGATGCCGCGCTCCACCGACGGGATGTACTCCCGCGGGATCGAACCGCCCTTGATCGCGTTCTCCCAGACGAACCCCGTCCCCGGCGGCACCGGCTCGGCCACGATCGACACGTCGGCGAACTGGCCCCGGCCGCCGGTCTGGCGCGCGAACCGCGTGCGCTGCTCGATCCGCTTGGCGATCGTCTCCTTGTATGCGACCTGCGGCTTGCCGATGTTGGCCGCGACGTTGAACTCGCGGACCATGCGGTCGACCAGGATCTCGAGGTGCAGCTCGCCCATCCCGGAGATCAGCGTCTGGCCCGACTCCTCGTCCGTCTTCACGCGGAACGTCGGATCCTCGTCGGACAGCTTGGCCAGCGCCGTCGCCATCCGCTCCTCGTCGGACTTCGTCTTCGGCTCGATCGCCACCTGGATCACCGGCTCGGGGAAGTGCATCGCCTCGAGCATGATCGGGTGTTCCTTCACGCAGAGCGTGTCGCCGGTGTGGACGTTCTTCAGTCCGACCGCCGCCGCGATCTCGCCGCAGTAGATCTCTTCGCGCTCCTCGCGCTTGTTGGCGTGCATCTCGACCACGCGGCCGAGGCGCTCGCCGGCTTCCTTGTTCGCGTTGTAGACGTACGTCCCGGCCTTGATCTTCCCCGAGTAGACGCGGAAGAACGTCAGCTTGCCGACGTACGGGTCGGTCATGATCTTGAACGCGAGGGCGGCGAACGGCTCCTCGTCGGAGACCTTCCGCTCCTCGTGCTCGAGGGTCTTCGGGTTCGTCCCGGCGACCGGCGGCATGTCGCTCGGCGACGGCAGGTAGCGGATCACCGCGTCGAGCAGCTTCTGCACGCCCTTGTTCTTGAAGGCCGTGCCGCCCAGGACCGGCACGAGCTTCCCGGAGAGGACGCCCTTCCGGATCGCGCGATGGATCTGGACGTCGGTGACGTCCTTCCCCTCGAGGTAGTCGTGGAGAAGCTCGTCGTCGTACTCGGCCACCGCCTCGAGCATGCGGTGCCGGGCGTCGGCCGCCGCCTGCGCGAGATCGCGCGGGATCTCGCTCTCGGTGTACTTCGCGCCCAGCTCCTCGGTCTCGTACGTGATCGCCTTCATGTCGATCAGGTCGATCATGCCCGTGTACGCGTCCGCCACGTGCGTCGGCATCTGGAGCGGCACGGCGTTCGCGCCGAGGCGGTCGCCCATCATCTTGACCACGTACGCGAAGTCCGCGCCCACGCGGTCGAGCTTGTTCACGAACGCGATGCGCGGGACCTTGTATTTGTCCGCCTGGCGCCAGACCGTCTCGGACTGGGGCTCGACGCCGCCGACGCCGCAGAAGACGGCGATGGCGCCGTCGAGGACGCGGAGCGACCGCTCCACTTCGACCGTGAAGTCGACGTGGCCGGGCGTATCGATGATGTTGATCTGGTGTTCCTTCCAGAGACAGGTCGTGGCGGCCGAGGTGATCGTGATCCCCCGCTCGCGCTCCTGCTCCATCCAGTCCATGGTCGCGGCGCCGTCATGGACCTCGCCCATCCGATGCACCTTCCCCGTGTAGTAGAGGATGCGCTCGGTGAGCGTCGTCTTGCCGGCATCGATGTGGGCCATGATGCCGATGTTCCGCATATGAGAAAGATCGTACTGCCTGGGCACTGCGAGCCTTTCCGGTACCGCCGCTACCAGCGGTAGTGCGCGAACGCCTTGTTGGCCTCCGCCATCTTGTGAGTGTCTTCCCGCTTCTTGACCGCGCCGCCCTCGTTCTTCGAGGCGGCGATGACCTCCGCGGCGAGCCGCTCGGCCATCGTGTGATCGGGCCGGCTACGGGCGTACGAAATGATCCAGCGGAGGGCGAGCGCCGTGCGCCGGTCCTGACGCACCTCCACGGGAACCTGGTACGTCGCGCCGCCCACGCGCCGCGACTTCACTTCCAGCACCGGCTTCACGTTGTTGAGCGCGCCCTTGAGCACGGTCAACCCGTCCTGGCCGGTCTTCTGCTCGACCACGTCCATGGCGCCGTAGAAGATCCGCTCCGCGGTGCTCTTCTTGCCCGCGCTCATCAGCGAATTGATGAAGCGCGTCACCAGGACGTTGTTGTACTTGGCATCGGGCTTGACTTCCGCCTTGTGGATCTTCGCCGCGCGACGCATGGCTCCTTACGATCCCTTCTTCCGCTTGGTGCCGTACTTGGACCGGCTCTGCGACCGGCCGTCGACGCCGGACGCGTCGAGCGTGCCGCGCACCACGTGGTAGCGGACGCCCGGCAGGTCCTTCACACGGCCGCCGCGGATCAGGACGATCGAGTGCTCCTGAAGATTGTGTCCCTCGCCCGGGATGTAGCACGTGACTTCCATCCCGTTCGTGAGCCGCACGCGCGCGACCTTGCGGAGCGCCGAGTTCGGCTTCTTGGGCGTGGACGTGTAGACGCGCGTGCAGACGCCTCGCTTCTGCGGCGCTCCCTTCAGGGCCGGAGACGCCGTCTTCGAGAGCTGCCGGTTGCGGCCGCGCCGCACGAGTTGGTTCAGGGTTGGCACCTAAAGTTCTCCGTTACAATTGGTTCCGGGCGCAAAGAACGCACATTCTAATGAGTGCCGGATCGCCCGGTCAAGCTGTTTTTGCCTCTTCTTCGACGGCGGCCGGCTTCTCAGCCTCATCTTCATCCGCCGCAACGACTTCGATGTCCTTGTACTTCGTGATCCCGGTCCCCGCGGGGATCAGGTGGCCGATGATGACGTTCTCCTTGAGGCCACGCAGGTGGTCGGTCATCCCGAGCACGGAAGCCTCTGTCAACACGCGCGTTGTCTCCTGGAACGAGGCCGAGGAGATGAAGCTCTGCGTGGAGAGCGACGCCTTCGTAATCCCCAGCAAGAGCGGCTGATACGTGGCCGGCTGGCCGCCTTCGGCCTCGACCCGCTCCTGCTCCGCCTTGAGGGGGTGCTTGTCCACCTGCTCGCCTTCGAGGAACGTCGTGTCGCCCGGATCCTCGATGCGCACCTTCTGCAGCATCTGCCGGACGATCACCTCGATGTGCTTGTCGTCGATCCGCACGCCCTGGAGGCGGTAGACCTCCTGGATCTCGTTGACCAGGTACTCCTGCACCGCCTGGATCCCCTTGATCTTCAGGATGTCGTGCGGGTTCACGGGGCCTTCGGTCAGCCGGTCGCCCGCGCGGACCGTGTCCCCTTCCTGGACGTGGAGATGGCGGCCCTGCGGGATCAGGTACTCCCGCGCCTCGCCGCCGTCGCCCACGACCAGCATCTTCTTCATGCCTCGGCTCACGCCGCCGAACTCCACGCGGCCGTCGATCTCGGCGACCGTCGCGGCATCCTTCGGCTTCCGTGCCTCGAAGAGCTCGCTGACGCGGGGCAGACCGCCCGTGATGTCGCGGGTCTTCGAGATCTCGCGGCGGATCTTCACGAGCGCCTCGCCCGCCGTGACCTCCTGCCCGTCGCGCACGAGGAGCCGCGCGCCGGTCGGCAGCGGATAGCTCGCCACGCGGCGGCCCCCCGAGCTGACGATGTCGACGTGCGGATGGAGCACCTTCTCGCGGTCGTCGATGATGACCATGAGCCGGAGGCCCGTGTTCTCGTCGACCTCGTCGCGGACGGTGACCTTCTCCTTGATGTCGACGAAGCGGACCGTCCCCGCCTTCTCCGTGAGGATCGGCGTGTTGAACGTGTCCATCTCGAAAAGGTCGTCGCCGGGATTCACGGGCTGGCCGTCCTTCACGTGGACGGTCGCGCCGTACGGCGGCGAGTAGCGGTTCTTCACCTTGCCGTCCGCGCCGTGGATCTCGACCTGGCCGTGGTGGCCGACCGCGACCAGCTGCCCGTTCTCCCGCTCGACCAGCTCCATGTCGCGGTAGACGACGGTGCCGACGCTCTTGGCCTTGATCTTCGACTGCTCGACGATGCGGCCGGCGACGCCGCCGATGTGGAATGTCCGGAGCGTGAGCTGCGTGCCCGGCTCGCCGATCGACTGCGCCGCGATGACGCCCACGGCCTCGCCGATGTCCACGACCCGGCCGGTCGCGAGATTCCGCCCGTAGCACTTCACGCAGACGCCGCGCGGCGCCTCGCATTTGAGAACGGAGCGGATGATGACCTTCTCGATCCGGCCCGAGTCCTCGATGGCCTCCGCCGCCGCCTCGTTGATCTCCTCGCCCGAGCGGACGATCACGTCGCCCGAGTTCGGATCCACGATGTCCTCGATCGTGACCCGTCCGAGCACGCGGTCGCCCAGCGGCTCGATGATCTCCTCGCCCTCCTTGAGGGCGCTGACCTCGATGCCGGTCACGGTGCCGCAGTCCTCGATGTTCACGATCACGTCCTGCGCCACGTCCACGAGGCGGCGCGTCAGGTAGCCCGCGTCGGCCGTCTTGAGCGCCGTGTCGGCGAGTCCCTTCCGCGCGCCGTGCGTCGAGACGAAGTACTCGAGCACGGTCAGGCCTTCCTTGAAGTTGTGGATGACCGGCGACTCGATGATCTCGCCGAGGCCGCCGGTGATCTTCTTCTGCGGCTTCGCCATGAGGCCGCGCATGCCGGCGAGCTGGCGGATCTGCTCCTTCGTGCCTCGGGAGCCCGAGTGCGCCATCATGAAGATCGGGTTGAACCCGTTCCGGTCGGCCGCGAGGCCCTGGAACGTCTCCTCCTCGACGTCGGTGGTGACCAGCGTCCAGGTGTTGATGACCTCGTTGTAGCGCTCGCCGTCCGTGATGACCCGCTGCTGGTACTGGCGGTTGATGTGCGCCACGGCCGCGTGCGCGCGGTCGATGATCTCCGGCTTCCGGGCCGGGATCAGGATGTCGTCGATGCCGACCGTGATCCCCGCCTGGGTCGCGTACTGGAAGCCCAGATTCTTCAGCGAGTCGAGGATGACCGCGGTCGTCTTGTCGCCGAGGAGCCGGTGGCAGTCGCCGACCAGCTGCTCCAGCGCCTTCTTGTCCATCTCGACGTTGGTGTACGGGATGCCCCACGGCGCGAGCGCCTCGTTGAAGAGCACCCGGCCGACCGTCGTCTCGACCCGCCCGCCCTCGATGCGCACCACGATCGGATCGTGGAGGCCCGACTGGCGGTGGTCGTACGCGGCGCGCACCTCGTCGACGTTCGCGAAGAACTTCTTCCGCTCGCCCTCGGCCAGCGGACGCGCCTTCGTCATGTAGTTGCAGCCGAGGACGATGTCCTGGCTCGGCGCCGCGACCGGACGGCCGTTCGACGGGAGCAGGATGTTGTTCGTCGAGAGCATGAGCTGGCGCGTCTCGATCTGCGCCTCGAACGACAGCGGCACGTGTACCGCCATCTGGTCGCCGTCGAAGTCGGCGTTGAACGCGCCGCAGACCATCGGGTGGATCCGGATGGCCTTCCCCTCGACCAGCACCGGCTCGAACGCCTGGATGCCGAGACGGTGGAGCGTCGGCGCGCGGTTCAGGAGCACCGGATGCCCGTCGATGATCCCCTCGAGGATCTCCCACACGTCGGGCGTCTTCTTCTCGACCATCTTCTTTGCGCTCTTCACGGTCTTGACGAGCCCCCGCTCGATCAGTTTCCTGATCACGAACGGTTTGAAGAGCTCGACGGCCATGTCTTTCGGTATGCCGCACTGGTGGAGCTTGAGCTCGGGGCCTACGGTGATTACGGAACGGCCCGAGTAGTCCACGCGTTTTCCGAGGAGGTTCTGGCGGAAACGGCCCTGCTTGCCCTTCAGGGTGTCGGAAAGCGACTTGAGCGGACGGTTGCCCGCACCGGTGACCGGACGGGTGCGCGACTCG
>JBLMXB010000014.1:0-63817 GCA_050257555.1 Hyphomicrobiales bacterium | reverse complement strand
CGCGTACGCCGTCAGGATCGGGAGCGCGACCGTGCTGTCGACGTACGCGACGACCGCGTCGGGGAGCCGGTCGGGATCGATCTTGCCCCACGACACCGCTTCCGCCGGGGTCGCCCCCGAGAGGCCGCCGGTGTCGGGCCGCGCGTCGGTCACCTGGAGGAAGTAGTCGTGCCCGGCCTCGTCGAGCCCGAGCACTTCCTGGATCTGCGGCTCCGTCTGGAGCGCGAAGTTCTTCGGCGAGCCGCCGCCCAGGATCAGGACCGCGCTCTTCCCGCCGGCCTTCTTCGCGCCGTAGACGATCGCCGCGGTCTCGTTCACGTCCCGGAAGACGTCCCAGTGGATCGGCTGCCCGTCGAGCGCGATCTCCGCCGCGTTCATCCCGATCGAGGAATCGCCGGGGGACGACGTGTAGACCGGCACCTCGAGCCGGTGCGCGGCCGCCAGGAACGAGACCTCGCCCTGGCCCAGGGCCTTCTCGCGCTCGGCGACGTAGCGCCCGACGCGGTAGTGGAACTCCGCCGTGCTCATCGGCGCGCGGAACTCCGGCTGGCGGAGCACCTCGCGGAAGAAGGCGTCGGTCGAGAGGAGCACGTCGTAGTCGAAGAAGATGTCGAAGATCCGGACGATCCCCTGCTCGCGGAGCACGACGTCGTCGGCGTTCCACCGGCCCTGGTGCATCGAGAGCCCGAGGCCGAAATGGGTGTCGTGGTAGAGATTCGCGCCGGTCGAGATCACCCAGTCGACGAACCCGGCCTTGAGGAGCGGGATCAGGCACGAGCGGCCGAGCCCGGCGGGGGTCAACGCGCCGCTCACGGTCAGGCCGACAGTGACGTCCGGCTCGAGCATCTTCTCCGCGAGGAGGCGGCATCCCTCGCGGAGCCGCGCGCCGTTGTACGCGAGGAAGGCGCCGTCGACCAGCCGGTCGACGGTCATGCCGGGTCCGACCGCGTCCGGCGCGATCCGCGGACCCTTCGAATAGCGTGGGGTCGTCATGGGGCTCAAGCCCTCCCGTAGATGGGGATCAAGGCGCCGGAGACGGCCGCGGCCGCGTCCGACGCGAGATACGCGAGGAGCGACGCGATCTGCTCGGGACGGACCCACGCGTCGTGGTCCGCGCCCGGCATCGCGGCGCGATTGGCCGGCGTATCGATCACGCTCGGCAGGACCGCGTTCGCGGTCCCGCCGGCCGCCTTCGTCTCCTTGGCGAGCGTGCCCACGAGCGCGTGGAGCCCCGCCTTCGCGGCGGCGTACGCGGCCGCGCCGGGCGCCGTCTCGATCGCGCCGCGCGAGGAGATGAAGAGGAACCGTCCCGCGCCGCTCGCGCGAAGCGGTGCCGAGGCGTGCTTCGCGGCCCAGAACGCGGAGACGAGGTTCAGGTCGATCATGAAGCGGACCGTGCGCGCGTCCACGGTCTCGACCGGCTCCCCGCCGCGGAATCCGCCCGCGACGTGGACGAGGGCCCGGAGCCCGCCGAACGCCTCCACGGCCTCGCCGACGGCCCGCCCCATCGCGTCGTGGTCGGTGACGTCCGCGTCGATCCCGAGGAGCCGGCGCGCGGCGACGTCGGCCGAGTGGGCCGCCGCCATGGCGTCCCACTCGGCCCGGTCACGATACGTGACCGCCACGCGGTGTCCGTCCGCGAGGAAGCGCGCCGCCACGTGGCGCCCGAGTGCGCCCGTGCCGCCGGTGACGAGCGTCGCGTCGAGACGGGACATCGGGGTTCCCTCCTGGGAAGCTCAGCGGGGCCGGAAATCGGGAGTATAGCGTGCCGCGTCGGCGACGCGCCAGAGCCCCTCGCGCGCGGCCCAGCCGATCGCGCTCCCGCCGAGGCGCACCTCGACGTCGTTCCCGCTGACGCGCCCGAGCCGCACGATCTCGCCCGCCCGAAGGACGACCGGCGGCCGCGACGGCTCGTCGGGGCCGCGCCGCGCTTCGAGGGCGGGGGCGATCACCACCGCCTCGGGATGCGCGCGCTCCTCGAGTGCGCGCGTGGTGCGCCATCCGAGGAGGAGGAGCCCCGCCGCGCCGAGCGCGATGCCGAGCCCGCGGAGGATCCGGACGCGCCGCCCGGCGCGGAGGATCGCGGTCGCGCCGAGCGCCGCGGCGGAGGCGAGGAGGAGCGCCGCGAGCCACCACGACTCTCCCGCGGAGAGCGCGAACGCGGACGGAGGGGGCGGGGGCGCGTCGGCGCCCGTCGCGGCCGCGACCCGCGTCTCCGCGAGCATCAGGTTCCGCCGGATGTCGGCCGCGCGCGGATCGATCCGCCGGGCGGCGGTCAGGAACGCGACCGCCTCCCCGGTCCGGCCCTGCTCCAGGGCCGTCGTCCCCGCGTCGTAGAGCGCCGAGGCGTCCGCGATCACGGCCGCTCCTCCCTGAGCCGCGCGAGGAACGCGGCCGCCTCGCGGAGCGCCGCGTCGGCTTCCCCGCGCGCGTCGGCGGGCGCGAACGCCAGATGCTCGAGCGCCTCGGAGAGCCGCCGGGCCTCGGAGACCCACGCGTCCGGCGCGCCGTGCTCCGAGGCGATCCGGAGCGCCTCCTCGCGCGGCCGTCCCTCGACGTCGGCGTCGAAGCGCACGCCGAGCGCGAGCGGCAGGAGCGGCGCGACCGAGGCGGCGGCGCTCCCGCGCGGGCCGGAGCCGGAGGCGCGCCCGGCCGCCGCCTCGAGCGCGAGGAGCGCGCGGCGCTTCCTCACCCGGGGATCGCGGTCCGCGAGGCGGCGCGACCGGCCGACGAGGAACGCCCCGGCGAACCCGAGGGCCGAGGCGAGCGCCACCGCGGCCGCGCCGGCCGGCGGCCCGAGGTCGAGCGGGCCCGTCGGGCCCGAGCGCGCGCGAAGCGTCGCGGGAGGGCCTGCCTCCGCCGCCGCGGCGAGCGTGTCGCCCGAGGCGCCGGCCGGCAGCACGCGCACGTGGATCGAATCGGACCGCTGCGTGCGATAGCCCCCGACCTCGGGATCGAACCACGTGAACTGGACCGGGAGCACGTCGATGGTGCCCGGCACCTCGGGGACGAACGCGATCTCGTGACGCCGCTCCCCGTGGATCCGGAGCCCGCTCCGGCTCGCGGTGGCGGCGCCGCCGGTCTCGTAGGAGCGGAGCGGGACCGAGGCGCGGACGTCCGGGTCGCCCGCCGCGTTCAGGTTGCCGTCGCCGCTCAGCACCGTGGTGACCGTGAACGGCTCGCCGACGCGCGTGATCAGCCTGTCGACGTTCACCTTCATCGCGAGCGACCCGACCGCGCCCTGGAACCCCGCCGGCGCCCCGGTCGGGAGCGGCCGCACGTCGATCGCCGCGCGCTCGGTCTGGAGCGGAATCGACCGGACCTCGGTCTCCGGGAATCCGAGCAGGCTCCAGGGATCCGGGGCGGAGACGCGGCGCACGACGCGCGCCTCGATGTCCCCGGGACCGATCGTGAGCTTCCCGGGGCGCGTCGGGAAGTACGCGACGTCCTGCTCGAAGGAGACGTACTCCTGGTTCCCGACGCGCACCCGGTCGCGCCGGGGATCGCCGAGCGTCTCCTTCCAGAAGCCGGGCGCGTCGGCGATCTCCCACGTCGGCGCCTGGTCGAGCGGCACGCGCGTGTAGAAGACGTAGCGGGCCGTGATCTGCTGGTTCCAGTACGCGCGGCGCCGGTCGACGATCAGGCGGACGAAGAGATCGGGCGCGCTCTGATCGCCCCAGACCCGGGGCGGCGCCCCGGTGTCGGGCGGCGCGCCGCCTCCGGCCGCGGGGGGCGGCAGCGACGCGGAGGGGGGCGCCGTTCCCGCCGCCTGGACCACGAGCGTGACCGGCCGCGACTCCGCGCGGATCAGTCCGGCCGCGATCCGGATCGGCGGGATGGTGTACTGGCCCGGCGCCGGGGCCGAGAGGATGAACTGCGTGGTCGAGGAGCGCGTCAGGCGCCCGTTCACCCAGGAGAAGCTCTGCGAGTCGGCCACGCGCACGGCGTTGAGCCCCGGCACGGACGGGAGCGCGTAGTGCGGCACGTCCACGCCGTCCGCCCGGATCTCGACGGTGAGCTGCGCCTGCTCGCCCACCGCGATCCGCGGCGGATCGACCGCCGCGCTGATGGCGAGCGACCCGGCCGCGACGGCGCCGCGAGGCGCGATCGCCACGAGGAGCGCGACGAGCGCCGCGGAGCACGCGACACGCGCGGTACCACGCGGCTCGCTACCAGTCACGGCCGCTCCGCTCCGGCTGGTCCCGGTGGCTCTGGTCCCGCTCGCGTTGCGCGCGCCGCTCGGACTCGAGCGCGTTCAGCCAGAGCTCGGCCTCCTGCCTGCTCGGGATCGGCCCGCCGAGATCCTTCGGCGCCTCGCGCTTCATGTTCCCGGGCGGGGGCGTCCCCGGCGGCGCGTTCGCCGGGGGCGTCGTGCCGCTGCCCCCTCCCTTCCCCGGTCCCGTCGGGCCCCGCGAGCCCGCGCCGCCCGACTGCGGCGGCGTCGGCGGAGGCTGCATGGCCCGGGCGCGGCGGATCGCGTCCTCCAGGTTCCGCTTCGCGTCCTTCCGCTTCCAGTCCTCGCGGAGCGACTCCTTGTACCGCTCGATCGCCTCCGAGATCTTCCCTTTCCGGAGCGCCTCGTTCCCGAGGTTGTAGGCCGCCGCGGCGCGCGCCTCCCGGCCGTGGAGCCGGAGCGCCGTGTCGTACGACGCGCGCGCCGAGTCCGCGAACCCGAGGCGCTGGAACGCCAGCGCGCGGTCGAACGGCACCGCCGCCGATCGCGGCAGGTCCCGCGCGCCCTCGGCGAGCGAGCGGAGCGCCGCCGCGTTCTCCTTCTTCTTCAGCTCGCCCACCCCGCGCGCCGCGGGGCCGCCCCACTCGTACGCGGCGCCGAGGAGGGCGCCCCAGGCGAGGAGGAGCGCGAGCGGGGCGAGCGCGCGGGCCGGCGCGGTCATCGCTTCCTCCGGCGCGGCGCGAGCCGCTCCGCCACGAGGAGGAGCCCCGCGGCCGCCGCGAACCAGGAGAACCGCTCGTCGTACGCGCGGACCGTCTGCCCGCGCGCCTCGACGCCGCCCTCGCTCCGGACCTCGTCCGCGACCCGGAGCGCGACGCGCCCGGTGCCGTCGCCGTGCTCGTAGCGGCCGCCGCCCCGCTTCGCGATCTCGCGGAGGAGCCCTTCGTCCAGGCGCGTGACGACGATCTCGCCGCGCGCGTCGCGCCACCGCCCCACGGTCGCGCCGGTCGAATCGACGATCGGGATCGTCGTCCCGCCGGGCTCGCCGATTCCGATCGTGAAGACGCGCGCGCCCCGCTCCCGCGCGGCCGTCACGGCCGAGAGCGGGTCGCCCTGGAGGTTCTCGCCGTCGCTCACCACCACGAGCGCGCGCGGGCGGTCCCCCGGTCGCCGGAGGAGCTGCGCGCCGAGCCGGATCGCCGACCCGAGATCGCTTCCGCCCTGATCCAGGTCGCCGGGGCCCGCGGTCTCGACGATCGAGGCGAGCCCCTCCCGGTCGGTGGAGAGCGGGCTCAGGACGCGCGCCTCGCCCGCGAAGCCGACCAGGCCCATCGCCGAGCCCTCGAGGGCCGCGAGGAGCGATTCCACCTCGCGCTTCGCGGCGCGGAGCCGGGAGGGGCGCACGTCCTGCGCGTCCATGCTGCGCGAGAGGTCGAGCGCGACCACGAGGTCGACGCCGCGCGACGTGGTCGTGACGAGCCGGTACCCGGCCTGTGGGCGGGCGAGGCCGACCGTGCCGGCCGCGATCGCGAGCAGCACGAGGAGCGCGCGGGACGCGCGCACGAGCCGCCCGGCGCCGCCCGCGCGGCTCGAGAGCGGCCCCGGCTCGCCGAGCCGGCGCTCGAGCGCGGCGCGACGGCGCTCCGCGATCCACGCGAGCGCGAGCAGCGCCGGGAGCGCCCAGAGGAGCAGGAGGAATTGCGGATCGGCGAATCGCATCCGTCTCGTCTCCTACGGGTAGCGGCGGAGCCAGGTGGCCAGGAGGAGCCGATCGAGCGCGAGCAGCGCGAGGCCCGCGGCGAGGAACCAGGGGCCGATCTCGGCCCACTTCGTATACGAACGCATCTCGACCTGCGAGGGTTCCATGGCGTCGATGTCGCGGTAGACCTTCCCGAGCAGCTCCGCCGTCGTGGCACGGAAATAGCGGCCGCCCGTGATCTTCGCCACGGCCTCGAGCGTCGGCTCGTCCACCTCGGAGCGGACCCAGACGTAGTGCCGCCCGAGGATCGGGTCGTCGACCGGATACGGCGCCTGCCCCTGCGTCCCCGCGCCGATCGTGTAGACGCGCACGCCGACCGCCGCGGCGAGGCGCGCCGCGGTGACCGGGTCCACCGCGCCCGCGTTGTTGATGCCGTCGGTGAGGAGGATCAGGACGCGGCTCTTCCCCTTCGCGTGGCGTAGCCGCTCGGCGCCCAGCGCGATCGCGGAGCCGACGGCGGTGCCGTCCGGGAGCATGCCGAAGTCGATGCCGTCGATGAGCGACGCGAGCCCGTCGTAGTCGAGCGTCAAGGGCGAGACGAGCTCGCTCCGCCCCGCGAACGCGATGAGGCCGATCCGGTCCTGCGTCCGGCCGTGGAGGAACTCCTTCGCGACCGTCTTCGCCACGTAGAGACGGTTCTGCGGGCGGAAGTCCTCGCACCGCATCGAGCCCGAGACGTCGATCGCGAGGATGATGTCGATCCCCTGGCTCACGATCTCGCGCATCTCGCGCCCGGCCTGCGGCCGCGCGGCGCCGATCAGGAACGCCGCGGTCGCGACCGGGAGCAGGAAGGGCGCGAGCCGCGCGGCCCAGACGCGAGGACCGCCCGGCGCCGGGAGGTCGCCGAGCGAGGCGACCGGGAGCTCCGGCTCGCGGAGGCGCGTGACGCGCCGCCCGAGGAGCCACGCGGCCACCGCCGGGATCAGGAGGAGGAGGAGCCAGGGATCGCCGAAGCGCACGCCTCAGCCCTTCCCGCCGCCGGCGCCCGCCGATCGCGCGCCGGCCGGCGCCGCATCGGCCGCGGGCTTCCGATCCGCGGGGTCGGGGAGCCGCTCCGGGAGCCGCTCCGCCTCGGCCAGCGTCCGGAGCGCCTCCTCCCACGGATCGCCGCGCCGCGCGAAGCGCGCGAGGTCGGCGCGATCGAGCGCGCTCGCGACCGCGTCGATGGCCGCGGCCGGCACGCCCCCCTGCGCGCGGAGCTCCCGCGTCAGCTCGGTCGTCGTCCGGTCCCGGGCGGGGATGCCGGTCACGGCGGCCGCGTAGTCCCGCACGGCCACCGAGAGCCGGTCGTAGAACAGGTCGCGCGGGAGGGCACCCCCTTCCGCCCGGAGCGCCGCCAGCTCGCGCCTGAGCCGCGCGGTCGGCGGCTCGGGCGCCGCCGCGGCGGTCGCGGCCGCGCGCCGCCGGGCCCGCGCGCGGCGCACGGCGCGCACCGTGAGGAGGATCGCCGCGATCAGCGCGAGGAGGAGAACCCCCGCCACCACGTAGTCGATCGGGCGGAGCTCGGTTCGGATCGGCCCGCGGTCGGGCGCGAGCGAGTCGGCCTCGGCCTGGGTCAGCGAGTCGACCGCCAGCGTGTCGAGCGGGAACGCGATCGTGTCGGGCGTGGTTCCCACCCGGACCGCGAGCCGGACCTCGGGGAGCGGGGTCGCGCCGAGGTCGAATCCGCGCACGGTCGCGCCCCACGTCCACTCGACGCGGTCCTTCCGCGCGCGCCGGACCGGCGTCCGGAGCGTCGCGACGTCGAGCGACGGCCCGGCCGAGTCGGCGATCAGCGCGACCGGCGTTGCCGAGTCGGGGAGCTCCGCGCGGAGGGTCCAGCGGACCGGATCGCCGAGCGTGACGTGGCGCGGCTCGAGCCGGCTCGCGACCCGATAGCGGAGCGTCCCGCTCGACCCCTCGCGCTCCACCGACGCGCCGGCCGGTCCGCGCTGGCAGCCCGCGGCGAGGAGCGCACCCAGGACGAGCGCCGCGGCCGCCGGGAGCGGGACGTGCCGCCGCCGATCCGCCGCGCGCCTCATGCGCGACGGCGCGTGCGCTGCTCGAAGTGCCGGATCAGCTCCGGCGCGACGGGCGAGCCGACGGTCAGCGCGATCCGTCCCGCCCGCGCGCGCGTGAAGGCCCCGTCGATCGCGCGGCCCCGTCGCGCCCGCTCGGCGCGCCACGCCGCGCGGGGCCGGCGCGCGCCGAGGTCGATCCAGGCCGCGCGTCCGGTCTCGAGGTCGCGTCCGAGCACGAGCCCCGAGGCCGGGAGCTCCCGCTCGAACGGATCGGCGACCGTGATGCTCACGACCTCGTGGCGGCGCGCCAGGAACGCGAGCGGCCGGTCGAAGTCGGAGGCGAGCCAGTCGGACACGAGGAAGACGATCGCCCGTCGCCGGAGCACCCGCCCGAGGAACGCGAGTGCGCCGGCCACGTCGGTCCCGCGCCCCTTCGGCTCGTACGCCAGCATCTCGCGCACGATGCGGAGGGATCGGGCGCGGCTCTTTCCCGGAGGAAGGTAGAGCTCCACGCGGTCGGTGAAGAGGAGGAGCCCGATCTTGTCGCGGTTCCGCGCCGCCGCGAGCGCGAGGAGCGCGCCGGCCTCCGCCGCCGCCTCCCGCTTCGTGCGCGCCCCGCTCCCGAACGCGAGCGAGCCGGAGAGGTCCATGGCGACCACGACCGTCAGCTCGCGCTCCTCGTCGAACCGCTTCACGAACGGCCGGCCGGCCCGCGCGGTGACGTTCCAGTCGATCGCCCGGACGTCGTCCCCCACCACGTACTCGCGGACCTCGGCGAACTCGAGCCCCTTGCCACGAAAGGCGCTCTTGTACGCGCCGGCGAAGACCTCCTCCACGGCCCGGCGGCTCCGGATCGTGAGCCGGCGGACCTGCGCCAGGAGCTCGGGGGTGATCACGGGACTTCGACGCGGGCGAGGATCCGGCGGGTGACCTCGTCCACCGGCACCCCTTCGGCTTCGGCCTCGTACGTGGGAAGGATGCGGTGCCGGAAGACGTCGGGCGCGAGGAGTTTGATGTCGTCCGGCGTGACGTACGCACGTCCTTCGAGGAACGCGTTCGCCCGGGCGGCGCGCGCGAGGGAGAGGGTCGCGCGCGGCGAGGCGCCGAACTGGATGAGCGGCCTGAGGTCGAGGCCGAAGCGCTCGGGCTCGCGGGTCGCGTGCACCAGGTCGACGATGTAGCGGCGGATCCGCTCGTCGAGGTAGATCGCGTTCACCGTGTGCCGCGACGCCATGATCTGCTCCGCGCGGACGACCGGCGCCGGCGCCGCGGGCGGCTCGCCGCCCATCCGGTCGAGGATCGCGCCCTCCTCCTCGGGACTCGGGTATCCGACCCGGATCTTGAGGAGGAACCGGTCCATCTGCGCCTCGGGGAGTGGGTACGTCCCCTCCTGCTCGATCGGGTTCTGCGTGGCGAGCACCCAGAAGAGCCCGTCGAGCGGATACGTCGTGTCGCCGATCGTCACCTGGCGCTCCTGCATCGCCTCGAGGAGCGCGCTCTGGACCTTGGCCGGCGCGCGGTTGATCTCGTCGGCGAGGAGGATCTGCGTGAAGACCGGCCCGAACTTGGGCGTGAAGGACGCGCTCTTCGGGTCGAACACGAGCGTGCCGGTCAGGTCGGCCGGGAGGAGATCGGGGGTGAACTGGATGCGGCGGAACGTGGCGTGCACGGCCTGGGCCACGGTCTTGACCGCGAGGGTCTTCGCGAGGCCCGGAACCCCTTCCAGGAGGAGATGCCCGTCGGCCAGGAGCCCGATCAGGATCCTCCGGATCATCTCCCGCTGCCCGACGATCGTCCCTTCGACGGCGTCGAGCAGCGGCGTCACGTACGCGCTCTCCTGGCGGACGCGCGCGGTCCGCTCCTCGAGGGTCAGCTCGGTCATGTCATCTCGCTTCTTGGAAATGGGTTATGTGGCCCGCTTCGCGTAGAGCGGGAAGGCTTCGCAGAGCGCCTCGACCTGCTTCCGGATGGACGCGAGGGCCGCGGGATCGTCGCGGCTGCGGATGGCCTCGTCGATCCAGCCCGCAAGGCTCTTCATCTCCGCCTCCGCGAATCCACGTGTAGTAACCGCCGCGGTGCCGATTCGGATCCCGCTCGTGACGGCGGGCGGACGCGGATCGTCGGGGACGGCGTTCTTGTTGACCGTGATTCCGGCCGCATGGAGCGCGTTCTCGGCGTCGGCACCCGAGAAGCCCGCCTTCTTGAGATCCACCAGGAGGAGGTGGTTGTCGGTCCCGCCGGTGACGAGCGCGTAGCCCCGGGCGAGCAGCTCGGCGGCCAGCGTCTTCGCGTTCGCGACGACCTGCACCGCGTACGCGCGGAACTCGGGCGTGGCCGCCTCCTTCAGGCAGACCGCCTTCGCCGCGATCACGTGCATCAGCGGTCCCCCCTGCATGCCCGGAAAGACCGATTTGTCGATCGCCTTGGCGAACGCCGCCTTGCTCAGGATGAGGCCGCTCCGCGGGCCGCGGAGCGTCTTGTGCGTCGTGGTGGTCGTCACGTCGGCGTGCGGCACCGGGCTCGGGTGCACGCCGGCCGCGACGAGCCCCGCGACGTGCGCCATGTCGACGACGTACCGGGCGCCGACCTCGTCGGCGATCGCGCGGAACCGCGCGAAGTCGATGAAGCGCGGATACGCGCTGGCTCCGGCGACGATCACCTGCGGGCGGTGCTCCCGCGCGAGGCGGGCCACCTGCTCGTAGTCGAGGAGCCCCGTGTCGGGCGAGAGGCCGTACTGGACCGCCTTGAAGACGATGCCGGAGTAGCTGACCTTGTGCCCGTGCGTCAGGTGGCCGCCGTGGGCGAGCGCCATGCCGAGGAGCGTGTCGCCCGGCTTCATCAGCGCCATGTACGTGCCGAAGTTGGCCTGCGCCCCGGCGTGCGGCTGCACGTTCGCGTGCTCGGCGCCGAAGAGCGCCTTCGCCCGCTCGATCGCGAGCGATTCGGCCACGTCCACGAACTCGCACCCGCCGTAGTAGCGCTTGCCCGGGTAGCCCTCGGCGTACTTGTTCGTGAGCGGTGAGCCCATCGCCTCGAGGACGGCCTCGCTGACGAAATTCTCGCTCGCGATCAGCTCGACGGTCTCCTGCTGGCGCCGCACTTCCGAGCGGATCGCGCGATCGAGCTCGGGATCGACGGAGGCGAGGGCCGCGTCGCGCGCGGCCCCCGCGGTGTCGGTTCGTGGACTCATGGAGGCGCGTCGGGGCCGGGCGGCGGGCCGCCTAGCTCGCCTTTCGCGCGGCGCGCTGGACCTTGGCCGGCTCCGCCACCGGGAAGAGCCAGCGATGGCGGTCGCGCTCACGCCCTTCGATGACGTCGAAGAACGCCTGCTGGAGGCGCTTCGTGATCGGCCCGACCTTGCCGTTCCCCACCGGGATCCGGTCGATCGTCGTGATCGGCGTCACCTCCGCCGCCGTGCCGGTGAAGAAGACCTCCTCGGCGATGTAGAGCGCCTCGCGCGGGATCTGCTCCTCGCGGGTCGGAATGCCGAGGTCGGCCGCCAGGGTCAGGATCGAATCGCGGGTGATGCCCGGCAGGATGGCGCTCCCGAACGGCGGCGTGAGGAGGACGCCGTTCCGCACGAGGAAGAGGTTCTCCCCGCTCCCCTCGGCCACGTAGCCGAAGACGTCGAGCGCGATCCCCTCCTCGTAGCCGTCGGTGACCGCCTCGAGCTTGATGAGCTGGCTGTTCAGGTAGTTCGCGCCGGTCTTCGCCAGCGAGGGGAACGTGTCGGGGGCCGCGCGGCGCCAGGAGCTGACCTTGACCGCGATCCCCTTGTCGAGCGCGTCCTTCCCCAGGTACTTGCCCCAGTTGAGCGTGGCGATCGCGACGTCGATCGGCACGCCGGTCGGGTTCACGCCGAGCGTCTTGAAGCCGCGGTAGACGACCGGACGGATGTAGCAGGCGCCGCCGCCGTTCTTCCGCACGGTCGCCTTCGTGGCCTCGAGGATCTCGTCGTAGCCGTACGGGCAGTCGATCCGCGCGATCTTGCAGGAGTCGAGGAGCCGCTCCGTGTGCTTGTCGAGCCTGAAGACCGCCGTGCCGTTCGGCGTGTCGTACGCCCGGATTCCCTCGAACACGCTCGACCCGTAGTGCACCACGTGGGAGAGCACGTGGATCTTCGCGTCCTCGTAGGCGACGAACTCCCCATTCATCCAGATGAAGCCTTTCGATTCTCGGGCCATGACAGCCTCCCTCGATCGGCGGGCGCGCCGCCGGTTCTATCGCACGCCTTCGCTCCGCGCGACGGCCTCCCGGATGACGGGGACCCAGCGGAGCAGGTGACTCCGGATTCGATGGAACGTGTCCGCGTATTCGTCCGCCCCGCCGCCGATCGGATCGGCGACGCCGGTCGCCCCGGCGCCGCGCGACTCGGCCCCGTGGCGGGTGATGAGGTGGATCCGATCGGCGATGCCCGGCACGAGCGCCTTCGCAGCGTCGATGTGCGACGGCTCCATGCAGATCACCAGGTCCGACTCTTGGAGGATTTCGACGCCGAGGCGCCGCGCCCGGTGCTGGCGAAGATCGATGCCGCTCGCCGCGGCCGTCTCGACGGCGCGCGCGGTGGCGGGGACGCCCTCCATCGCGCTCGTTCCGGCGGAGACGACCGTGACGTGGCCGTCGAGTTCGGGGGTGAGCAGGGATCGGAGGATCCCCTCGGCCATCGGGCTACGGCAGGTGTTCCCCGTGCAGACCACCAGGACCTGAAACATGAGCCTCACCAGGGGTTTGGATTCGGTGCGGACATGCCGAGTCTAGGGGGCGCCTCGGGGAGCGTCAAGGGGCCGTTCCCGCGATCCGGACCGCTCCTTCGCGAAGGACCGTAACGACTTCCCCGCGCACTCGAGCCAGGGTGGAGACGCTCCCCGAGAGCGGCCCGGCGTCGACGACGAGGCCCACGTCGCCGTCCTCGGGCGCGTCCTCCGCCCGCGTGGCGGGGGGCGCCCCGGGGCGGTTGGCCGACGTGGAGACGACCAGCCCTCCGGCGGCGAGCACGACCTCGCGGAGGAGGGCGTTCCCCGGGCATCGGAGCGCGACCGTGCCGTCGGCCGCGCGGAGCGGCGCGGGGACCATCGGCCCCGCGTCGAGGACCAGCGTGAGCGGTCCCGGCCAGTGCGCGCGGATCAGCGTGGCGGCGGCGGCGGGGACGGACGCGACCCAGCGGTAGAGGTCGCCCGGGCGTCCGACCAGCCCGATCCACCCCTTCCCTCCGGCGCGCGGCTTCAGCCGCTCGAGGCGGGCGATGCCCGCTTCGCTCGCGGCGAGCGCGTGGAGGCCGTAGACGCCCTCGGCCGGCAGGACGACGAGGCCGCCGTTCCGGAGCGCACCCGCGACGCGCGCCACCACCTCCGCCCGGTTCTCGTCGGTGACCGGGAGACGTTCGGCGGGCACCGGCCCCCGCGCTAGAGCTTCTCGCCCCGGGCGAGCCGCTCCTTCAGATCGTTCAGCTTGAGCTCGAGCGCCGGATCGGAGACGGCGAGGATCTGCGCCGCGAGCACGGCGGCGTTCTTCGCGCCGGCGGAGCCGATGGCGACCGTCGCGACCGGGACGCCGGCAGGCATCTGGACGGTCGAGTAGAGGGCGTCGGCGCCGGCCAGGGCGGACCCGAGGAGCGGCACGCCGATCACCGGCTTCACCGTGTGGGCCGCGACCGCGCCGGCCAGGTGGTTCGCCATCCCCGCGGCCGCGATGAACACCTCCACGCCCCGCGCGGGCGCTCCCTTCACGATCTCCCGCACGCGGTCGGGGCTCCGGTGCGCCGAGGCCTGCTCCATCTCGTGCGGCACGCCGAGCGCGCCGAGCACGCGCGCGGTCTCCTCCATGGTGGCGCGATCCGATTCGCTGCCGAACAGGATCGCGACCTTCGGCTTCGTGGTCATGACGTCGGACTCTCCAGGGCCAGGGTCTTGAGCGCGATGTCGCGCCGGAAGTGCATCCCTTCGAATCGGATCAGCTGGACGGCGCCGTACGCGGCCTCGCGGGCGCGGGCGAGCGTCTCCGCGCGCGCCGTGACGCCGAGGACGCGGCCGCCGGTGACGACCCAGCGGGACCGGCGCCGGTCGGTGCCGGAGTGGAAGACGCGGATGCCGTGCGGCCAGACGGCGTCGAGCCCCTCGATGACCGCGCCGGCCTCCGGCGCCTGCGGGTAGCCCCGCGCGGCCAGCACGACGCAGACGGCCGCGCCCTCGGTCGCCACGAACGTCGCGTGCCGCTCCTTCGGCAGGTGGCCTTCGGCCGCCGCGCGGAAGAGCGCGAGCGGATCCTCGGCGAGGAGCGGGAGCACGGCCTGCGCCTCGGGATCGCCGAACCGCGCGTTGAACTCGAGCACCATCGGCCCGCGCTCGGTGAGCATGAGGCCGAGGTAGAGGACGCCGCGGTACGGGACGCCCCCCTCCCGGAGCGCGGTCAGGACCGGATCGACGATCTGCTTCCCGATCCGGATCGCCTCCTCCGGCGAGGGGATCCGCGCCGGCGCGCAGGCGCCCATGCCGCCCGTGTTCGGTCCCGTGTCGCCGTCCCCGACGCGCTTGTGGTCGCGCGCGGCCGGGAAGAGCATCCATCGCTCGCCGTCGGTCAGGACGAGGAGCGAGGCCTCCTCGCCGACCAGGCACTCCTCGAACACCAGCGTGGTTCCCGCGTCGCCGAGCGTGCGGCGGCGCATCCAGGCGTCGACGGTGGCGTGTGCCTCCGCCGCGTCGGCCGCGATCACGACGCCCTTCCCCGCGGCGAGACCGTCGGCCTTGAGCACGAGCGGGAAGCTCGACCCGTCGATCATCCGGTCCGCCTCTTCCGCGGAGGAGGCGACGCGGAACGCGGCGGTCGGGAGGCCGAGCCGCTCGAGGATCCGCTTCGCGGTCAGCTTGCTCGTCTCGAGGCGGGCGCCCTCCCGCGACGGCCCCAGTACCGGGATCCCCACCGTCCGGAGGTCGTCGGCCAGTCCGAGGGCGAGCGGCGCCTCGGGACCGACGATCACGAGCCCCACCTCGTTCCGTCGCGCCCAGGCGACCAGCCCCTGCACGTCGGTCGCCGCGATCGGGACCCGCTCGGCGATCGACTCCATGCCGGCGTTCCCCGGCGCCACGTAGATCCGCGGGTGCTCCTGCGATTCGTGGAGCGCCTGCGCGATCGCGTGCTCGCGCCCCCCCTGTCCCACGACCAGCACGCGCGTGCCGTCCATCAACCCTCCTGCGTGAGGGCGGCGCGGAGCGCCGCCTGGAGCTTCTCCGGGTGCGCCCGCCCCCGGGACTGCTTCATGGCCTGCCCGACGAGGAAGGCGAACGTCTTCTCCTTCCCGGCGCGGAACTCCGCGGCCGGACCGGGATTCGCCGCGATCACCTCGCGCGCCAGCGCGAGGAGCGACGCCTCGTCGTCGATCGGGAGGAGCCCGTGCTTCGTCACCAGGGCCTCCGGCGGCTCCGGCTCGGTGAGCATGAGCTCGAAGAGCCGCTTCGCGATCTTTCCCGAGACCGTCCCCGCCGCCACCATGCCGACGAGCGCGCCGAGCCGGTCGGGTCGGATCGGGAAGGCCTCGATCGACTGTCCGGTCTTGTTCCGGACCGCGTTCACCTCGGTCATGATCCAGTTGCTCGCGAGCTTCCCGTGCCCGGCCCGCGCCGCCGTCTCCTCGAAGTACGTCGCGAGCGCGCGCGTTTCGGTGAGGACCTCCGCGTCGTACTCCGGGATGCCGTGCTCGCGGACGAGGCGCTCCCGAAGCGCGTCGGGCAGCTCGGGGAGCGTCGCCCGGAGCGACTCGATCCACGCCGGCTCGAGGTCGAGCGGCATCAGGTCGGGTTCCGGGAAGTAGCGGTAGTCGTGCGCCTCCTCCTTCGAGCGCATCGTCTCGGCGACGTTCCGGGCGCTGTCCCAGAGGAGCGTCTCCTGCACGACGCGCCCGCCCGATTCGAGGAGCGCGATCTGGCGGTCGACCTCGTAGCCGATCGCCTTCTCGACGTACCGGAAGGAGTTCAGGTTCTTGATCTCCGTCTTGACGCCGAACGCCGCCTCCCCGCGCAGCCGCACCGAGACGTTCGCGTCGCAGCGGAGACTCCCCTCCTCCATGTTGCCGTCGCAGACGTCGAGGTAGACCAGGATCTGCTTCAGCTTCGTCAGGTAGTGGTACGCCTCGACGCCGGACCGGAGGTCGGGCTCGGAGACGATTTCGATCAGCGGCACGCCCGCCCTGTTCAGGTCGACGCGCGTGGTCTCGACGCCCTCCTTCCCCTCGGGGTGGAGCGACTTCCCCGCGTCCTCCTCGAGGTGGATCCGCACCAGCCCGATCCGCTTGTGGACGTCGCCGGCGTGGATCTCGACGCCGCCCCCCTCGCAGAGCGGGCGGTCGTACTGCGAGATCTGGTAGCCCTTCGGCAGGTCGGGATAGAAGTAGTTCTTCCGGGCGAAGACGCTCCTCGCGTGGATCGTCGCGCCGACCGCGAGCCCGGTCATCACCGCGAACGCGACCGCGCGCTCGTTCAGGACCGGGAGCACGCCCGGGAGCCCGAGGCAGACCGGGCAGACCTGCGTGTTCGGCGGCGCGCCGAACCGCGTGCTGCAGCCGCAGAAGACCTTGCTCTCGGTCCTGAGCTGCGCGTGCACCTCGAGGCCGATCACCGGCTCGTAGCGCGCGCGGAGCGCCTCCTTCGGATCGGCCGCCGGCGTCCGGTCGCTCATCGCGCGTCCTCCGTCACCATCGCCGGCGCGCGCGTCGTCGCGTCGCTCCCCGCCTCCGTCGCCCGGGCGATCCGGAGGAGCGTCTCCTCCGCGAACGGGCGGCCGACCAGCTGGAGGCCGATCGGGAGCCCCGTCGGTCCGAAGCCCGCCGGGTAGGAGAGCGCGGGCATCCCCGCCAGCGACGCGGGGATCGAGAAGATGTCGTTCAGGTACATCGCGAGCGGGTCGTCGGTCTTCTCGCCGAGCCCGAAGGCCGTCGTCGGGGTCACCGGCAGGAAGAGCGCGTCCGCGAGGCGGAGCGCCTCGAGGAAGTCGCGGCGGATGAGCGTGCGCACCTTCTGGGCCCTTAGGTAGTACGCGTCGTAGTAGCCGGCCGAGAGCGCGTACGTGCCGAGGAGGATCCGCCGCTTCACCTCGCGGCCGAAGCCGGCGCCGCGCGTCGCCTCGTACATCGCCGCCAGGTCCGCGCCCGGGACCCGGCGCCCGTACCGGACGCCGTCGTACCGGGCGAGGTTGCTCGACGCCTCGGCGGGAGCGATCAGGTAGTACGTCGCGATCGCGTGGCGCGCGCTCGGGAGCGCCACGTCGACGATCCGCGCGCCGAGCGCGGCGAAGCGCTTCGCCGCGTCGTCGAAGCAGGACCGGATCTCCGGCGCGATCCCCTCGTCGCCGATCACGTCGCGCGGGATCCCGATCGTGAGCCCCGCCACGCCGCCCTCGAGCGCGTCGAGCGGCACCGGCTTCGCGTCGGGCCGGCTGGTCGCGTCGCGCGGGTCGCGGCCGCAGATCGCGTTGTAGAGGAGCGCCGTGTCGCGCGCGTTCCGGGCGAAGGGACCGATCTGGTCGAGCGAGGAGGCGAACGCGACGAGGCCGTAGCGGGAGACGGCGCCGTACGTCGGCTTGAGCCCGTAGACGCCGCAGAACGCGGCCGGCTGGCGGACCGAGCCGCCGGTGTCGGAGCCGAGCGCGAGCGCCGCCTCGCGCGCGGCGACGGCCGCGGCCGAGCCGCCGCTCGAGCCGCCCGGCACGCGGGACGGGTCCCACGGGTTCCGCGTCGGGAAGTACGCGGAGTTCTCGGTGGAGGAGCCCATGGCGAACTCGTCGCAGTTCGTCTTCCCGACGATCACCGCGTCCGCCTCCCGGAGGCGCTCGACCACGTGCGCGTCGTACGGGGGACGGTATCCCTCGAGGACGCGCGACGCGCACGTCGTCGGCACGCCGCGGGTGCAGAGGTTGTCCTTGAGCGCGACCGGCACGCCGGCCAGCGGGCCGAGCCGCTCGCCCCGCGCGCGCCGCGCGTCGAGCGCGCGCGCCTGCTCGAGCGCCGCCTCCGGCATGCGGTGCAGGAAGGAGCCGAGGCGATCGGCGGTCCGGTCGGCCCGCGCGAGGAACGCGCGCGTCACCGACTCGGCGCTCGCGGTCCCCTCGCGGACCGCCGCCGCCAGCTCCTCGGCCGTCCGGTTCACGAGCGCGTCGCTCATACGACCCGCGGCACCCGGAAGTAGTCCTCCTCGCGCTCGGGCGCCTGCTCGAGCGCCTCGTCGCGGACGGTGGAAGGACGCACCTCGTCCGCGCGGAGCGGCGAGGGCGCGCCCTCCGTCACCTGGCTGGTCGGCTCGATCCCGGAGAGATCGAGGTCCTGGATCTGCTCCACGTACGCGAGGATCCGGCCCAGCTCGCGGACGGTCTGGTCCTCGTCCGCGGGCTCGACGCGCAGGCGCGCGAGCGCGGCGATCTTCCGGACGGTCGTCACGTCAATCGGCATGGCTCCACTCCGCGAAGGCGGCGAGGATCTTCTTCACCCCCGCGCGCCGGAACTGGATGGTGAGCTTGGCCCGCTCGCCGACGCCTTCGCTCGCCACCACGACCCCTTCGCCGAACTGCGGATGGACGACGCGCACGCCGACCGGGCTCGGCCCGCTCGAGCGGCCCGCCGGATCCGGGGCGCGCCGCTCGGCGCGACGCGGCCGCGCGGCCCCGTAGAAGTCCGACTGCTCGACGACGACGCAATCCGGCGGGATCTCCGAGAGGAAGCGCGACATGCCGCCCCCCACCGCGTTCCAGGTCCGCCGGTACGACGCGTGGAGGAGGTGCACCCGCTCGCGCGCGCGCGTCAGCGCGACGTAGAAGAGCCGCCGCTCCTCCTCCAGCTCGGACGGGTCGTCGAGCGAGGAGGCGTGCGGCAGGAGCCCCTCCTCCATGCCGACGACGAACACGACCGGGAACTCGAGCCCCTTCGCCGCGTGGATCGTCATGAGGTTCACCGCGTCCTCGTTCTCGTCCCAGAGGTCGACGTCGGTGAGGAGCGCCACCTCCGCGAGGAAGCCCTCGACGGACGGCTCGTCCACCCGCCGCGCGTACGCCTCGGCGCCGGCGACCAGCTCTTCCACGTTCTCGATCCGCTCGGCCGCCTCGCCCGGCTCGTCCTCGAGGAGGAACTCGCGGAAGCGGATCGCGGCCAGGACTTCGGCCACGCACGCCGCCGGCGTGAGCGCGACGAACGAGCGCATCCGCTCGAAGAGCGCCGCGACGTCGCCCAGCTTCCGCGCCGCGGCCGCGCCGACCGCGCCGGGGAGGTCCGGGTGCGCGAGCGCGTCGGGCACGTCGAGGCTCCGCCTCGTCGCGAACTCCTGGAGCCGCTCCGCGGTCGTCTTGCCGATGCCGCGGGTCGGGACGTTCAGGATCCGGTACCACGAGACGGTGTCCTTCGGCTGGACCAGCGCGCGGAGGTACGCGAGCACGTCCTTCACCTCCCGCCGCTCGTAGAACGAGATCCCCCCGGTCAGCTGATACGGGATCGCGGAGCGGCGGAGCGCGTTCTCCACGGCGCGGGACTGGGCGTTCGTCCGGTAGAGGACGACGACGTCGCGGTTCCCCCGGTCGTGGCGCCGGCGCTCCTCGAGCAGGGTCGCCACCACGGTCTCGCCCTCGGCGTCCTCGTCCGGCACGACGTGGAGCGTGAGCGGATCGCCGACCGCGTTCTCGGTCCAGAGCTCCTTCTCCTTCCGCGCGCTGTTGTGCCGCACGACGCCGTTCGCGGCGCGGAGGATCGTCTGCGTGGATCGGTAGTTCTGGGTGAGCCGGAGCACGGTCGCCTCCGGGAAGCGGTCCTCGAACGACAGGATGTTCCCGACGTCGGCCCCGCGCCAGCCGTAGATCGACTGGTCGTCGTCCCCGACCACCATCAGGTTCCGGTGGAGGCGCGAGAGACGCTCGATCAGCTCGAACTGGATCGCATTCGTGTCCTGGTACTCGTCGACGAGCACGTGCTGGAACCGGGACGCGTAGTGGCGCGCTACCCCCTCGTCCAGGTCGAGGAGCCGGACGGTCGTCAGGAGGAGGTCGTCGAAGTCCATCGCGGCCCGCTCGCGGAGCGCGCGCTCGTACCGCGTGTAGACCTCCGACACCTTCCGGTCGAGGGGCGAGAGCCCGGTCTTCGCGTATTCGGCCGCGCCGACCCCCTCGTTCTTGAGCCGCGAGATCCGGGCGCCCGCGCCCGCCGGCGTGAGCCGCTTGTCGTCCGCGCCGACCTCCCGGAGGATCTCCCGGAGGAGCGCCCGCTGGTCGTCGGTGTCGTAGATGACGAACGCCCGGGGATACCCCACGGTCTCGGCGTGGCGGCGGAGGATCCGGACGCACGTGCCGTGGAACGTGCCGAGCCAGACGCGGAGATCGTCCCCGCCGAGGAGCGACGCCGCGCGCTCCTTCATCTCGCGGGCCGCCTTGTTCGTGAACGTGAACGCGAGGATCGACTCGGGGGGCACCCCCCGCTCCTGGACGAGGTGCGCGATCCGGCCCGTCAGCACGCGCGTCTTCCCGCTGCCCGCTCCGGCCAATACGAGGAGCGGGCCGCCGGGGTGCTCGACGGCCTGGCGCTGCACGGGATTCAGCTGCACGTCCGGGTCAGTACTCCAGTCGGATCTTCAGGTCGAGGTTGTATTCCTGGGCGGGCAGGTCGGAGGACGGGGGCCGCACGATCTGCTGTCCCCGCAGGAGCAGGTGCCGCGTGACGCGGTACTCGGCGCTGATCTGTTCCTCCGCCTTCCCCGAGAAGTCGCGAGAATAATTGAGGTAGAGGTCCCGCGTCACATACTTTCCCACGCCGACCGTCCCGACGTCCACGGGGCCCGTGCCGGTGCCGGTCGTGCCGCCCGTTCGCGCTCCGGAGCGGAGGTCGATCGTGTCGATGAACCCGCTCGACGAGAGCCAGCGCTCGGCGTTCCGGAAGAGATAGTCGCGGATCGGGAGCGTGAGGTCGGGGGTCGCGCCCGCCGTCGTGCCGCCGTTCTGCGCGAGGTCCTGCGTCCCGAAGGACGTGAATTGGCCGAACGTGAGCGCCCGCCAGAGGTCGGCCTGGCTCGTCCCCTCCTCGTCCCAGAGGTGGACCTGCGGCTCGCTCGCGCGGCCGGTCAGCGACACGTTGATCACGCGGTTCTCGTTCCCCACCGGGAGGGACGTCTGGCCGTCCACCGCCAGCTCGGGGTCGATCTTGTCGAGGTTGTTGAAGATCAGCTCGCCGCTCAGGTTCCCGATCTCGCGCGTGAAGAAGTAGTACTTCCCCTTCTTCACGGTCATGGTGCCGAGCGCGACGTCGCCGTCGCCATCGTTCTTGAGCCGGAGCGTTCCGGTCAGCTCGACGTCGCTGTCGACGGTCCGGTAGAAGAGGCCGCCGGGGACGTCCACGGTGACGTCGTACTGGAACGGGAGGGGCGGCGGCTCCTCGGACGGCTCGGAGAGGTTGAGCGTCAGGTTCCCGCTCGAGAGGACGGCGGAGCCGGTGACTTTCGGGATCAGCGCGCCCGTGTCCGTCCGCCCCGTCGTGATCGTGAACGTGCCGGTGAGCCGGAAGAGGTAGCTGACGCGGTCGGACGTCGTGAAGTCGTTCGCCTTGATCGTGAAGTCGTACTCGCCCGGCGGGCCCGCGGCGACCTCCGCGCCGGCGCGCGCCGGCCAGCGCCAGGTGCCGCTCCCGGTCAACCGTCCCTTCCGTCCCTCGCGCGCCGACGCCTTCGTGACCGTGAGCGCGCCCTCGTCGAACGTCCCCTCGAGCGCCACCCCCTCGAGCACCTCGTCCCGGCCGGCGAGCCTCACGGTGCCGTCGGCGAGGCGCACGGTGCCGACCACCTTCGGCTTCGCCGGGGTGCCCGAGACGTCCGCGGCGGCGGAGAGCCGGCCCGCGCTCGAGGCGATGTCGGGGCTCACGATCGACGCGAGCTTGAAGTCGAGATCGGTGACGCGCACGCGGAGCCGGATCGGCTCGTCCCGGAGGAGCCGGTGCGATCCGAACAGGGAGAGGTCGATCGGCACCTCGCCGGTGATCGACGAGACGCTCTTCGCCTGCGCGATGTCGCAGCGCGTGATGCGGAGGACCCGGTCCGCGTAGTCGGCCTCGAGACCCGCCAGGCTCGCGGCGACCCCCTGGTACGTCACACCGGGGCTCCCTCCCCGGAGGCGGAGGACCGGCGCGTCCGCCGTGCCGCTCACGTCGGCCGTGAGCGACACGCGACCGGCGAGCGTGCGGAGCGACGTGGAGAGCGAATCGACCGCCGCGAGGTCGAGCGAGTCGAGCCCGCCGTGGAGCGCGAGCGTCGTGGTGCGCGTCCAGGCGTGGTCGCGGCCGCCGATCGCGCGGAGCCACGACTCGAGCTTCATCGGCGTCCGAGCGGTCCCCTCGACGTGGAGCGCGCCCCGGTCCTCGGCCCAGCGCGCCCGCTCGATCGTGAGGACGCCGGGCGCGTACGAGAGCGAGAGCGAGAGGGTGTCCCCCTCGACGCCGCCCCACGTCGGGTGGAGCACGTCGAGGAAGAGCGACACGTCGGGGTCGCCCGCCGGGCCGGACGCGATGAACTGGCCCCGCATCTCGCCCTCGATCCGGTCCTTCGGCGCGCGCGCGCCGGGGATGCGGCGCACGTCGAAGCCCTGGATCGCGCCGCGCGCGTCGATCCGGGCGTGCTTCACGTCCCACTCGAGATCGACGTCGAGGCGCCCGGGGTCGAGGTCGAGGGCGAGCGTCGCGGCGTGCACCTTCCCGCCGCCGAACTCGATCCGCACCGGCTCCAGGTTCCGGAACCCGAGGCTCCCCGCCCGGAGCCGCATGGAGTCGATCACGGCCGTGCCCCCGTGCGCGTCGAACGTGACGCCGCCGCGCCAGGTGAGCACCGTGTCGCCGATCGCCTGCCGGTAGCGCTCGACCACGATGCGCTTGCCGACCTGCGCCGCGGCCTCCGCGTTCCCGAAGGGGCGCCCGTGGACGCGGATGCCGCGGGCGCCGATCGTGACGCGGGCCGCCGGATCGGCCGCGACCACCCCCCGCCCGTTCACGGTCAGCGAGTCGCACGAGACGCCGTTCGAGAGCCGCGCGTCCCAGACGTCGGCGCGCGCGGTGAACGTCGGCGCGGGCAGCGATCCCCCGAGGACCGCGACGACCCGCCCCTTCCCGGCGACCGCGTCGACCGGAACGAGCACCGAGTCGATCGCCGCGAGATCGTCCACCGTCGCCCGGATCGAGACGTCGACGGAACGATCCGCGCCGATCGTGCCCGCCGCCCGGATCCGTCCTCCGGCCACGTCGACCCAGCCGCTGTCGAGCGCCGCCCCGCCGTCGGGGGCGAGACGGACGCGGAGCGCGCCGCCGCGGACGGCGAGCTTCCCGAGGCGGCTCGCCTCGAGCGCGACGTCGGCGTCCACGGCCGGGCGGGGCCGCGCGCGGCGCGCTTCGAACCGGACCGTGCCCGTGAGGCGGCCCGGCGGCGTCCCCTTCGGCGTCTCGATCCACGGAATCCGGGAGGGATCGAGATTCCGGACGTGGAGCGTGCCGACCGCCGATCCGCGCTCCCGCACGATGCCGCTCCCGGTCGCTTCGACGCCGCGCGTGAGCAGGCGCATCGAGGAGATCGTGACCGCCCGCGGCGAGAACGCGGCGTCCACGCGCGCCGTATCCACCGGCACGCCCGAGACGTCGCCGGCGAGCCGCGCGGAGGCGCTCCCGTCGGTCGGGAGGCCCTGGAACGTGACGTCGCCGTGGAGGAGCCCGTACACGTTCTTCACGCCCGCGAAGCGGAGCGCGTCTGCCAGCTGGAGCGGCGCCAGGGTCACCGACCCCGAGTCGACGCGGCCGCGCGCGAGGTTCCAGTCGACGCGGGCCCTGAGCCGGGACGATCCGTAGCTCAGCTCGATCGGGTCGGCGCGGAGCGTCGGGCCCTCCACGGTCATGGCGCCCCGCGCGGTCACCGACCCGCCGGCCCCCGAGAGCGAGTCCGGCATGGCCGAGAGGTTCTGGAGCGAGAGCGTGGTGCGGCCCGGCGCGGCGGTCACCTGCGCCGTGCCCTGGACGTTCGTGAAGCGCACGCCCTCCCAGTCGAGCGACAGGAGCCCGCGGCGGACGTCCACCCGGATGCGCGTCTCCCCGCCGGCGCCGCCGCCCTCGCGGCTCGCGAAGCGCGGGAAGACGATGGAGCCCGCGGCGTCGTGCACCAGGCTGACCGAGGGCTGGTCGAGCGTGACCTGGAGCGAGCGCTCCTTCGAGAGCGCGAGCGCCAGCAGGTCGTAGTCGACCACGATCCGCCGGGCGGACGCCCACGTCACCTCGCCCTGACGGGTCCGGACGAGGAGCCGCGGGCGGTCGAGGACGACGCCGCGGAGGAGCGTGCCGTGGACGCGCGCGCAGACGATGCGGGTCGAGTCGGTGCCGACCGCCTCGTTCAGCACCGCCATGATCCGATGGCTCAGCTCCGGATTGCCCGACGCGAAGAGCGCCGCCAGCACGCCGACCCCGGCCGCCGTGAAGACGGCGAGGGCCAGCACCGCGATCAGGATCCAGCGGAGCAGCGCGCCCGCGCGACGCGGCGCCGCGCCGGGACCGTGGCTCGATCCGGCCTCGTGCTCGTCCATGGTCAGTACGCCTGCCCCACGCTGAAGTGGAATTCGCCCGGATGGTCGCTCGCGTCCGGCTGGTCCGGCCGCGCGATGCGGAGCTTCCAGCCGTAATCGAAGCGGACCGGGCCGATCGGGGTTCCGAAGCGGATCCCCGTCCCGACGGAATACCTCATGTCGTTATACCCCGCCCCGTTCGCGAGGCTCAGGATATTTCGGAGCTTCATGTCGCCCGGATCGGCCCAGACGTTCCCGGCGTCCAGGAAGACCGCGCCCCCGATCACCCACGCGATCTTGAACCGGAGCTCGGCGTTCGCGAGGAGGAGCGCCCGCCCGCCGAGCCACGAGTAGAGCAGCGTGTCGGACGCGGCGTGGGACCGGGTCCCGATGTCGTTCTCGCGGTAGCCGCGCACGGTCGTGGCGCCGCCGGTCTGGTAGCGGTCGATGACCGGGATCAGGTCGAGCGGCGTCAGGTCGGCCACGACCGTCTTCGACGGCCCCGGACCCTGGGGGATGATGCCGCCCGCGCGGAACCGGAGCGCGAGCGTCGCGCCCGACCCGACCGGCAGGTACCGGGTGGCCGTCCCCGTGAACTTGAAGAACTCCGCGTTTCCCTGGAAGACGCCGCCGACGAACTCGCTCGTGACGAGGAGGTCGCTCCCCGCCTTCGGATCGAAGACGTTCTGCCTCGTGTCGCGGTCGAGCGTCACGACGAACCGGTTCGTCGTGTACCGCTGCCGCCCTTCCCCGATCAGCTTCTGCTGGCTCACGGTGTCCGAGACGACGTACTGGTTCTCGAGCGAGAGGAGCGCCCGGGTGTGCCGGAGGAGGTCGTAGCCGAGCGACGCGGTCGCCCCGTACGCCCGGAACGGGATCGGATACGCCTCGGACTTCTTCGCGATGTTCTCGGCGTAGCCGCCGATCGCGGTGCTGACGCGGAGGCCGAAGATCCACGGGCGCGAGAGGGCGACGTCGAGGCGCCGGTCCCCGAGGCGGCCGCGCCAGGGGTCGCGCAGCACCTTCAGGCCGAGCCGTCCCGTGGCGACGAGCTTGACCCCGTCGTGCCAGAGGTTCCGCTGGCCGAGCTGGCTGGTGAGCCGGAGCTGGTCGACGGTGCCGTACCCGAACCCGGCGTCGACCCACCCCATCTTCCGCTCGCGGACCGTGACGATCAGGTCGGTCGCGTGCGTGACGCTGTCGATCGGCGTCCGGTCGAACTGGACGTCGCTGTAGAACCCGGAGTCGTAGATCCGCTGCTGGCTCTTCAGCAGTTTCGACCGCGCGACGATCTCGCCGCGGTGGAGCGTGATCTCCCGGGTCACGAACTGCGGCTTCGTCACGTGCGCGCCGTCCACCTTCACGCCGCCGAGCACCGCCTGGGCGCCGGCGCGGATGCGGAAGACGATCCCGACCGTGTCGTCCACGATCTCGAGCGAGTCGCGCACGCTCGCGCCCACGTAGCCCTTCTCGAAGTACTGGTTCTCCACCGCCTGGCGGTTCAGGTCCTCGCGCGGGACCTCGAAGGGGTCGCCGCGGCGGAGCACGAGCGCCTTCCGGAGCGCGCTCTCGGGAATCGGGCCCGCCCCCTCGAACCGCACCGAATCGACGACGGCCCGCGGCCCCTCGGTGAGGTAGAAGTGGACGTCGACCCGGCTCGAGCCCTCCTTGCCCCGCACGGCGACGCTGTCGACCGTCGCGCGGAGATAGCCGTGCCTCCGGTAGAAATCCTGGAGCGTCGAGCGGTCGAACCGGACGAAGTCGGGGCGGTAGGGGTTCTTCTTCCACGGCCTCCAGAACGAGCCGCCCCGCGTGCGGAGGAGTCCCCGGAGCGTCCCCGATCCGTAGTGCTCGTTTCCGTGGATCAACACCTTGCCGACGTGACGGTCCACGTCGAGCGGGAGGAGCTGGGCGCGCGCGGGCGCGGGGAGGAGCGCCGGGGCGAAGACGAGGAGCGCGGCGGCGAGGAGCGCCCGGGCCGAGCCGCGCGACCGCGGCGGGCCGCGCCGTTCGCGCCGCGCGCCGCTCAACGCGTTCGGGGGCTCCAAGCGGTCGGGATCAGGGCGTGGCGGCGCCCGCCGAGTCGGGCGAGGCGGGGGCCGTGAGACGCTTCGTGATGTCCTCCTCGGCGCGCTTTCGCTGCGAGACCCGGCTCAGGTCGTTGTAGAACGCGAACACGACGAGGCCGACCAGCACGATCAGCCCGATGCGCTGCGCGGAGAGCTGCGCCCGGAGCGAGATCGGCTTCCGTCGGATCCCCTCGAGGATCGCGAAGAGGATGTGCCCGCCGTCGAGGATCGGGATCGGCAGGAGGTTCATCGCCATCAGCGCGAGGCTGATGAACGCGGCGAAGCCGACCAGCCGGTCGAAGCCGCCGCTCGCCTGCTGGCTCGCCACCTGCGCGATCGCGATCGGCCCCGCGACCGTCGTGCGGAGCCGCACGGGGTTCGTGACGAAGCTCCAGAGCCCTCCGTAGATCTGCGCCGTCGTCTGCCAGGTCTTGAGCCCCGCGTACTGCGCCGAGCGGAGCGGCGGGAACGAGCGGCGGACCGTCACCTGCTCGACGGGCGAGACGCCGATGAACCCGTCGGGCGTCGTGTGCGCCGTCACCGTGAACTCGCGCTCCTCCCGCCGGACCGTGAGCGAGACGTCGTGGTCGGGGTGGGCGCGAACCGACGAGGCGAGGTCGTTCCAGTTCCGGACACGCGCCCCGTCCACCGCGAGGATCTGGTCGCCGTCGCG
This sequence comes from Hyphomicrobiales bacterium, assembly GCA_050257555.1. Classification (GTDB taxonomy): domain Bacteria; phylum Eisenbacteria; class RBG-16-71-46; order SZUA-252; family SZUA-252; genus DASQJL01. The sequence continues at coordinate 36,606 of JBLMXB010000014.1, read as the reverse complement.
GAGCCCCGCGGAGTAGGCGGGAAGCCCGATCAGGACGTTGCCGATCGTGGTGCCGGCGTCCCATTCGAATCCCCGCGTGAACGCCTCGATCTCGGCCCGCGGCACGTGGAGCGGAACCTGCGCCCCATGGCGCTCCACGAGGAACGGCACCGGGTCGGGCCCCGCCTTCCGGTCGAGCGTCGCGGAGACCGCGTCGAGGAGCTGCCCCATGGTCGTCGCGGTCGCGCCGTTCCACGTGACGAACGCGTCGCCGTGCTCGAGCCCGACCTGCGCGGCCACCGAGTTCGGCTCCACCCGATCGACGCGAGCGCGGTAATCCGACTCGGAGTACCCGATCGTGAAGAGGGCGAAGTAGAGGACCAGGGCGAAGACGAGGTTCGCCCCGGGCCCGGCGAAGACGATCAGCGCGCGCCCCCACCACGGCTGCTCCAGGAACTCCGCCTTGTCCCCGGACCGCTCCTCCTCGGGATTGTCGCCCGCCATCCGGACGAACCCGCCGAGCGGCAGGAGCGAGATCCGGTAGTCGGTGTCGCCCTTCCGGAAGCCGAAGAGACGGGGGCCCATCCCCATGGAGAACGAGAGGACGCGCACCCCCAGCCACTTCGCGACCAGGAAGTGCCCCAGCTCGTGGACCAGGACGAGGACGCCGAGGACCAGGGCGCCGTAGAACAGGACGGTCAGGAAGTCGAGCATTCGGGGTTACCTCGGGTCGGTCGAGTCACGTTCGGGTTCGACGGCGTCAAGACGGTAACAGGTTGAAATTACAGGGTCAACCGCGTGAGACGACCGGCCCGTGGTGGCATCGAAGGTCGAGATTGGCCGCTCCCTCGGTCGCGGGACGGCCGGATTCCTCACAATCAGATGGAGGCGGAGGCCGTAACATGTTAGAATGCTTCAACTTCTTCCCCCACCAGAGGATCCCACCATGCGTTCACCCCAAGCACGAAGCCGCCCGCGCGTCGCCGCCCGATTCCAGATCGGAGCATTCGCCGCCCTCGTCGCCCTTTCGCTTGCCGCGGCTTCGCCGGCCGTGACCTTGGATCCCGACCGGCTCGGCCCTCCGCTTCACGGGACCGGCTGCTTCGAGGGCGGGAATTGCGCCATCTGCGTCTCCTCGTGCGACGAAGCCGACCAGAACACCGCCAACGCCTCCGTCTTCACCACCGCCCTCCCGAGCCTCCACCCGTTCCTGCATACGGCCTATTCGCACGTCTACACGGACTTCTCCGTTTCGCCTCCGGCGAAGGGGGACGGGGATTGGATCACCGCGACCGTCTACTACGACGTCGAGTGGAAGGGCCTCTGGATCCTGATCGGCGTGCTGACGGGCCTGAATCAGGCCTCGATGACGGTCGATCTCGCGCTCCAGGACTTGGCCGATCCCTCCAAGATCATCTTCGTCCGGCCGGTCCACGAAACGAACCCGAACGGCGTCGGCATCGACGTCGCCGACGTCGGGGGCTGGACCGACCACGATCGCGCCCAGGGCTCGTTCACCACGCAGCTCCGGCGCGGCCACACGTACCGGATCACGTACCGCCTCGACCTCAGGACCCTCTCGTTCGGGAACGCGTACTACGCGCTCGACTACAAGACGGGCGGCTACGGCGCCTGGTGGAACGAGCTCCGCGTGGCGCTCGGTCCCGATCCGCACGAGCTGGTCGCCGATCTCGGCGCCCGGGTCGATACGCTCGAGTACCGGCTGGAGCACCACGGGCACGAATACCTGACGGGACGCGGCGTCGGCCAGAACAACACCGTGGCCACGACGGGCGCGGTCGTCTTCTTCGACGACGCCGGCGACTCGACCGGCGCCACGAACGCCGTGACGGAGAACGCGGAGGCTTCCCCCTTCTCGGTGATCCTCCGGTCCAACTATCCGAACCCCGCCCGCCGGTCCACGACGTTCGCCTTCACGCTCTCGGCGCCCGCGCAGGTCACGATCCGTCTCTTCAACGCCCAGGGACAGCTCGTCTCCACGCTGGTCGACCAGTGGCTCGAGGCGGGCGAGCAGCGCATCCCGTTCGACGTGCGCTCGATCGCCGCCGGGGTCTACTTCTACCGCCTGACCGCGGGCACGTTCACCGAGTCGCGACGGCTGGTCGTCAAGTAGCGGCCGCCAGCACCTCCTCGTAGATCGCGCGGGTCCGCTCCTCGGTCCGGTCTGCCGTGTGCTCCCGCGCGAGCGCCCGGCCCCGCTCCCCCATCCGCCTGCGGAGCGACGGGTCGAGCGCGAGCCGCACCATGGCGTCGGCGAGCGCCTCCGAGTCGCGCGGCGGCACGAGCAGCCCCGACTCCCCGTCCCGCACGGCCTCCGGGATTCCACCCACGCGCGTCCCCGCGACCGGCAGACCCGCGGCCATCGCGTCGAGGATCGACGTCCCGAGACCCTCCAGGTACGAGGAGATTACGAAGAGGTCGGCCGACCGCAGGAGATCGACGACGTCCTCCCGGAATCCGAGGATCCGGACCGCGTCCCCGAGATCGAGCGCGCGGTGCTCCGCCTCGAGCGCGGCGCGGAGCGGCCCCTCCCCCACGATCCAGACGCGGAGCGCGGGAACGCGCGCCCGGGCCGCGGCCGCAGCCCGGAGGAGCGTCGTCTGGGACTTGTGCGGCGCGAGCGCCGCGACGTTCAGCGCCAGGACGTCGTCCTCCGCGAGGCCGTGGCGGCTTCGCGCGGCCGCGCGATCGAACGGGGCGTCGTACGGCGCGAGGTCGATCCCGCTCGGCACCACGCGGATCGCCGTGCCGTCGACCCCGCTCCGGATGAGCGCTTCCGCCACGCCGTGCGAGATCGCGAGGATCGCGTCGATCGGCAGCGCGTAGAGGAGGCGGCTCCCCGGAGAGCGGCGCACCGGGAAGTCGACCCTCCGGGAGAGGACGCGCCGGGGGCCGGGGGCGAGGAGCGACGCCATGGCGCCGATCGCGTGCGCGCGGGCCGCGTGCCAGTGCACGACGTCGGGGCGGAGGCTCCGGTGGAGCGCGGCGATCGCGAGGACGGCCCCCAGGTCCCACGCGCCGCGCATCGCGACGGGATGGGTCGGGAACCGCTCCGCGATCGCCCGCGCCGTCAGCTCGGCGTCGGGCGGCGCGGCGAGCTGCGGCTCGTCGCCCCGCCGGCGCTGGCGCCGCATCAGCTCGAGCACCTGGCGCTCGCCCCCCCGCCAGGGCCGCTCCGAATCGACGTGCAGGACGCGGATCGCGCTCATCGCCGGATCCGCGGCGCCGTGAGCGCGCGGGCGCGACCGATCGCCTCGACGAGGGCGTCGCCGATCCGCTCCGGCGTCCCGACCGCGAGGGCGGCCGCGCGCCCCGCGGCGCCGATCGCCGCGGCGCGCGTCGGATCCGCGGCCAGCGTCTCCAGCGCCCGCGCGAGCGCCGGTCCGTCCCCCGGGGGGATCGCGACCAGGTGCTCGCCGTCGCGGAAGAACTCCGCGATCGCGCGGGAGCGCCGGGTGACGACCGGCACGCCGAGCGCGAGCGCCTGGTAGACCTTGTGCGGCACGACCCGCGCCGCCTTCTCGGTCGCGCCGAAGATGCCGAGCGCGACGTCCGCGGCGACGAGCCGCCCGAGCGCCTCGCCGTACGGCACGCGCGCGACCCGCCGCACCGACCGGAGCCCCCGGGCGGCGACGTCGCGGTCGACGCGGTGCTCCATCATGCCGCCGCCGATCAGCGTGAAGCGCGCGAACCCGGCGCCGTGGCGCGCCTCGAGGATCGCGGCCGCCTCCACGATCGCCGGCATCCCGTGGAGCGGCAGGAATCCGCCCACGTAGACCACCTCGAGCGGCGCGCCGGCCGCGCGCGGCGCGCGGGAGGCGGCGCGGGACGCGCCCCGCGCGAACGCCTCGTGGTCGGCGCCGACCGGGATCCGGGCGATCCTCGACCGCGGGACGCCGAACGATCCGCCGAAGAAGTCGCCGTGCTCCCACGTGTCGCAGAGCACGAGGTCGGCGGCGCGGAGCGCCATCCGGTCGCTCGCGCGGAGGCGGCGCGCGGCCAGCGATCGTTCGCGCACACGGCCGAGATCCCGCACCTGCGTGTCCCACCGGGAGACGAGCGGGTCGAAGAGGAGCGGCACGCCGGAGACGCGCGCGAGGAGCGCGGCGAACGGCACGTCGCGATGGCCGAAGGAGGGCACGAGGAACGCGTCGGCGCCCGCCGAGCGCGCGATCCAGGCGCCGAGGAGGCGCGCCTCGCGGACGACCGGGCGCGCGCGGGGCGGCTGCGCGAGGAGCGTCACCTCGACGCCCCGGGCGCGGAGCCCTTCCTCGAGCACGCGCGTCCGCGGGTAGGCGGGATCGAAGGCGCCGAGGAAGGCGACCTTCACGGACCCGGATCCCGCCGCGGGGGCGCCACCTCGTCCTCCCAGCGCCGCGCGTACTTCGTGAAGACCGAGAAGGAGGCGAGCATGCAGAGGACGATGCCGTGGCGCCCGTAGCGGAAGCCTCCCTCGAGGACGTACATCCGGAGGAAGCGGAGCCAGGGCCGGACGAGGAGGCGCGCGCCCGACGCGCGCACGCCGCGGGCCCCGAGGTCGGCGGCCGACCACTTCGTGTAGCGCGCGAACTTCTCGAAGTACTGGTCGAGGCTCCGGTACGTGTCGTGGAGCAGCCGCTCCGTCAGCGTCCCGACGCGCCCCCCCTCGATCCGCACCTCGGCGTGGACGTGGAGCGGCTCGTACGCGCCCTTCGTCCGGTCGAAGAGGCGGAGCACCCGGTCGCGCTGCCATCCCGCGCCTTCGATCGGCCGGCCGAGGAAGTGGTTCGCGCGGCGGATCCAGTAGCCGTCGAGGCGCGCGGGATCGGCGAGCACCGACTCGATCTCGGCGCGGAGGGCCGGCGTGACGCGCTCGTCGGCGTCGACGATCAGCGTCCAGCGGTGCGTGAGCCGCGGGAGCGCCCAGTTCTTCTGCGCCGCCGAGTTCACGTACTCGTGCTCGAGCACGCGGTCGGCGACGGCGCGCGCGACGTCGAGCGTCCCGTCGGTGCTCCCCGAGTCGACGACCACGACCTCGTCCGCCCAGCGCACCGACTCGAGGCAGGCGCGGATGTTCGCGATCTCGTTCTTCGCCGGCACGAGGACGCTCAGCGGCTCCCGCATCGCGCCTCCTCCCCTTCCCCCTCGCGCGGCGCGGCACCACCGCCCGCGAGCCGCTCGCGCGCCGCGGCGACGACGCGCTCGACCGTGACGTCGCGCATGCAGCGGAGGAACCGGTCGCCCGGGAGCGGGCAGCGGTTCTCGTTGCAGTGGAGGCAGTCGAGGCCGTCGGCCTCGAGCGCCGTGTGCGGTCCCTCCGGCGGATGCCACGTCGCCGGATGGGTCGGGCCGAAGATCGTCACCGTCGGCACGCCGAGCGCGACCGCGACGTGCTTCGGCCCGGAGTCGTTGCTCACGAGGAGCGATGAGCGGGCGAGGAGCGCCCCCAGCTCCTGCCAGCCGGTCGGCGGCGCCAGGACGGACGGGCCGGTCATCGCGGCGCGGCAGGAGCGGGCCAGCTCCTCCTCGCCCGGTCCCCAGAGCCAGACCACGGTCGCCTTGGGCGCGAGCGCGTCCATGGCCGCGGCGAACCGATCCGCCGGCCACGTCTTCGCGGGCCAGGAGCCCGCCGGGAGGCACGCCACGAGCGGCTTCGCCGGGTCGCGATCGGCGGCGACGCGGGCGAGCCATTCGTCGATCGCGCGCGCGGCCGCCTCCCCGACCCGGAAGCGGAGGCCGAGTCCGCGCGGCGCGAGCCCCGCCGCGCGCACCTGGTCGAGCGCCGCCTCGGGCGCGTACCGGAGCCGCGGGCGGCCGTCCGGCTCGAGCGGCTCCCGCGGAACCCGGAGCGAGTACGCGTGGCGCCGGCCCGCGATGTCGTAGCCGATCCGGATCGGCGCGCGCGTCAGCCGGGTCATCCAGGCGCTCCTCGGATTCGAGACCAGGTCGAAGACGGCGTCGTAACCGCCGCGGAGGAGCCGGGCGTAGAGGGCGAGCGAGGACGCGGCGGAGCGGCGGTCGAACGCGAGGACGCGATCGACGTCGGGGTTCCCCTCGAGGAGCCCTTCGAGACCCCGCGAGGCGATCACGTCGATCCGGGCCCTCGGCGCCCCGGCGCGGAGCGCGCGGAGGGCGGGCGTGGTGAGGAGGAGGTCCCCGCCCGCGCGATGACGGATGACGAGGATCGACCGCGCGCCCGCCACCGACTCAGGCGCTCGCACGGGACCCCTCCCGGAACGCGAGCGCGCGGGCCACCGCGCGCGCGACGTCGGCCACGCCGATCCACTGGAGGCAGTCCATGCGGGCGCACTCGTGCCGGTGGCAGGGACGGCACCAGATCTCGCGGCAGAGGAGCTCGTGCCCCGCCTCCGCGTCGTACGGGAACCAGATCTCCGGCACGGTGGGGCCGAGGATCCCGACGGTCGGCACCCCGACGGCCGGGCCGGCGTGGAGCGGGCTCCCGTCGTTGGTCACGAGCGCGTCGAGCGAGGCGAGGACGGCCCAGTAGTCCCGGAGCGGGAGGGACGGCAATTCCGGCGCCCCCGACGCGCGGGCGATCCGGTCCGCCAGCGGCCGCTCGCCGGGGCCCGCCAGGATGACGGCGCGAGCGCCGAGCCTCGAAATCGCTGGAACGAGCGCCGCGAAACGCTCTTCGAACCATCGCTTGGCTGGCCACCGGTTTCCCACGTGCAGGCCCACCCGAGGGGACCCCGGGGGGAGGGCACGGTCGAGGAGCGAGGCGCCCCGGGCGCGCTCCTCGGGCGAGAGGTGGATCCGGGGCGGGGTCGGCGGCGCGTCGATGCCGACCGCCCGCAGGGTCTTCAGGTGGTGCTCCACGGCCGGGAGCGGCTCCGCCACGGGCGGGGCGACGTGCGTGTAGAAGCGGCGCCTCCCCCGGCGTCCGGGGCCGACCCGGACCGGGGCGCCGGTCCAGGCGGTGAGGAGCGCCGACCGAGGGTTCCCGTAGAGGTCGATCGCCCAGTCGTACCGCTCCCGCCTAAGCCGGAGGAGGAGCGCGGGAGGCGCCGGGAGGCCCGGCCACCGTCCGGGCCGGAACGCGTGGACCGTCCGCACCGCGGGGTGGCCCCGCACGGCCTCCGCCGGATGCGCTTCCGCGAGGTAGTCGATCGTCGCGTCGGGGAACCGCTCCCGGAGCGCGTCGAGGACCGGGAGCGAGAGGATCACGTCGCCGATCTGGCGGATCCGCGACACGAGGATGCGGCGCGGCGCGGTCACGGCCCGGCGGCCCCGCGGACGCGGGCGATCAGGTCGCTCGAGGCGTGCCCCTTGGGGTCGCCCACGATCACGGTCCGGATGCCGAGCGCGGCCGCGACGCCCCGCTCGGGAACGGTCTCGACGGTGTAGTCGGTCCCCTTCGCGTGGATCTCGGGGCGGATCCGCCGGAGCACCGTCTCCACGGTGTCCTCCTCGAACCACGTGACCCAGTCGACCGCCTCGAGCGCGGCGAGGATCTCGAGCCGCTCCGCGAGCGGCGTGTAGGGTCGTCCGGGACCCTTCAGGCGGCGCGCCCCGGCGTCGCCGTTGACCGCCACGAGGAGCCGGAGCCCGGCCTCGCGGGCGGCGGTCAGGTAGCGGACGTGCCCGACGTGCAGGAGGTCGAAGAGTCCGTTCGCGAGGACGAGCCCCGCCCGCTCGTCGGGACGCGCTTCGAGTCGCGCGGCGAGCGCGTCGAGCGGGACGATCTTCCCGTCGCCGCGCCCCGTCATCGCGCCTTCGGGGCGGGATGCGCCTCGATCGCCTCGCGGAGCTCCGCCGCGTCGACGGTCGCCGTCCCCCGCTTCATCACCACGACCGACGCCGCGTACGTCGCCAGGACCGCGGCCTCGAGCTGCGTCGCCCCCGCCGCGAGCGCCAGCGCCGCCGCCGCGGAGACGGCGTCGCCCGCGCCGGTCACGTCCGCCACGTCCGAGCTCCCGACGATCGGGAGCCTAAGCGTCGGCGCGCCGCGGGTCACGAGCATCATCCCGTCGCTCCCCCGCGTGATCCAGACGCCGTCGGCGGCCGCGGCGCGGCGGAGCGCCTCGCCGGCACGCCGGAGCGCGCCCGGCTCGAGCGACGGCAGGTGATAGGCCTCCGCCAGCTCGTGCTCGTTCGGGGTGAGCAGCGAGGCGCCCCGGTAGGAGCGGAGCGCGTACCGCGAGTCGACGACGATCGGACGCCGCCGCCCCCGAGCGGCCGCGAGCGCGGCGCGGCGCACCGCCGGGCCGAGCGCGCCGTACCCGTAGTCGGAGAGGAGGACCGCGTCCGCGCCCCGGATCGCGCGGGACGCCGCGCGCACGAGCTGCCGCTCGGCCGGACCGGGAAGCGGCGCGCGGTGGCCCCGGTCGAGCCGCACGATCTGCTGGCGCGACGCGTGGCTCGACCCGGCGAGGATCCGCGTCTTCACGATCGTCTCCATGGCGCGGTCGCGCGCGAGCCAGTCGGACGCGACGCCGTGGGCGCGGAGCGACCGGCGGAGGTCCTTCCCCGCGGGGTCGATCCCGATCCGTCCGACGAGCCGCACCTTCCCGCCCATGGCGCGGAGGTTCATCGCCGCGTTCGCCGCGCCCCCCGGCACGCGCCGCTCTTCCTCGAAATCGAGGATCAGGACCGGCGCCTCGCGGGAGATCCGCGAGGAGCGGCCGACCCAGTAGCGGTCGAGCACGAGGTCGCCGATCACGGCCACGGTGCGGCCGGCGATCGCGCGGGCGAGCGCGAGGAGGCGGGCGCGGTCGGGCGGCGCGGGACGCGGGCTCACGACCGCCGCCTCGCCCCGGCCGCCTCGTGGAGGCGGCCCCGCGCCCAGCGGTCCGCCGCGGCGATCGACTCGAGCGTTATCGGGCCGCGATCCCGGTGCTCGGCCAGGACCTCCGCGACCAGCGGGATCAGGTCCACGAAGCGGATCCGGTGCGCCAGGAAGAGCCCGATCGCCTCCTCGTCGGCGGCGTTCAGGACCGCCGGCGCGGTGCCGCCCGCCAGCATGGCCCGGCGCGCGACCGCGAGCCCGGGCGATCGCGCGGGGTCGGGCTCCTCGAAGGTGAGCTGCCCCACCGCGGCGAGGTCGAGCCTCGGGAGCGCGGAGGTCCAGCGCTTCGGATAGCTGAGCGCGTAGAGCAGCGGCAGCCGCATGTCGGGGCAGGAGAGCTGCGCGACGACCGACCCGTCCACGAACTCGACCATCGCGTGGACGATCGACTGCGGGTGGATCACGACGTCGAGCTGCTCCGGGGAGAGCCCGAAGAGCCATCGCGCCTCGATCAGCTCGAACCCCTTGTTGAGGAGCGTCGCCGAGTCGACCGTGATCCGGTCCCCCATGGACCAGGTCGGGTGGCGGAGCACCTCCTCGGGCGTCACGGCGTCGAGCGTGTGGGGATCGCGTCTCAGGAACGGTCCCCCCGACGCGGTCAGCGTGACCCGGCGGATGCCGTCCGCGTCGTGCCCGGCCAGCGCCTGGTGGAGCCCCGAGTGCTCGGAATCGACCGGGAGGATCGAGCCGCCGTGCTCGATCGCGAGCTCCCGGAGCAGCTCGCCGGCGAGCACGACCGACTCCTTGTTCGCCAGCGCGACCCGCTTCCCCGCCCGGAGCGCGGCCACGGTCGCGGGGAGCCCCACGCTCCCGACGAGCGCGTTCACGACGACGTCCGCGCCGGGATCGCCGGCGAGCGCGACGATCGCGTCCGCCCCGGCGCCGACCTCGCCGTCGAAGCCCGCGCGGGCGCGCGCCGCGGCCGCGGGATCGGCCCGCGCGAGACGGCGCACGCCGAACTCGGCGGCCGCCGCCGTCAGCGCCGCGTCGTTCTTCCCGGCGGCCATCGCCGTGAGGACGATCCGGTCGGGGAGCTCCCGGGCGAGGGCGAGGGCCGCCCGGCCGATCGAGCCGGTGGCGCCGAGGAGCGCGACGCGGATCGTGCCGCCCCTCACCGCGTCACCGCCCCGTGACCTGGAAGAGGAGGAAGTAGTACACGATCGGGGCCGCGAAGAGGATGCTGTCGAAGCGGTCGAGGACGCCCCCGTGGCCGGGGATGAGCGTCGAGGCGTCCTTCGCGGCCGCGTCGCGCTTGAGGAGCGACTCGACGAGGTCGCCGAGCTGGCCGAAGACGCCGACGAGGACGCCCAGGATCGCCGCGTCGAGCGCCGTCAGGTAGGACGCGAACCAGGCGCGCGCCACGAACGCCGCCCCCACGGAGAACGCGAGGCCCGCCGCCGCCCCCTCCACCGACTTCTGGGGGCTCACGTCCGGCATCAGCCGGTGCCGTCCCCAGACGAGCCCGAAGGCGTACGCCGCCGTGTCGCACGTCCAGGCGAGGAAGAACGGGAGGAGCGCGTACGACATCCCGCGCGCGTACGGCTCGTGCCACGGGAGCGGCAGCTCGCGGAGGAGGCCGACGTGCGTCCCGAGCCAGCCGACGTAGAGGACGCCCAGGAACGTCGCCGCGATGTTCGCGACCGCCCGTTTGCCCGCCCCGCGGCGGAGCTCCGCGAGGAGCACGGCGCCGATCAGGATCGTCAGCACGCCGCCCAGGTGCCACTCCTCGAGGCGCCCGGTCCGGAACCGGACGTACGCGGCGATCGGCAGGAGGAGCACCGCGAACATCCCCGACTTCCAGTGCGGGTGGAGCCCCTTCGTCTCCATCATCGAGTAGAACTCGCGGAGCGCGAGCCCGACTAGGAGGACCGTGTAGAGGAGCCAGACGATGCCGCCGACCTTCGCCATGAGGACGAGGAGCGGCAGGAAGACCGCCGCGCTCGCGATCCGGAGCGGAAGCGAGGCGTCGCGGCGCCCGGGCGTCATCGGCGCGCGGGGCGCCGCGGTACCGGACGGACCCGCGTCCGGGGGCGATGGGGACGCCGGGCGGTCGCCCGCGGCCTCAGCTCGTGCGGCCGAAACGCCGGCTTCGGCTCTGGAAGTCATGGACGGCCTGGTAGAGGTGCTTCCGGCGGAAGTCGGGCCAGAGCGTGTCGGTGACCCAGAACTCGGCGTACGCGAGCTGCCAGAGCATGAAGTTCGAGATCCGGAGCTCGCCGCTCGTCCGGATCAGGAGGTCGGGATCGGGGAGATCCACCGTGTCGAGATGGCGGGCGAACTGCGTCTCGTCGAGCTTCGCCAGCGGGAGCCGCCGCTTCCGGTCCGCCTGCACGAGGCGGCGGGCGGCGTCGACGATCTCGGCCCGTCCGCCGTAGGAGAGCGCGAGGACGAGCGTCATGCCGGTGGAGCCCGAGAGGAATCGCTTCGTCTCGGCGAGGATCCCGCGGCTCCGCTCCGGGAGGAGATCGACGTGGCCGATCGTCCGGAGGCGGACGTTGTTCCGCTTCAGGTCCTCCCGCTCCTCGCGCAGGACCTGCTCCAGGATGCGCATCAGGCCGCGCACCTCGCCCGGCGTCCGGTCCCAGTTCTCGAGGGAGAACGTGTAGAGCGTCAGGACCTCGATGCCGAGCGCGACCGCGCCCTCGACCGCCTCGCGGACGGCGCGGCGACCGGCCCGGTGCCCCATCAGCCGGGGCAGACCGCGACGCTCGGCCCAGCGGCCGTTCCCGTCCATGATGATCGCGACGTGCGCGGGGACCGGACGCCGGAGCACCTGCTCCAGCGTCGGGGCTTCGGAGGCGAGACGTGGCGGCGTCATGGCGCGATCCGGCGTCGGGACCCGCGACCGTCCGGTCGGCCGGCATTCCACGTTCGCGGAACCGCGCCGGCCGGCGCGCGTCGTGCCGCGACGCGTCGCGGGATCAGGACGTCAGACCTCCATGATCTCGGCCTGCTTCTTGTGAAACAGGTCGTCCAAGAGGGCGATGTACTTGTCGTGGATCTTCTGGATCTCCCCCTGCGTCTTCTTGCTGTCGTCCTCGGAGATCTTGTGGTCCTTCTCGAGCTTCTTCAGCTCCTCGTTGCTCTCGCGCCGGACCGTGCGGACCCGGACGCGCCCGTCCTCGATCATCTTGCCGAGCACCTTCACGAGGTCCTTGCGCCGCTCCTCGGTCAGGGTCGGGAGCGTCAGCCGGATCACGGACCCGTCGTCGACCGGATTGAGCCCGAGGTCCGACTTCTGGATCGCCTTCACGATCTCGGGGAGCGTCCCGCGCTCCCACGGCTGGATCACGAGCAGGCGCGTCTCGGGCGCGCTCACGCTCGCCACCTGCTGGAGCGGCACGTGGCTCCCGTAGTAGTCGACGCGGATCCCGTCGAGCAGCGACGTCGTCGCCTTGTTGGTGCGGACCGTGGCGATCTCGTGCCGGATCGTCTCCACGGCCTTCTTCATCCGCTCCTCGGTGTTCTTCACGTGCGCTGAGACCATCCTAGACCTCCACGGCCACGCGGGTCCCGACCGACTCGCCCCGGAGCGCCCGAACGAGGTTCCCCGGAACGGTGACGTTGAAGACGACCAGCGGCAGCCGATTGTCCATGCCCATGGTGAACGCCGTCCTGTCCATGACGGTGAGCCTCCGGTCGATCGCCTCGAGATAGCTCAGCGTGTCGAAGCGGGTCGCCGCGGGATTCTGCACGGGGTCCTCGGTGAAGATGCCGTCGACCTTCGTCGCCTTGAGGAGGACGTGGGCCCCGATCTCGACGGCGCGGAGGACGGCGGCGGTGTCGGTGGTGAAGTAGGGGTGCCCGGTCCCGGCCGCCAGGATCACGACGCGCCCCTTCTCCAGGTGGCGCACCGCCCGGCGGCGGATGTAGGGCTCGGCGAGGCTCCGCATCTCGATCGCGGAGAGCACGCGCGTCGTGAGGCTCCGGTGCTCGAGCGCGTTCTGGAGGGCCAGCGCGTTGATCACCGTGCCGAGCATGCCCATGCTGTCGGCCGTCGCGCGGTCGAGCGCCTCGCGCGTCGTGGCGGTGCCGCGGATCAGGTTGCCGCCGCCGATCACGATGCCGATCTCGACGCCGTACGCGGCGCCCTCGACGATCTCGTCGGCGACGCGGCCGAGGGCGTCGGCGTCGATGCCGAACCGCGCCTCGCCCGCCAGCACCTCGCCGCTCAGCTTGAGCAGGACGCGACGGGTCGACGGCTCCACGGGGATCAGGCGTCTCCGATCCGGAACTTGGCGAACCGCCGCACGACGATGTTTTCGCCGAGCTTCGAGATCGCCTGGTCCACCATTTCCTTCACCGTCCGGTCCGGATCCCGGATGGTGGGTTGCTCGAGGAGCACGATCTCCTCGTACAACTTCTCGATCTTCCCGTCCACGATCTTCTGGAGGACGGCCTCGGGCTTCCCGGTCTGCTTCGCCTGGTCGAGGTAGATCGCGCGCTCCCGGTCGAGGAACGCCGGGTCGATGCCCGCGCGGTCGACGGCCTGGGCGTTCGTGGCCGCCGCCTGCATCGCGAGCGCCTTCACGAGCTCCTTGAAGTCGTCGGTGCGCGCCACGAAGTCGGTCTCGCAATCGACCTCGACGAGCACGCCGAGCTGGTCCCCCGGGTGGATGTACGCGTACACGAGTCCCTGGCTGGCGACCCGTCCCGCCTTGGACGAGGCCCGCGCCATGCCCTGCTTGCGCAGCACCTCGATCGCCTTGTCGATGTCTCCGTTCACTTCGGCGAGCGCCTTCTTGCACTCCATCATGCCCGCGCCGGTCCGCTCGCGCAGGTCCTTGACGAGCGTGGCGGTGATCGTCATGCGTGACTCCTTCCTAACGGTCGTTGGGTTCGGATCGAGGCGTACGTGCCCGGGGCCCGCGCCGGTCAGGCGCTGGCGACGGCCCCGGTCTCGGGCGACGCGCCCGCGCTCGCGGCCGCGGCGGCGGCCTCGGCGGCCGCCGCGTCGGCGCCCTCGCGGGCCTCCTGGTGCGCGGCGAGCAGCGTCTCCGAGACGAAGCGGCTGAAGAGCCGGATCGAGCGGATCGCGTCGTCGTTCCCCGGGAGCGGGTAGTCGATCACGTCGGGATCGCAGTTCGTGTCGACGACCCCGAGGACCGGGATGGCCAGCCGGTTCGCCTCGGCGACCGCGATCCGCTCCTTCTTCGTGTCGATCACGAACACCGCCGACGGAAGCTGTCCCATCTCCTTGATCCCGGTGAAGATCTTCGTGAGCCGCGTCCGCTCCTTGTTGATCTGGGCCTGCTCCTTCTTCGAGAGCTTCTCCAGGACGCCGTCGGCGTCCATCTTCTCGATCTCCTTGAAGCGGCGGATGTTCGATTTGATGGTCTTGAAGTTCGTGAGCATGCCGCCGAGCCACCGTTCGTTCACGAACGGCATCCCGCAGCGTTCCGCCTCCTCCTGGACCGTGTCCTTCGCCTGGCGCTTCGTGCCGACGAAGAGCACGACGCCGCCCTTCCGCCCGATCCCCTCGAGGAGGCTCCGCGCGTCCTGCAGCGACTTCAGCGTCTTCTGGAGATCGATGATGTAGATGCCGTTCCGCTCGATGAAGATGAACTTCTTCATCTTGGGATTCCAGCGGCGGGTCTGGTGCCCGAAGTGGACGCCCGCTTCGAGCAGCTCCTTCATTCCGATGTCGGCCACGACGATTCCTCCGATCTTGAGCCTCCGCCCCCTCGATCCGCGGCGCGCCCCACGAGGGGGAGACCGGCCGCGGCCCGGGACGTGTGTGATGGCGGCGACGCCGGAGCGCCGCCGCGTGCCGCGATTACCGCTTCGAGAACTGGAAGCGCTTCCGCGCTCCCGCCTGCCCGTACTTCTTCCGCTCCTTCATGCGCGCGTCGCGCGTGAGGAAGCCCTCCTTGCCGAGGAGGCCCCGGAGCGACGGATCGGCGATCTGGAGCGCACGCGCCACGCCGAGCGACACCGCGCCGGCCTGGCCGGCGGGCCCGCCGCCGCGGACGATCGCGTGGACGTCGAACTTGTCGACCGCGTTCGCCGCGACCAGTGGCTCGGTCGCCATCCGGGTCAGCGTGACCCGGCAGAAGTAGCGGTCGATCTCCACGCCGTTGATGAGGCGCTTCCCGGTGCCGGGAACGAGACGGACGCGCGCGACCGAGGTCTTCCGGCGTCCGGTGGCCATGAACTGGTTCGACACGATCACTTCCCTCCCTCAGGCGCTCCCGGGAGCGGAAGCGGCCGTGGCGCCTGCGCCACGTGCGGATGCTCGGGGCCGGCATAGATCTTCAGTTTCTTCATCATGGCGCGGCCGAGCCGGTTCCGGGGGATCATCCCCTTCACCGCGAGGCGCACGATCTCCTCCGGCTTCTTCGCCTGCAGGTCGCGGAACCGCGTGTGCGTCGCGCCGCCCGGATAGAGCGAATGGCGGAAATAGAACTTGTTGTCGCGCTTGCGACCCGTGACCGCCACCTTGTCCGCGTTGATCACGATCACGTGATCGCCCACGTCGAGGTGCGGCGAATAGGTCGGCTTGCGCTTCCCCTTGAGCACGCTCGCGATCTCGCTCGCGAGCCGCCCGAGGATCTGGCCCTCGGCGTCGACGACGTACCAGTCCTGCTGGATTTCCGAGGCGCGCACGGAGTACGTGCCCATCGATTCGACCTCCCGATAAGAAGTTGGAACGTGCAAACGCTAAAGGCTACCAGCACTTAAAGCGGGTTGTCAACCTCCGGGCGGAACCGGGGCCCCGGCGGCGGCCTCGCCGGCGGAGGGACGGCGAACCCCTTGCTCGGTAACCAGATAGGTGATCAGTCGGGCGGGCGTGACGTCGAAGGCGGGATTCTCGACCGGAACGCCTCGCGGCGCGGCCGCGGCGCCGCGGAAGGAGCGGACCTCCTCGGGGTCGCGCTCCTCGATCGGGATCGACGCCCCGTCGGGAAGCGACGGATCGAGCGTCGACGTCGGCGCGACGACCACGAACGGGATCCCCGCCTCCCGGGCGGCGAGCGCGAGCGGATACGTCCCCACCTTGTTCGCCGCGTCGCCGTTCCGCGCGACGCGGTCGGCTCCGACCAGGACGCCCTCGATCCGCTCGCGGAGGAGGAGCGACGCGGCGGCACCGTCGGTGACGACGCGGACCGGCACGCCGGCGCGGAGGAGCTCCCACGCGGTCAGGCGCGCGCCCTGGAGGAGCGGACGCGTCTCCGTGGCCCAGACCGCGATTCCGCCCTCACGGCGGTGGTGGAGCTCGAGGAGCACGGCGAGCGCCGTGCCGAGGCCGCCCGTCGCGAGACCGCCCGTGTTGCAGTGGGTGAGGAAGCGGCGCGCCTCCGGGAAGAGCGCCGCGCCGTGCGCCGCCATCGCGCGCGACGCCGCGCGGTCCTCCTCCCAGATCGCGAGCGCTTCCGCGCGGAGGGCCGCGGCCCACGCGTCGTCCGGAGCGCGCTCCGCGGTCGCGAGCATCCGGTCGACCGCCCAGGCGAGGTTCACGGCCGTCGGACGCGTGGCGCGGAGGAGCGTCGCCGCGCGCCGGAAGCGCTCGAGCCGCTCGCCGCGTCCGCCGCCCGCGCGCGCCGCCTCGAAGGCGAGCGCGAGCGCCGCCGCGATCCCGATGGCGGGCGCGCCGCGCACGCGGAGCGCCGCGATCGCCTCCGCCATCGCGGCCGGCTCGCCCGCCTCGATCCAGCGCTCCTCCTCGGGAAGGCGCGTCTGGTCGAGCACGAAGACGCGCCCGTCCTCGAGCCGGAGCGGGTCGACCGTCACGGTCCCGCCTTGCCCGCCGCCGCGAGAAGGCCGAGCAGGTGCTTCAGGTGGCTGAGCGGGAGCCCGACGACGTTCGCGTACGATCCCTCGATCGCCTCGACGAAGAGCGCGCCGCCCCCCTGCACCACGTACGCGCCCGCCTTGTCGAGCGGCTCGCCTCCGTCCACGTACCGCCGGATCGCCTCGGGGTCGAGGCGCGCGAACTTCACGATGCTCCGCACCGCCTCGCCGACGCCGCGGCCCGTCGCGGGATCGAGCACGAAGAGCCCCGTCCAGACCTCGTGCACGCGCCCCGAGAGGAGCGCGAGCATGCGCCGGGCGTCGGCGGCGTCGAGCGGCTTTCCGAGGAGCGCGCGGTCGAGCACCACGATCGTGTCGGCCCCGACCACGACGGCGCCCGCGGGGCCGCCGTTCCCCGCGGCCGCGGAGCGGGCCTTCGCCTCCGCGAGCCGGAGCACGTGCGCGTCGGGGCGCTCGTCGGGGAGGGCCGTCTCGTCCACGTCGGCGGGGACGACGTCGAAGTGCGCGCCGACCAGCCGGAGGAGCTCGGCGCGGCGCGGGGAGCGCGACGCGAGGCGGAGCGGCGGACCGAGCGGGTTCAGGAGGTTCGCGTGCACGGTCTCCCTACGCCGCCGGCGGCGGCACCTCGAGGAGGAACGTGGCCGGGCCGCGGTTCACGAGCTCCACGTCCATGGAGGCGCCGAACCGGCCTCGGCGGACCGGCACGCCGAGCGCCGCGAGGGCCGCGCAGAAGCGGTCGACGAGCGCCTCCGCCGGCTCCGGCTTCATCGCCGGATCGAAGCCCGGCCGCCGGCCCCGCGAGACGTCGGCGACGAGCGTGAACTGGGAGACGACGAGCGCTTCCCCGCCGACGTCGCGCACCGACCGGTTCATCCTCCCCTCGTCGTCCTCGAAGATCCGGAGCCCGGCCGCGCGGTCGGCCAGCCGGTCGGCCGCCTCGGGCGGGTCCCCCGCCGCGACGCCGAGGAGGACGAGGAGCCCGGGTCCGATCCGCGCGATCTCCTCGCCGTCCACCCGCACCGCCGCGCGCGTCACGCGCTGGAGGAGCGCCCTCACGACGCGGCGTCGCGCTCCCCGGGGCGCGGCTTCCCGAAGACCTGCTCGCGCTCCACCCCCTCGACCCCCTCGACCTCCTCGATCGCGCGCATGACCTCGTGCAGGTGCGCCAGGTCCCGAACCTCGACGACGAACGCGCCGCGCGCGTTGCGGTCGCTCGCCTTGATCCCCGCCGTCCGGATGTTCGTATTCGTGGTCGCGATCGCGCGCGCGATGTCGGCGAGGAGGCTCCGGCGGTCGTGGCCGAAGATCGAGAGCTTCACGGAGAACGACTCGTCGGGCGACACGCCCCAGTCGACCGGGACGCGCCGCTCGGGCGAGACGCGGTCCTCGAACGTGTTCGGGCAATCGGTCCGGTGGACCGTCACGCCGCGCCCGCGGGTGACGATGCCGACGACGGCGTCGCCCGGCACCGGCTGGCAGCACTTCGCGTACGCGACCATCAGGTTGTCGACGCCCTGGAGCCGGATGCCGCGGCTCGGGCGCCGCGTGATCGCGCGGATCGTCTCGAGCGACGCCTCCTTGATCCGCTGCACGGCCCCCCCCCCGTCCGGGATCCATTTCTGGATCACGTGCTGCACGGAGAGGTTCCCCTGCCCGATCGCGGCGTAGAGGCCGTTCGCGTCGGGATGGCCGAGCGAGGCGGCGAGGGTCTCGAGCGGCGTCGCCGCGGGCGGCGCCAGGCGCCGGCGCCGCAGTTCCCGCTCGAGCATCTCCTTCCCGAGCGCGACGCTGTCCGAGTGCTCGGAGACCTTGAGCCAGTGGCGGATCTTCGAGCGGGCGGCGTGCGTGCGGACGACCTTGAGCCAGTCGCGGTTCGGCTTCGCGGTCGGCGACGTGACGATCTGGACCCGGTCGCCGCTCCGGAGCTCGGTGCGGAGCGGCACGATCCGGCCGTTCACCTTCGCCCCCACGCAGCGGTGCCCCACCTCGGTGTGGACCAGGTAGGCGAAGTCGAGCGGCGTGGCGCCGCGCGGGAGCCGGCGGAGGTCGCCGCGCGGAGTGAAGACGAAGACCTCGTCCTGGTAGAGCGCGGTCTTCAAATACTCCATGAACTCGTCGGGATCGCCCGACGCGCTCTGGAAGTCGACGTTCCGGAGGAGCGGCGCCAGCTTCGCCTCGAGCTCCGCGTCCGACTGCCGGCCCCCCTCCTTGTACCGGTAGTGCGCGGCTACGCCCAGCTCGGCGATCTGGTGCATCTCGGCCGTCCGGATCTGGAACTCGACGAGGAGCCCGCCGCGCGCGACGACGGTCGTGTGGAGCGACTGGTACATGTTGCTCTTCGGGGTCGCGATGTAGTCCTTGAACCGGTCGTGGACGGGTGTGAAGAGGTCGTGGACGACGCCGAGGACGCGGTAGCAGTCGGCCTTGTTCCCGGTGATCACCCGGATGCCGAGGAGGTCGTAGATCTCCTCGAACGGCCGGTTCTGCGCGCGCATCTTCCGGTAGATCGAGTCGAGGTGCTTCGGCCGCCCCGACACCTCGGCGTCGATGCCGAGGTCCTCGAGCCGCGCCATGACCGGCTCCATCACGGCGGCGACCATCCGCTCCCGCTCCTCCCGCTTGAGCGTCACCTTCTGCGCCAGCTCCTGGTACGCGTCGGGGGCCAGATGCTTCAGGCAGAGGTCGTCGAGCTCCCACTTGATCCGGGCGATGCCGAGCCGGTGGGCCAGGGGCGCGTAGATCTCGTGCGTCTCGTGGGCGATCGCCTGGATCCGGTCGGGCGGGAGCGACCCGAGCGTGCGCATGTTGTGCAGCCGGTCGGCGAGCTTGACGAGGATGACCCGGAGGTCGCGGGCCATGGAGAGGAGCATCTTCCGGAAGTTCTCGGCCTGCTCGAGCTCGGGGCGGTCGTAGTGGAGCTTCCGGAGCTTCGTCACCCCGTCCACCAGCGCCGCGACCTCGGGGCCGAACCGCTCCTCGAGCTGTTCGGCGGTGACGTTCGTGTCCTCGACCGTGTCGTGGAGGAGCGCCGCCTGGACGAGCGTCTCGTCCGCGCCCGCGCCCAGGAGCTCGACCAGGATCGTGGCGACGGCGACGGTGTGGGTGACGAACGGCTCGCCGGAGCGGCGGGTCTGGCCGGCGTGCGCCTCCGCGGCGAACGCGTAGGCCGCGCGGATCGCGCCCTCGTCGAGCGGGCGCCCGGTCCGCCGGATCGCGTCGAGCAGCGGTCCCAGGTCGCCCGTCGGGACCAGCGGCATGGTCAGCGGACCTGGATGTCGCGCAGCTTGAGCTGGAGCCGCGCGCGGTTCTGCCAGACGTTGATCGTGGGGACGAACGCGACGGCGATCCGGCCCGGCTCCGTCGCCAGGGTGCCCGCCAGGTGGCCCATGCCGAACCCGATGCAGTCGAGGTCCCGGCCATTCTGGCGGATGCTCATCTTCAGGTGGTTCTTGCTCACGACCATCGGCGGCCCGGA
This sequence comes from Hyphomicrobiales bacterium, assembly GCA_050257555.1. Classification (GTDB taxonomy): domain Bacteria; phylum Eisenbacteria; class RBG-16-71-46; order SZUA-252; family SZUA-252; genus DASQJL01. The sequence goes on along the minus strand of JBLMXB010000014.1, from coordinate 16,594 downwards.
GAGACGCACGTCCTCCGCCACGAAGAGCGGCTCCGCGTTCCCGATGCCGAACGGCGAGAGGCGGTCGAGGAACTGCACGAGCCCCTCGTTCAGGTCGGCCAGGTCGAGCGGGCCGTCGATCGAGAGCTTCGGCACGTAGTCGTCGGGCCGGATCCGGTCCTTCACGACCGCGCAGAGCTTGTCGCGGAACGCGTCGAGCTCCTCGGCGCGGATCGTGAGCCCCGCGGCGTACGAGTGGCCGCCGAACCCGACCAGGTGCTCGCGGCACTCCTGGAGCGCCTGACAGACGTCGAAGCCGGGGATCGAACGCCCCGACCCCTTCCCCTCCTCGCCGTCGGTCGCGATCAGCACCGTCGGACGGTGGAACCGCTCGATCAGCCGCGACGCGACGATCCCGAGCACGCCCGGATGCCATTGCTCGGACCAGAGGACGATCGCGGGCGGGAGATCGCCGCCGAGCCGGTTCAGCTGGTAGAGCGCGTCCTCCAGCGTCGACTCGTCGATCTTCTTCCGGTTCGTGTTGTCCTCCTCGAGGCTCTCCGCGATGATCGCGGCCTCGCTCGGATCGGTGGAGAGGAGGAGCCGCACGCCGCTCTCCGCGTTCCCGAGACGCCCCGCCGCGTTGATCCGCGGCGCGAGGATGTACGCGACGTGCCCGCTCTCGACGCGACGCGCGCGGAGCCCCGCCACCTCCTTGAGCGCCACGATTCCTGGCTTGTCGGAGTTGCAGAGCCGGTCGAGGCCCTTCTTCGCGAAGATCCGGTTCTCGCCCAGGAGCGGAACGACGTCGGCGATCGTGCCGAGCGCGACCAGGTCGAGGTTCCGCTCCACGAACTCGGGCGAGAGGATCTCGGGCCTTCGCGCCGCGAGCCCCTGGACCAGCTTGAAGACGACGCCGACGCCCGCCAGGTCCTTGAACGGGTACGCGCAGTCCTTCCGCTTCGGATTCAGCACGGCGATCGCCTCGGGCAGCTCCCCGAGGGGCTCGTGGTGGTCGGTGACGATCACGTCGATGCCGGCTTCCCGCGCCGCGTGGACCTCCTGCACGGCCGTGATGCCGCAGTCGGCGGTGATGACGAGACGGATGCGCCGCTTGCGCGCGACCTCGACGCCGCGGAACGAGAAGCCGTAGCCGTCGCGGATCCGGTCGGGGATGAAGTAGGAGACCTTCGCGCCGAGCGCCGTCAGGGCGGCGGTGAGGAGCGACGTCGACGTGATGCCGTCCACGTCGTAGTCGCCGAAGACCAGGATCGACTCCCGCGCGTCCACGGCCTCGAGCACCCGGGCGACCGCGAGGTCCATGTCGCGCATCGCGAACGCGTCGACGAGCCGCGACATCGAAGGCTCGAGGAACTGCTGGACCTCGTCGGACGTGGTGAAGCCGCGGTTCGCGAGCAGGCGCGCGAACGTGTGCGTGATGCCGAGCTCGGCCGCGAGTCGCTGGGCGAGCTCGGGGTCGGCCGCGGTGCGAAGAACCCAGGTCTTGGGCGTCGACGGGCGCACGGTACCTCGGGGCCAATCCGGAGGGCGGACGTTCGCCGTGAGCGTAACATCTTGGGAGCCAGAGGTCAACGCCGCTCAGCCCCGCTTGTAGCCGATCCTCCGCACGAACGCGCGCCGCTCCTTCGCGTCCTCCTCGGTCTCCGCGCCGAGCGGGGAGGAGCCGTCCATCACCCCGAGGACGGCCGCCTGGTCCCCGTCGCGCGCGACGACGACCCGGACCGCGTTCGCGGTCGCGCAGTGGATCGCGACGACCTCGACGCACGCGCGGAGGTCCCGGAGCAGGTTGATCGGGTACGCCCCGCGCAGGAAGATCAGGAACGAGTGGCCCGCCCCGACCTTTCCCAGCTCCCGCGCGGCGGCGCGCGTCAGAGCCTCGTCGTTCCCTTCGCTCCGGATCAGCCGGGGCCCGGAGGCCTCGGCGAACGCGACGCCGAAGGACGCGCCGGGCACGGAGTTCACGATCGTCTCGTAGAGGTCCTCCGCGGTCTTGATGAAGTGCGCGTGCCCGAGGATCAGGTTCGCCTCGGACGGGGTCTCGATCGGTACCAGGGTGAGCGGCAGGTCCATCGCTTCGTTCCTCGATTCCGGACTAGAGGAGGTATCCCCCCGACACGTGGAGGGCGGTGCCGGTGACGTAGCCCGACTCCTCCGCCAGGAGGAAGAGCGCGGCCCGCGCCACCTCGCGCTCGGTCCCGAGGCGGCGCGCCGGCACGGACGACGCGAGCGCCCGCAGGCGGCGCGGAAGCCCCGGCGTGCCGATCAGTCCCGGCAGGATCACGTTCACCGTGATCCCGGCCGCGGCCTCGGCCTGCGCCACGCTCCGCGCGAGCGTGAGGAGCGCGGTCTTCACGGCGCGGTACGCGTGGGCGTGCGGCGCGGCGCGCGGCGCGTCGCCGCCCGCCACGCCGAAGAGGAGGATCCGCCCGAACCGCCGGCGCCTCATGCCGGGGAGCGCGGCCTGCATGGCCACGATGGGGGTCGCGAGGTTCGAGCGCACGAGCAGGGCGAGCGCGGCTTCGTCGAGCGCGTCGAACGGGCCCTCCCAGTAGTCCCCCGCCGCCACGACCAGGAGGTCGGGCGCGGGCGCGCGCCCGCCGGCCAGCCGGACCAGCGCGCGCGCCCGCTCGCGGCGCGAGGCGTCCCCGCGGGCGGTCCGGATCGGGAGGGCGCGCGCCCGGGCCTCCGCGCGAAGCTCCGCGAGCGGCGCCGCGGCGCGTCCGACCGCGAGGACCCGCGTCCCCGCCTCGGCCAGCGCCACCGCGACGGCCCGGCCGAGGCCGCGCGAGCCGCCGATCACGAGGGCCGTGCGCCCGTCGAATCCGGTGGCGTCAGGGGTCGGCTTGGTCGGTCGCATGAGGTGTGCTACTATAGAGCGCTCCGACGCCAAGTCAATCGAGGGCGGATCGACCGATGAACGACCAGCGATGGGAAGAGGTGCTCCGGCGCCTCGACAAGCTCTTCGGGGACCTCGAGTTCGACGAGACGGAGGACGAGGAGACGCAGGCCGTCACCGAGTCCGTCGTCTGGACGAGCCCCCAGGGAAGGATGAAGCTCGCGCGGACGACCCGTCCGCTCGTCGTGGACAAGAAGCTCCACTACTCGAACCGGGCCGGCGGCGGCTCGCACGTCGAGTACGTCTTCTCCAAGACCGAGACCACGAGCCGGATCCGGCTCTTCCGGTGGTCCGAAGCCATGAACGACTGGGAGGAGATCGACGCCTCCGCCCTCACGGGGTCGGGAGCCGGCTGACCGTGGATCGCCACGTCGGGCTCGACCTCGTCCGGATCACCGAGGCCGCGGCCGTCGCGTCCGCCCGGTGGATGGGACGCGGCGACGCGAACGGCGCCGATCAGGCCGCCGTGAACGCCATGCGCCGCGCGTTCGACCAGGTCGACGTGCGCGGCACGGTCGTGATCGGCGAGGGCGAGCGCGACGAGGCGCCGATGCTCTACATCGGCGAGCGGGTCGGCTCGGGCTACGGCCCCGAGGTGGACATCGCCCTCGACCCGCTCGAGTGCACGAACTCGGTCGCGTTCGGCCGGCCGAACGCCCTCGCCGTGATCGCGCTCGCGCAGCGCGGCCACTTCCTCCACGCCCCCGACACGTACATGGAGAAGATCGCGACCGGTCCGAAGGCGGCCCACGCGATCGATCTCTCCCGCACGATCGAGGAGAACCTCGAGGCCGTCGCGGCCGCGAAGGGCTACGACATCGACGATCTCACCGTCGTGATCCTCGACCGGCCCCGCCACGAGGAGGTCGTCCAGCGCGTGCGGCGGACCGGCGCCCGGATCCACCTGATCCCCGACGGCGACGTCTCGGCCGCGATCGCGACGGCCATCGACGCGACCGGCGTCGACGTCCTCGTGGGCATCGGCGGCGCCCCCGAGGGGGTCCTCGCGGCGGCGGCCATGCGGTGCCTCGGCGGCGCGATCCAGGGACGTCTCCGGTTCCGGAACGACGAGGAGCGCGAGCGCGCCCGGCGGATGGGGATCGAGGACCACGACCGCGTCTACAACCAGCACGAGCTGGCGCAGGGCGACTCGATCATCTTCGCGGCGACCGGCGTGACCGACGGCGACATGCTCGACGGCGTCCGCTTCTCGGGCACCGGGGCCGAGACCCACTCGATGGTGATGCGCGTGAAGTCGGGGACGGTGCGCACCATCCGCACGAAGTACTCGTTCGACGAGGCGGGCGAGCGCTCCCTCACGTCCCGGGACATTGAAGGCCGCCCCCGCTCCTGACGCGCCGCTCCGGCTCCTCGCGATCGGCGCGCATCCCGACGACGTGGAGATCTCGTGCGGCGGGACCCTGGCCGCCGCCGCCGGCGAAGGGCTCGCGGTCGGCATTCTCGACCTGACGCGCGGCGAGCTCGGAACGAACGGGACGCCCGAGGTCCGTGCCCGCGAGGCGGAGGAGGCGGCCCGGCTCCTCGGCGTCGCGGGGCGCTGGAACGCCGGGCTCCCGGACGGCGCGCTCCACGCGTACGACCCCGCCCAGGTCCGGAGCGTGGTCGAGGCGATCCGCCGGCTCCGCCCGGAGGTCGTCGTGACCCACTACCCCCAGGATCGCCACCCCGACCACGTCGCCGCCTCGGCCCTCGTCGATCGGGCAGTCTATTTGTCGGGTCTCCGGCGCGCCGACGCGGCGGGCGAGCCGCACCGTCCGCGCGCCCTCTACCACTTCGCGTCCCGGATCGGCTTCATCCCGTCGTTCGTGATCGACGTGACCGAGACGTGGGAAACGAAGGTCGCGGCGATCCGCGCGCACGGGAGCCAGGTGGGCCGCGAGGCGGAGGGGACGGTGGCGACGCCGCTCAACCGTCCGGGGTTCCTGGAGTTCGTGGCGTCGCGGGCGCGCCACTACGGAGGGATGATCGGCGCCCGCTACGGCGAGCCGTTCCACGCCACCGATCCGATCGGGTTCCGGACCGTCGCGGCGCTCCTCGGCACGCACCGGCCGACGCCCGGTTCGTTCACCGGCTAGGGCGCGCTCCCCCGCTCCTTCGTGAGGGCCGCGCGGGCCGCCCGGAACGCGCGGAGCCGCTCCGCGTACCGCTCGTTCCCGCGCGCGAGCTTGACCGCGCGCTCCGCCGCTTCGATCGCCCGGTCGAGGTTTCCCGCCCGGTATGCCGCCTCGGCCAGCGTGTCGTAGAGGTTCGGATCGTCGCCCCGCGCGCCCACCGCCGCCTCCGCGAATCGAAGCGCCTCCGCCGGATCGCCCCCGTGCGTGGCGAGGAACCACGCGAGCTCGTTCAGGGCGTCGGGGTCCTTCGGCCGCCTCCCCACCGCGGAGCGGAATCCGGTCTCCGCGAGCGCGTACTCCCGCGCGGCCGTCGAGTCGTCTCCCGCGCGCCGGGCCCGGTCACCCCGACGGACCCGCGCGGCCGCGAGGTACGTTCCCTCCGCCTCGCCGAGGAGACGCCGGATCGGCGGGATCGGATCGTCCGCGGCGTCGACCCGCAGATCGACGAGCCGCTCCGAGTCCTCGCCGCCGGGACTCGGAACCGACCCGACCACGAGGAGCGCGGCCGACGCGTTGCCGCGCGCGTCGGCGAACGCTCCTTCGGGATCGATCGTCGCCGCCGCGGCGGCGAGCGCCGCGAGGAGCCGCTCCGCCAGGTCCCCCTTCGCCGCGGCGAACGCCGCCGCCATCGCCTCGAGCGGCGCCGCGTTCTCGAGCCCCTGGCCGACGCATGCGACGCCCGGCGTCGCGCGCCGTCCCGCCCAGCCCCGGACCCATCGCCCGCTCCACGCCTCCGCCGTCCCGCGCGCGTCGACCGCCGCGACCTGCACGTTCTCGGGGTCGTCGCCCGCGCCGCGCGCGGCCTCGATTGCGGCCGCCGCGTCCCCGTTCCGTCTCAGCGCGTCGAGGGCGAGATCGCGGGCCGCGCCCGTCGGCGCGCCGAGCACGGCGACCGCGCCGACGGCGCCCTCCGCCGCGGGGATCCGGGCTCCGCACGCGATCGACGGGGACGCGCAAGCGACGCCCCACGCGCCGCTCGCCGAGTCGCGGGCCGCGATCGCGAACGCGGGACCGGGGCCCGACTCGGGACGGAGGACGCGGGTGGCGGGCGCGGAACGGACCGCGCCGGTGCTGTCGGAGAGGGAGGAGGCGGCGCCCGCGGCGCGCGGCGCGAGACCGAGCGCGAGCGCAAGGGTCGCGAGGCTCGCGAGGAGGAGCGGGCCGTCGGCGCGGCGGCGCCGCATCACCCGCCGCGTTTGCGGGCGAGGGCGCGCTCGGCGGCGCGCAGGATGTCGGGGGACTTGATGCCGAAGGCGGCCATCAGCTCCTCGGGCTGGCCGGAGCGCCCGAAGCGGTCGTGCACGGCGACGAATTCCATCGGGACCGGCCGCGTGCGGACCACGACCTCGGCGACGGCGCCGCCCAGCCCGCCGTAGATCTGGTGCTCTTCCGCCGTCACGATCGCGCCGCACTGCTCCGCGGCCCGCGCGATCGCGGCCTCGTCGATCGGCTTCAGCGTATGGAGGTTGATCACCAGCGCCTCGATCCCCTTCGCCGCCAGCGCCTGCGCGGCGACCAGCGCCTCGTAGACCATGACGCCGCACGCGATGATCGCGAGGTCCTTCCCCTCGCGCATCACGTTCGCCTTCCCGATCGTGAACGGCGTGCGCTCGTCCGTCACCACGGGGACCGGCTCCCGGCCGAAGCGGATGTACGTCGGGTGCGGATCGTCGGCCGAGGCCACGGTCGCCTTCCGCGTCTCGTAGTAGTCGCAGGGGACGATCATGTGGAGGTTCGGGATGGACCGGATGATCGCGATCTCCTCCATCGCCTGATGCGTCGCGCCGTCGGGCCCGACGCTGATCCCGCCGTGCGCGCCCCCGATCTTCACCGGGAGGTCGCTGTACGCGACGGTCACGCGGATCTGGTCGGCGCTCCGGCACGACGCGAACGCGCCGTACGTGGCCAGGTACGGGATCTTCCCCGCCACCGCGAGGCCGGCCGCCACGCACATCATGTTCTGCTCGGCGATCCCGACCTCGATGAACCGGTCGGGGAACCGCTCCGCGAAGTAGTTCACGTTCGTGGAGCCGGTCAGGTCGCCCACCAGCACCACGACGTTCGGGTTCTTCTCGCCGAGATCGACGAGCCCGTGCCCGAACCCTTCGCGGGTCCGCTTCATCGCCGGCTTCGCGAGATCGATCGCGGCCGTCCCGGTGGGCGCGGCCATCGGCGCGGTCTTGCTCATGCGACTCCGTTCCCGGACGGGGCGATCGCGGCCTTCGGGTGCGATTCGAGCCGCTTCGTCCAATCCGCGAGGGTCGTGCCGAGCTCCACGAGCGCCTTCTCTGCCTGTTCGGGCTTCGGCGGCACGCCGTGCCAGCGGTAGTCGTCCTCCATGAAGGAGACGCCCTTCCCCATGACCGTGTGCGCGAGGATGACCGACGGACGCCCGCGTCCCGCGCGCGCTTCCTCGAACGCGCGGAGGATGCCCGGCACGTCGTGGCCGTCGCACTCGACGACGTGCCATCCGAACGCGCGGTATTTGTCCGCGAGCGGCGCGATCCCCATGATGTCCTGCACGTCGCCGTCGATCTGCTTCCGGTTGTAGTCGACGATGCCGCAGAGGTTCTCGAGCTTGTAGTGCGCGGCGAACATCGCCGCCTCCCAGATCTGGCCCTCCTGCTGCTCGCCGTCCCCCATCACGCAGTAGATGCGGCGCGGGTTGCCGTCCATCCTCGAGGCGACCGCCACGCCGCACGCGACGGAGAGCCCCTGGCCGAGCGATCCGGCGGAGACCTCGATGCCGGGCGTGTCGTGACGGCTCGGATGCCCCTGGAGGTGCCCCTCGAGGCTCCGGAAGCCGAGGAGGTCCTTCAGCGGGAAGTAGCCGCGCTCCGCCATCAGCGCGTAGATGACCGGCGTCACGTGGCCGATCGAGAAGTGCCAGAAGTCGCGCGCCGGGTCGTCGGGACGCCCCGGGTCGACGTTCATCTCGTGGAAGAAGAGGACGGTGCCGAAGTCGGCGGTCGAGAGCGGGCCGCCGCTGTGGCCGGACTGCGCGCGGGCGAGGAGCGTGATGATGTCACGGCGTACGATCAGCGCCCGCTCCCGCAGCGCTTCGACGCCCCAATCCAGACGTGGCAAGGGTCGAGCCTCCCGAAAGGGCCTATCGACGGCCCGTTTCACGCTACCGAGGGGAGCCGTGCGAGGCAAGGGAAATCGGGTGCTACCAAAGGACCTCAGGCGTTCACGTGCCTCGGGTCGTACGGATTCGCGATCGTTCCCGCGCGCACCGCGCGCGCGACCTCCTCGAGACCGTCCGCCACGCGCCGCCCGGCGCGAAAGCCCCACAGCTGCTCGATCCGGTCGAACGACACGCGATACGTGCGCGGGTCCTTCGCGGCCGGTTTCAGGTGCACGCGCGCCCCGGGGATCCGCGCCTCGATCTCCTCCTTGAGGTCGCGGAGCTGGTAGTTCTCGAGATTGTCGCCGACGTTCAGGACCGGGACCCCCGCCGGGAGCGGGCCGTCCATCGCGATCCGGAGCGCGCGGGTGATGTCGCGGACGTGGACGAACGGGCGCCACTGCTCCCCGCCGAAGATCGTGACCTCCCCCTTCTTCACCGCGTCGCGCGCGAGCAGGTTCACGACCAGATCGAAGCGCATGCGCGGCGAGAGCCCGTACACGGTGCCGAAGCGGAGGAGCACCGATTCGAATCCGGGGTCGCCCGACAGCTCGAGCAGCCCCTGCTCCGCGTGCCAGCGCGTCTCCGCGTAGAGCGAGAGGGGACGGACCGGCGACTCCTCGGTCAGCACCTCCTCGCGCCCTTCGCCGTACACGCTGCACGTCGACGCGAAGACGAACCGGCGGACGCCGCGCGCCTTGGCCGCGCGCGCGAGCGAGACCGTCGCGGTCCAGTTCGTCTGCACGGCGCGCTCCTCGTCCACCGCGCACGCCTTGTCGCCGACGATCGCGGCGAGGTGGACGACGGTCTCGACCCCGGCCAGCGCTTCCGCGTGGACGCGCGGGTCGCGGAGGTCGCGCGGGAAGAGCTCGAGCGCCGGATGGTCCTGCACGCCCGCGAGCCCCTCGCCGCCGAAGAGGAACCGGTCGAGAACGCGCACGCGCACGTCCGCCTCGAGCAGCTCGCGCACGAGGATCGACCCGATGTATCCGGCGCCGCCGGTGACGAGGACGGGCGCGCCGCTCATCGGCGGACGAGGAGGTGGAGGTGGTGGTCGGCCGCCGCCCGGGCCAGCGGCCCCTGCGGCCGCGTCACGCGATCCCACGCCGCGGCGCGCTCGAAGAAGGGCGCGAGCCGGGGATCGCGCCGCGCGTCGTCCTCGAGGAGTCGCGACGCGTGGCGATGGAGCGAGTAGTGGAGGTTCGCGCCGAGCACCGTGGCGCGGAAGTCCGCGGCCGCCTCGGCGAGCACCGCGCGGTCGCCGACGACCGCGCAGTAGTAGCCGTTCTCGCGCTGGCTCCCCACCCGATGCGGGTTGTCGCCCGGATCGCGGAGGAAGCGGCTCTCCTCGTTGTTCAGCACGAGCGCGAGGAGTCCGCCCGGTCGGAGGACGCGGGCCGCCTCGCGGAGCGTGGCGCGGCGCGACTCGGGCGGCAGGTGCTCGAGGAGGCCGAGACAGAGGACCAGCGACGCCGCCCCGTCGCGGAGCGGCAGCCGGTCGGAGCGGAACCGGACCGGGAGCGCGTTTGGGACGCCGGCCCGCGCGGCATTCCGCCGGAGTCGGCCCAGCATTCCCGCCGCGAGATCGCCCGCGACGAGCTTCCCCACGAGCGGCGCGACCCGGACGGCGACCCGTCCGACGCCCGCGCCCACGTCCACGGCCACGGCGCCCGCGAGCGGCACGCCCGCTTCCGCCAGCGCGTCGAGGAGGAGGCCGGTCTCCCAGGCGTCGTACGCCTGGTTCACGTGCCGCGGCTCGCCCAGGCTCAGGACCGCGGCCAGCTCGTCGCCGAACTCGAAGCGCGGGCCACTCCAGTAGCCGGCGGCGCGGCCGGCGTCGTAGCGGCTCGGCTCCGGCGCGCCGCTCACGATGCACCCCGCGCGGGCGGCTTGTGGGGCGGGGCGCCGGCGGCTACAATGGCGACGGCGCGGCGCGTCCCGGGGACCGCGCGTCCCCGCGCGCGCGCCGAGCGCACGACACGCCCAACCACGAAGGAGTCGCGATGCCCGAGATGGCCGAGCTCGTCTCGAACCCCGCGGTGGAATGTCTGAATTGCGGCAAGCTGTTCGGACCGAATCAGATCTTCCATCTGAAAGAGGATCCCCGCCGTTCCTACATCCGCTGCCAGCACTGCGGCGCCAAGAACGAGATCCGCGCCGAGGAGCGGTTCCTGATCCGTCTGGTCGGCATCATACCCGAGCCGCCCGCGTCGCGCCCCGGCGGACAGATCCTCGGTCCGCTCCCCCACCCGGGATCGAAGCAGTCCCTCTGATCGGCTGAAAGAGAACGGGTCCCCTCCCCACAGGGAAGGGGACCCTTCGTGTGCCCGGGGCGAGATTTGAACTCGCACGGGGGTTACCCATACGCCCCTCAAACGTACGTGTCTACCAGATTCCACCACCCGGGCGAAGCCATCGGTCTACTTCGTGCCGCCGGTCGGAGCGGACGTCCCGTTCCCCGCCGCGGGCGGCACGGGCGTCGCGGCCGGCGGCGCGTTCGAGGGCGCGCCCGCCGACGGCTGCTCGGACGGCTGCGGCGTCCCCGTCGCTCCCTGCGTCGCGGCGCGCTGCTCGGCGCGGCGCTTCGCCTCCTCCTGGATCAGGCTCTTCGCTTGGGTCCCGCCGGCGTGGGAGCTCGTGACGCCGAGCGTCAGCGACGTCACGAAGAAGATCACGGCGAGGACGGTCGTGGCCCGGCTCAGGAACGTCGCGGCGCCCCGGCCGCCGAAGAGCGTCTGGCTCGACCCGCCGCCGAACGCGCCGGCGAGGCCGCCTCCCTTCCCCGACTGGAGCAGGATCGTGATCGTGAGGGCGAGGCAGACGAGCACGTGGATCGCGGAAATGAGACCGATCAGCAAGCCGGACATGCGACGGAAGCCTCCTCGTTGGGACGGGTACCGCTACGGCGAGTAGAGGAGCCTACCACGGCCGTCCGGGCCGGTCAATCGGCACCGCGCCCCGCCCGCCCCGGCGCGGCCAGGGCGGCGGCGATCGCCAGGAACGACTCCGACTCGAGGGACGCCCCGCCGACCAGGAAGCCGTCCACCGCCTCGATCCTGGCGAGGGGCCCCGCGTTCTTGGGGTCGACGCTCCCGCCGTAGAGGAGCCGCGGGGCGTCCGTCCCGGACCGCCCGGCCGACGCCAGCTCCTCCGCCAGCCAGGCGTGCGCCTCCGCCACCTCGTCGACGGAGGCGACGACGCCCGTCCCGATCGCCCAGACCGGCTCGTACGCGACCAGGAGCGGCGCCTTCGGCGGCGCCCCCTCGAGCGCGCGCCGCGTCTGCTTGGCCAGCACGTCGCGCGTCTCGCCCCGCTCCCGCTCGGCCAGCGTCTCCCCCACGCAGAGGACCGGGTGGAGCCCCGCGCGCCAGGCGCCGAGGAGCTTCTGCCGGACGATCGCGTCTCCCTCGCAGAAGAGCCGCCGGCGCTCCGAGTGGCCGACCAGGACGTACGCGGCGCCGGCGTCCCGCGCCTGCTCCGGCGCGACCTCGCCGGTGAAGGCGCCCTTCGCCTCGGCGTGGCACGTCTGCGCCCCGAGTCCCGGGCCGTCCGCCCCCCGCTCCGCGGCGAGCGGGGCGAGCGCCGTGAACGGCGGGAAGACGAGGAACGTCACGCCGGGGTACGCGTCCTTCGCGCCGGCGATCGCGGCGTAGAGGGCACGCGCCTCCGCGAGCCCCAGGTTCATCTTCCAGTTCCCGGCGAGGATCCTCATCCGCGCGCCGGAGCCGAGGCGGCCTCGAGCGCGGCCACGCCGGGCAGGGTCCGTCCCTCGAGGAACTCGAGCGACGCACCGCCGCCGGTCGAGCAGTGGCTGATCTCCGCCTCCACGCCCGCGCGGTGGACCGCCGCGAGGGAGTCGCCCCCGCCGACGACCGTGAAGGCGCCCCGCTTCGTGGCGCGCGCGATCTCCGCGGCGACGCCGAGCGTGCCCGCGGCGTACGGCTCCTTCTCGAAGATCCCCATCGGCCCGTTCCAGAAGACGGTCTTCGCGTCGGAGAGCGCCCGCGCGATCGCGCCGACCGCCTCGGGCCCGATGTCGACCCCCATGACGTCGTCCGGGATCGCGTCCGCGGCCACGATCCGTCCGGGGTCGCTCCCGTCCGGCGAGGCGGCGACCCGGACGTCGCGCGCGAGGAGGATCTTCGACGCGTTCTCCGGCGCGGCGAGGATCTCCGCGGCGAGCGGGACCCGGTCCTCCTCCACCAGTGAGCGCCCGACGGCGACGCCGCTCGCGCGGAGGAACGTGAACATCATGCCGCCCCCGACGACGAGGCGGTCGACCCGCGGCAGGAGGTTCGTGAGCACGTCGATCTTCCCGGAGATCTTGGCGCCCCCGAGGAGCGCGACGTACGGCCGGGCCGGCGAGGCGAGGAGCTTCCCGAGCGCGGCCAGCTCCCGTTCCATCAGGAATCCGGCGGCGGTGTCGGTGAGGGTCGCGGTGATCCCGGCCGTGGAGGCGTGCGCGCGATGCGCGGAGCCGAATGCGTCGTTCACGTACGCGTCGGCGAGCGCGGCGAGCCCGCGGGCGAACTCGGGATCGTTCGCCTCCTCCCGCGCGTCGTAGCGCAGGTTCTCGAGGAGGAGGACCTGCCCGTCGCGGAGCGCGCGGGACTTGGCCTCCGTCTCCGGTCCGACCAGCTCCGCGGCGAACGCGACGTCGGTCTTGAGGTAGCGCGCGAGCGCGTCGCGCACCGGCGCCAGGCTCTGCTTCGGATCCCGCTTCCCCTTCGGACGGCCGAGATGCGACGCGACCACGAGGCGCGCCTTCTTCTCGATCAGGTAGCGAAGCGTCGGGAGCGATGCCACGATCCGGGTGTCGTCGGCGACGGCACCCTCGGGCGTCAGCGGAACGTTGAAGTCGACGCGCACGAAGACGCGGCGACCCGCCGCCTCGAGCGCGCTCAGCGTGCGATAGGACATGATTGCCTCCCCGGGCTAGCGGCCCAGCATCAAGAGGGCGTCCACCATGCGGTTGGAAAATCCCCACTCGTTGTCGTACCAGGCGAGCACCTTGGCCATGCGATCGCCCGAGACCATCGTGAGCGGGGCGTCGAAGATGGAGGAGTGTGGGTTGCCGACCACGTCCTGCGAGACGATCGGGTCCTCGTTGTACTGGAGGATCCCCTTCAGGCGGGCGGAGGCGGCCTGGCGCATCGCGTCGTTGACGGACGCGACCGTGACCGGCTTCGCCGTCTGGACCGTCACGTCGATGATCGAGCCGTTGGGAACCGGCACGCGGATCGCGATGCCGTCGAGCTTCCCCTTAAGACTCGGCAGCACGAGGCCGATCGCCTTCGCGGCCCCGGTCGAGGTCGGGATCATCGACATCGCCGACGCCCGCGCGCGGCGGAGGTCCTTGTGCGGCGCGTCGAGCACCTTCTGGTCGTTCGTGAACGCGTGCACGGTCGTCATGAGCCCCCGCTCGATCCCGAACGTGCCCTCGAGGACCGCGAGCACGGGCGCGAGGCAGTTCGTGGTGCAGGAGGCGATCGAGACCACCTGGTGCTTCGCCGGATCGAACGACTGCTCGTTCACGCCGATCACGAACGTCGCGTCGGCGCCCTTGGACGGCGCGGAGACGAGCACCCGCTTCGCGCCCGCGCCCAGGTGGACGGCGGCCTTGTCGCGATCCGTGAACTTGCCGGTGCACTCGAGGACGACGTCGACGCCGAGATCCTTCCACGGGAGCGCCGTCGGGTTCGCTTCCGAGAGGACCCGGATCGTCTTCCCTCCGATCCGGAGCCCCCCCTCGGCGGCTTCGAACCGCTCCGGCCAGGTGCCGTGGATCGAATCGTACGTCAGGAGATGGGCCAGGGTCTTCGCGTCGGTGATGTCGTTCACCGCCACGAAGTCGATCGCTTCCTTCCGCTTCAGGGCCGCGCGGACGACCAGGCGCCCGATGCGGCCGAACCCGTTGATGGCGACGCGCACGTCGGAATCCCCCCTCTTATCCGAAGAAGACCCGGGCCATCTCGTAGAGCTCCGGCCCGACCAGTTTCAGCCGCCCCACCGCTTGCGCGAGGGGAACGTCGATGATGTCCGGACCCCGGACCGCGACCATCCGGCCGAAGCCCTTGCGGGCGACGAGATCCGCCGCCGCGACCCCGAATCGCGAGCCGAGCACGCGGTCGAACGCCGTCGGGGACCCGCCCCGCTGGATGTGCCCCAGGATCGTGTAGCGGGTCTCGAAGCCGGTCTGCTCCTCGATCCGCTCCGCGAGAACCGACCCGATGCCGCCGAGCCGAACGTGGCCGAACGCGTCCCGCTTCTCGCCGTGGACCGACAGGGCCTGGCCCTGTTCGTCCGCGAGCTGCGCGCCCTCCGCCACGACGATGATGCTGAAGTTCTTCCCGCGCTCGTGACGGCGCCGCATCGCGTCGCAGACCTCCCGGAACGCGACCGGGAACTCGGGCAGCAGGATCATGTCGGCGCCGCCCGCGATCCCCGATTCGAGCGCGATCCAGCCGGCGTGGCGTCCCATGACCTCCACGACCATCACGCGGTCGTGCGACTCGGCCGTGGTGTGCAGCCGGTCGATCGCCTCGGTCGCGATGGTGAGCGCGGTGTCGAAGCCGAACGTGACGTCGGTGCCGCTCACGTCGTTGTCGATCGTCTTCGGAACGCCGACGATCGGAAGCCCCGCCTGCGCGAGTCTCGACCCGGCGCCGAGCGTGTCCTCGCCGCCGATCGCGACGAGCGCGTCGAGGCCGTGCGTGCGGAACGCCGCGCGGATGCGCTCCTCGCCGTCCGGCTCCTTGTAGGGATTGGTCCGCGACGTGCCCAGGATCGTGCCGCCGCGCGGGAGGATGCCGGAGACCTTCGCCAGGTCGAGCGGCTCGACCTCGTCGACGAGGAGGCCGCGCCATCCGTGCCGGACGCCGACGACGTCCCAGCCGTGGCTCTTCACCGCGCGCTGCACCACCGCGCGGATGACCGCGTTCAAGCCCGGGCAGTCGCCCCCGCCCGTGAGGATTCCGATGCGCATCGGGCCCATCCTTGCCTGGGTCGCGTTGCCAGTAACTGACGCGGTACAAGCAACTTAGAACGCGATTCTAGGGACCGCTCCCGGCGAAGTCAAGGGATACCGGAGGAGGATGCGGTGGGATGCGGCGGGCGGTGCGGCGCGCGTTCGCGTGCGCGGCGGAGGGTGCGGCGGCGTGCGCGGCGGGACGTCAGTGCATGCCGGACGTCGAGGAATACCGGAGCGTGTACTCGCCGTAGCCCTGATCGTCGACGAAGACGAACTTCATGCCGTTCGTGAGGTCGTTCATGCCGTAATGCTGGACCGCCTCCTTCCCCTTCGCGTCGTACGTCCAGATCTCGTACGGCCTCGTGTCGGCCACGCCGGAGTCCGTCCGCGTCAGCCGGTCCTTCTCCGCCTCGGGGATGGAATTGCCGAGCGCGTAGCCGAGCGTCTTGTCGTTCACCGGCAGGCGCTCCTCCTTGATCTCGTCGGGCTCGCCGTACCGGATGTAGACGCGGCCGCGATCGGAGAGCATGCCGGGCTGGAACACCGTGAAGCGCGCGTTCGCGACCGCGACCCGGCGCTCGAACTCGGCCCGCATCTCGTTCTCCGCGGTCTCGGGCGAGGGATCGGCTTCCTTCCACGCCTTCTCGATCTTGACCTCCTTCTCGCCCAGCGGCAGCGAGGCGAAGGCGTTCGCCTCCTTGGCGGTGAAGAGCGCGGACGCGGCCACCTCGTAGAACTGGTCGGCATCGGCGCGCCAGGAGTCGGGCTCCCAGAGCATGTCGAACTCGGTCTGGCTGCTGGCCGCGACCGGCTCGCCCTGCCGCGCGAGATCGAGGCGGAGGAAGTAGTGCCCGGCCGGAAACGCGGACGCGTCGACGGCGATCGCGTGCGGCCAGGCCGCTCCCTCGGTGACCGAGAGCGAGTCGACGCTCGTGAAGAGCGTGTCCCCGCTCGTGTTCCAGATCCGGGTCCGGAGGCGATAGGAGCGACCCTCGGGCGGCGGCGGGGTATCGTAGATCTCGTAGTAGACCGACACGACGTCCCGGTAGAGGCCGAACTGGCGGCTCGGCTGCGGGAGCACCTCGTACGGGCCCTTCGCGAAGAGCGCGTTCTCGGTGCGTGGCCCGATCCGCCACGCGGTCTCGAGACCGCTCAGTCCCGGGTCCCGGAAGAGCCACGGGCCCATGTCGAGGTCGCCCTCGACCTTTCCCTGGCGCTTCTGGTTCTTCATCTTGAAGAGGAGCCCCGTGCGCGCGACGTTCATGTCCTCGACCGTCACCCGATAGTGGTACCGGCCAGGCTTCTCCACGAGGCCGAGCGCGTAGACCTCCCCGAGCAGCGAATCGGCCGTGGCGGCGGCGTCGACGACCTGCGCCCGGGCCTCCTGCTGCACGTAGCCGACCCGCTTCTGGGCCGTGTTCCACATCTCGACCGTGAGCCGGAGCCGGCCTTCGTAGAGCGTGTCG